>JAPDPX010000014.1 GCA_034506255.1 candidate division KSB1 bacterium | reverse complement strand
GAGGGCAAGACGCGCCGCGGGACGCACCCGCCGTCTGCGAGGCCACATGGGACTCCTCCTGGTGAATTTTGCGCAAAGATACGCAGCGATTCACCCAGAGGAAAGATGTGGTTCACCGAGGGGATACCAGTGGCGGGCAAGGTTCCCGTCGCCTCGATGATGAGGGCGGCAAGCGCCACGACCGCGGAGATCAGCCATCCACGGCGCGGCGGCGGTGGGGCGGGCGACGGGGACATGGCGGACTCGATAATTCTATTACAGGTTGGGCCCGCGACTCTGGCACCGTGCCGCTGGTGCGCACTCAAGCAACAGGGATGGCTTCCGGCCAGAGGAAACGAGAGCCGGCCAGAAGTTGGATCATGTTTTTCACCCGGACATGTGCGGCAGTAAATCACGAGAGGATCCGGGGCATCTCTCACCCTCGTCCAGCAAAAGCTGACTGCAACGAGGCAGTGAGGCCCGGCCATTTTGAGTTTGGAGCCACCGCCGCTGTCCATGCGGCAAAAGAGGCGTGCCAAACGAGAAAAGCAACCGCTGGTTGGGCCATTTTCCCCTGTCCGCCTTGGTATGTGGCCGCCACTTCAAATCTTGTCCGCCGTTTTTCACGATTCACTGCTGCACACGGAGGAGGGGTGACTGCATCAACAGCCAATTGCGATTTTCCCGCTTGCCGGCGGCCGCGCGAATCCGTGGACGACCACCACGCTGGGAAATTTTGCAGAAAATTATCTTGTGTTGTTACAGATTTGCAAGCATATTTGATCAAAACATTCTGAATGTGGGGAATACAGGCCGATCCGCCAGGAACGCGCACGAGTCCAATATTCATTCAAAGAAGCAGCTTCTTCCCTTTGACTGGCAACAATGACCAGAGAGTCAGGCAGTCAACCCGCGTTTTTTACCCCCGCGTGGGCATGCTCGCCACCGTCCGCAGCCGCCGCGCGATTATTTCATCCGTAAATGAATTTGACAGCCGAACTGATGGGATCTACCATTTGGTCAGGCTGGAGTACATCGATTCTGATGGCGTTCCTGAGGACACGATTATCTGGGAACGGGAATCACATTGCTCGCTGCTGGAGCCGGCTGCCCTGCCCCAAATTACGTCGTATCCACCGATGCAGACGGATGAGTTCGACGCCCTTGCGCGCGCCACCCGCTGGACCGCGTTATTGCCTTGTTTGATGGCGAATTGGAGATGCTGGTACAAGGAATCGCCATTCTTGCAGTTAGCTGGCACAAACAGTATCTATGTGATGTGAAATTGCCCCATCCACAGCATTGTGAATGTGATCATGTCCTCTTGAACGTCCATGAAAAACCAATTCAACTGCATTGACCTCTTCTGTGGCTGCGGCGGATTCAGTTTGGGCATGGAACGCGCCGGATTCCACACGCTGGCGGCCATTGATGCCGATCCGAAGGCGGTTGCTGTTTACCGGCAAAATTTCCCGCAAGTGCCCTGCGTGCTCGAACGTGATCTGACCGGATTCGGGCCGGAGGAGCTGGCCGGGTTGATCAAGCCGGCATTTGTAGATGTCATCGTTGGCGGTCCGCCCTGCCAGGGCTTCAGCACCGTGCGCAAGCGCGACGGCGCCAATCACGGACATCGTCTGGTGGAAGATCCGCGGCGCAAGCTTTATCAGCCGTTTCTCAAATATGTGGAATTCTTTCGCCCGAAAGTTTTTGTCATGGAAAACGTGCTCGGCATAAAATCCGCCGCCGGTGGCGAGTATTTCATGCGCGTGCAAAGCGAGGCGCGTGCGCTGGGTTATCGGGTGCACGGTCAGGTGATCACCGCTTCCGATTATGGCGTGCCACAAAAGCGGCAGCGACAGTTCATCTTCGGTACAAGACTTGATTTCCTGGAATATTTTCATGCCGGCTTCATGCCCGCCACCTGCAAGAGGATTGTCACGCTGGACGAGGCGATTGGAGACCTGCCGGTGCTCAAAGCCGGTGGCGGCGCGGAGGAAATGGATTATGACATGCGACGCCGCCGGGCACATGTCAAAAAATACGGCCGGCATTTTCTGTACAAAGTCTTGCAGGTGCAAAAGGCAAAAAAGTTGACCGCGCATTTTGCCAGACCTCATCTCGAACGTGACCTGCGGGATTTCAAACGGCTGCGCGAGGGGGAAAACTGTTTGCACGCCATGCAGCGCGGCATCGAGTTCGAGTTTCCCTACGACAAAAGCAATTTCAAGGATCGCTACTGCCGGCAGCATCGCAACCGTTTGTGTTCAACCATCGTGGCGCATTTGAACAAGGACGGCCTGATGTTCATTCACCCCACGCAAAACCGCTCGCTCACCCCTCGCGAGGCCGCCCGCGTGCAGAGTTTTCCGGACTGGTTTGCGTTTCCGGTGACGCGTTCCCATCAGTTCAGGCTGATTGGCAATGCCGTGCCGCCTTTGGTCGGCGAAGCGGTGGGAGTGGCGGTAAAATCATATCTGGAAAAGGCCATGCAGAAAAACAAGGTGATCAATTTCTGGCTTGAGCCTCTGCCCATTGATCATTTTCAGGCTGCTGAATGGTTAATGGTGTTGGTTCGGGCAGCGGACAACCGAAGGCTGCATCGATTGTCCAATGAGGAATTCAAGCGCGGATGGTACTCAATCGGCTTCCTCTATCCAGGACTCCATCCGGATAGTACATTGGAACACGGCACAGAAATCTTGCATGACAAAAAAGACGGCTTTGGGATTGAGTATGTCGAGCCCAGACTCATCAATCCATATTATGTTCAAAGTGGCTGGCCGGTTGTTCTCAACCCTGTCGCAAAAGAAGCGCGGCGCAGGTACAAACGGGGCGAACTGGCGGACAATGAGTACTATTGCACCGAAGCGGCAATTGCCGGGATGTGTTATCTTTATCCGGAGCTGGTGGAGGAGGTTCAAAGCGAACGAAACAAATATGATGTTGGAACACCTGTTGGGGTGAAAAATGGACGAAATAATTCGCCAACTTAATGAACGCTTTCCTCTGCTGGCGCAATTGCGTTTGCAGGCGGCATCATCCTCAAGACCTGAGCCGTTCCCCCTCTTTTTCGGTCTCATTTTGTCAGCAATGGAATCTGCGTCGTTTTCACCCTGCTGCTTTGTTCTGCCCCGCAGGGGATGCACCGCGCAAATTGTCTCCATTGTTTTCGCACTTGAGAGATTCCGGAAAAATTACCCTGACTTGGTGCGAAGCTATTGTGAAAGAAAATTTGTTCCGGGGCAGCGGGTTTGTATTCATCCCAATGAGCATGTCTTCGAATACGAGGGATTTTGGCCTGAAAAAGAAAGGTATTTCCGCCTTCGGATACTGGATGAGGAGGCATGGCGGACATTTCCAGTTGCGGACATTTTAAGGATGGAACCAACAGAGCGTAAACGCCCAAAGGGGAAATTAACCACCAAGCTGGCTGTCATGGAAAAGCATCCGCTTGACCATCTTCTTGGAGTCAGCACATTCGGAAATCAAAGTCTGTTTACCAACAATGTTTTGTTGCTGGATCATCAAAATTCATTCAAGGATTTTGTGAATCAGACTTGCCTTCAAAACAGTTCATGTCTGGCAGACATGCCGCCCCTGACATCCCTGCTGCCATTTGGCTCAGTCTCCACTGATGATGACGGCGCCGTGGCAAAGCTCGAGAATTGGGATGTCAAAGGCTCTGGCAGCGAACCCCTCGTAGCGATTACTTCTTCAATTGAAAAACTGGCAAAAGCTTGCCAATCTGCGGATCCACATTCAAAGGTGGTTGTTACAAATGGGGTGGGGCTGGTCTTGAAGAATCTGCAAGCTTATGATGAAATCTGCAAAACGCAAAATCTCATCATGATTGCACAGCACGATGAAGTCGACAAAATGCAGGACTTGGCAAGTCGCGGATGCAGGTTTTGGTGGCTTTCTGAGAAAGAAATACTTATGGCCGGTTCCAAAACCACTGCTGTCGTTGAGAATGATGGATTTTGGGGGCCTATCTCCAGAGCAGCGACAAACCAGGCCTTGCTCAAAATTGAGCCCATAGTTTGTGAAGATGAAGTTTTGGATGAAATAGGCAGGCACATTGAAGATTTGAATACCTTCATGAAAAAAGAGAATACTGATGTATTGAAAAAAATGACTGGAAAACTTTACGGTTTGCTGCTCAACACTGCCGGCTTGGTTCAAACTCCTTCAGAGGAGGAACGTCAGCAGTTTCTTGATGGCTTGTCCGAGATTCGCAAAGAGCTTGCAATAAACAGGATGTGGCTGGATGTGTCTGTATCCAAAAAGATTGCCTTGATTTGCGATCTGTTTGAAAGCGCCTGTTCTGCATCGACACAAATCGGCGAGGAGAAGGGGCGTCGACTCATTCAAACCCTGCAGGCGCTTGAAGACGGAAATTCAAGTCACGTGGCGATTCTTGCGCGCAACAAGCTAATTGAAAAACTCCAAACTTGGACCAAACGGATTGAAAAAAAACTCCCCGTTTTTTCTCCAAGCCATGCCCCGGATGCCTTTTTTGATTGCATCATTTCAGTAACCTGGCCCGGCAGCGAGGTTTTCCAAAAATTTGTCCGGAGATATTTGGCACCATGCATTAAAGTAATCGGGTATCGTTTTGAAGGCAGGTGGCTGCAGCAATGTCAAAAGAAAATTCGGCGGCTTCCCGATCTTCCAACCTTGAGTCGTAAGGAAAAAACTGAACTGCTGAAACTCGACCCGAATACCGAGTTCGTTTGGCCTGAAGCGGTCAAATCCAATGAAGATGTATATGAGCCGGAATTATCAAATGCTTTTTCAATCTGGGAATTTGAACAAAGGATCAAGTCTGCGTGCAAAGGCGGCATGGCGACCTTTTCCGAGGGTGAGGAGACAATTCCGGCGAAATACGTCAGTTTTGTCGGTGATTCGTTCGCATATCTCACAGAAAGTCACAAAGTGCCGGTTGTGACCGGACTTATCACTTCCAACAAAACCGCGCAACAGCAGATACCCTTGCACAAAGTGGACGAAATCAATGTCGGAGATTACGTGGTGTTAAAGGAAGGCGGCAGCAAGGATGTGATTCAGGCCATGGCTGATTTGATGTTGGGGGAGAAAGCATCAAAACTGCGACAATTGGCAGGCACGTGGAAACGCACTTTGCATGAATGTTTTTTCACCCCGGAAACGCTTCATGCCAAAATACGGGAGGCTGGCGGTACACTCAACCTTGCAACTGCGGCCAACTGGTTGAACGACGATTTTCGCATTGGTCCGGGCCAAAAAACGGATTTGGAATTGATTGCAAGAATTATCGGGTTTACTGAATTTGACGGTAAACTTGATGAAATATGGCATGCCATAAAGACAATACGCAGTGCGCATCTCAGCGCCGGCATGAGGTTGAAAAAGGTTTTGCTGCACAAGCTGCCGGAGCACCTTGAAGCAATAAGAGAAGAGGGAACGCGCATTAATATCGATAATTTGGTTACTGCATGGGTGGTGCAGGTCGAAAGCATCGGTTCCGAGTTTGAGCCATATTCCAAGTTAAAAGTTAATGAGCTGCAATGGGATAAATCAGCAGGTCTAGCAAATTGGTTGTCGTGACCCATGGCCAAAATGATTCCGGCACAACCGGGCGAATCAACCGTCAGCGCGGCCGAATGCAAGATTTTTGAATTGCTTGCCAACGTTCCAGACACGAGGGATTGGACGGTCATTCATTCCCTCGGCTTGAGTCGTCGCGGGCACAAGCCCTATGGTGAGATCGACTTCATTGTTCTCATCCCCGGTGGCGGTGTTTTTTGTCTGGAGGTGAAGGGTGGCCGTGTGGCGTGTCACGAAGGCGTTTGGACAACCACCAGTCGTGAAGACAAAACTGAGCAGATGAAGCGCAGCCCTTTCATGCAAGTTCGCGAAGGAATGTTCGCAGTAAAAAATGCCGTTGAGAAAAATTTCGACGCGGCCCACCCGGCTGTGACCACCGTCTTCGGCTGCGGCGTAATTTTCCCGGACATCCGTTTCACCATGCAATCACCGGAGTGGGAGCCATGGGAGACGATTGACCAGAATGATTTGCAACGTCCCATATCCGTTGCCCTGAAACGCATGGCAAGGGAACAGCGCAAGAAGCTGGGACTTCCAGATTCCGTTATGGAACCCAGCCTCGCGACCATAAGATCGATCCGCCAGTTTCTGCGTCCCGATTTCGAGGCAATAGTCACAAAGTCAACTTTGGTGCACGAAACAGAAGAACGGCTTTTAAAATTGACCGAGGAGCAGTACGAGGCGCTGGACCTTCTGGCTGACAATGAACGCTGCCTGTTTGAGGGAGCCGCAGGAACAGGCAAGACCATGCTGGCGCTGGAATATGCCAGGAGATCAACCCGTGCCGGGCATCGCACCTTGTTGCTCTGCTACAATAAATTACTGGGCGATTGGTTTCGTGCCAGAATCGCAGAATCTGCATTGCAGAATTTTTTGAAGGGCGGTCGATACTATCAGTTTTTGCGTGAAACCATCCTGCGTTCATCGTTTGCCGGTGAATTTGCCGGGAAGGAACAGGGACATTCTGGTGACGAGCTGTTTCATGACATTTATCCATTTTACGGGCAATTGGCCCTGGAGGAACTGAATGAGCCGTATGATGTGATTGTGATTGATGAGGCACAGGATTTGTTGAAGCAAAGTATTTTGGAGGTGGTCAATGTCTGGTTGAAAGGTGGCCTCGCTGGTGGACGATGGGCGATCTTCGGTGATTTTCAACGCCAGGCAATTTTTGAGAATTCCTCCCGTGAACAATTGAAAGAACTGTTAAACAGTTTTGTCGTGATTATGCGAAAGGAAGCCTGCGTTTGAATTGCCGCAATACCCGTCGCATTGGAGAGGAAACCGCCCTGCTTTCAGGTTTTGAATCCCCACCATATCGCATGGGACAAGTCGAGGGGCCGGCGGTTGACTATCATTATTACCATTCCGACGGGGAACAGGCTGCTGTTTTGAGTGCAACTCTTCGAGGACTTTTGCGGGATGGTGTAATAGCTGATGAAGTCGTGGTCCTTTCCAGATTGAGGTTCGAAAACTCCTGTGCCTCCCAGTTGGTGGATGAGTCGGAATTTCGTTTGGTGGAGGTTGGCGCTGTCAAACCAGAAAGGTCCCACATTTCAATCATTTCGTTTGCCACCATTCAGGCTTTCAAGGGCATGGAGAGCCCGGTGGTCGTTCTGTGCGATGTTGATCGCATTGAAGGCAGGGAATCACAATCACTTTTGTATGTTGGAATGTCACGCGCGCGCAGTCTCCTGATTGTTCTTTTGCATGAGCAGACGAAACCATTCGTTAAACAGGCTGTTGCACGAAAACTCGAGGAAGGTTGGAGTAAATCGCCATGAACAATCCTGCGGAAGTCAGGGCGGAAATCGTCGAATTTCTGCGCCGTGAGCTTGTCGGCCCGGATCCGGGATATCCGGCCATCCAGATCAACCGCGAGGAAATCCTGCGGCCACAGGATCCGCCCCGGCTTCGTTACAGCGCCGGGGTTTTGTTTCCCATGAAGGCACAGGTCCAGCAGGCGGAAGTTGCAACCGATGAGGAGGTCAATGCGGCGGAAAGCGCTCCTGCCGAAGGGGATGAGCCGGAGGAGGAAACATCCTCAAACAGCGCACGCGGAGAACTCGATGAATTTCCCGAACAGGAAGTCAATCGTGCAAATGAATATTTGCCCAGCGCCATGGGCCTGAGTGCACTGGTGCTCTTGCCGAAATTTTTGAAAGTCAAAGTCAGTGCGGGCCGTTACGAAAAAATGGCTGTTTCAGGGCTTGGCAGACAGGACGCAAAAGGAAATTTTCTCGATCACTATTGGCGCAGCAAAATTGAAAGCGAGCAATTGATTGATTGCTCCCCTTTCCTGGTTAACAAGCCCGTCGTTGCAAAATATGAATTGGAAACCGGAAGTGCTGAATCAAAATTGGAATTCCACTTGTTCAGCCGCCTGCATGTTCATGGCACCAATACCGATCGCGAGCGAATCATCACCTTCACCCTGATCAATCGCAATGCTTCCGAAACCGGAAAGCCAAAGGATGAGAATTGCTTTTTCCAATGCCACTTCGAGGTGATGGATGCTGATGGTGGCTCCTGCTTTCTGGAATATCCCGAGCGAATCGGAGAAAGCGAGGATGAGGAAGAAGCCTCGCTCCGCTTGTTGTATCGACATCGGAAAACGTTTGCCGTGGGGCACGGCTGCGCCGCCAACTGGCCGGACGGTGAATTGACCACAACCAACAGAATCTGGACGGAAACCCTGCCGACTTATGAGGTGAAACCCATCCTTCCCAACGAGATCGAGGGCCTGGAGCTGGCGATGCAGCAACTCGCCGATGAGAAGGATGACAAGGCCTTGCAGCTCTGCCGCCGTCTCGCAGATGAATATCTTGCCTGGATCGAAAGCAGGGAGAAGGAAGTCCGGAATCCCTCCTTTCCTACAGACCTTAAAAACACTGCTGAAAAACATTTGCAAAAATGCCGTGACTGCCACAAGCGCATTGTAACCGGTGTATCGCTGCTTCAACAGCCGAAAATCCGCAGGGCCTTCGCATGGATGAATCAGGCGATGTTGCAGCAACAGGTGCATTACGATCTTGCCGCGAATCACAAACGCGAATGGAAAGCCAGGGACGGCGAGCTTGTTCTCGAAAAGTCGTACCAGCCTCCGGATTTGAGCAACCCCGGACCAACCAGGGGCAAATGGCGGCCGTTTCAACTGGCGTTCATCCTGATGAATCTGCGGGCCATGACTCAACCGGATTGCGATGAACGCAAAATCGTCGATCTCATCTGGTTTCCCACCGGCGGTGGCAAAACCGAGGCCTATCTGGGCTTGACTGCGTTTACCCTGTTTTGGCGGCGAATCACAAATCCGGACAACTGTGGCACCACCGTTCTAATGCGCTACACCCTGCGGCTGTTGACGACGCAGCAATTTCAGCGCGCCGCATCGTTAATTTGCGCCTGCGAGCTGATTCGCCGCTCCCATCTGGAAATTCTCGGCAGCGCACCCATATCCATCGGATTGTGGGTCGGCGGCGAAGTGACGCCCAACAAACAATCGGAGGGCGACCGCAGCGCGGTCAAGGCGCTGCAAAAGCTGTTGAATGGAGAGCCCGAGAATCTCTTCATTCTGCTGAACTGTCCATGGTGTGGCGCGCAAATGGGTCCGGTGAAATCCGGACGCGGCACAAAAACTCCGGGCTACAAACTCAAAGCGGCACCCCGGCGCGTTGAATTCTGTTGTGAAGACCAGAACTGCGATTTCAGCGGGAATGACGGACTCCCCGTGCATGTCATTGACGAGGCCATTTATCAACACCGGCCCACTCTGGTGATCGGCACCGTTGACAAGTTTGCGTTGCTGCCCTGGTATCCGGAAGCTCGCAGCCTGTTTGGGCTGGACACCGCAGGCGCCATCTCGCCGCCGGATTTGATCATTCAGGATGAGCTGCATCTGATTTCCGGCGCGCTTGGTTCCATGGTTGGCCATTATGAAGGCACGCTCGATGCGCTTTGCACTCGTGACGCAGACGGAAGGAAAATACCGGCCAAGATTGTTGCTTCCACGGCCACCATCTGCCGGGCGCAGGAACAAGTGCGCGCCCTCTACGCCAGAGAAGTTTCCTTGTTTCCACCACAGGCATTACGGGCCGGTGATTCATTCTTCGCCATTGAAAAAACCGAGGTGCCGGGAAGAGTGTACATCGGGGTTTTTGCCTCGGCGCTGTCATCTCATGTTACCGCGCAAATTCGGGTGATGGCGGCATTGCTGCAAGCAGTGAAATGTTGCGAGGTCAGCGATCCGGCATTACTCGATCCTTACTGGACCTTGATGGCCTACTTCAACAGCCTTCGGGAGTTGGGCCATGCTGCCACGTTGATTCGCGCGGACATTCGTGAATACCTCAACGCGGTTTGGGATCGTTTGAACATCCGCAGGCCCGAGCCCGATTCCAACGAACCGGATCGCCGCCGTTTTATCAATCGTGACCTCGAACTCACCAGCCGCATTCAAAGCGTCCGCATTAGTGAAGCTCTGCAACAGTTGTTCGAACCGCACACCGGCGAAAGCAATGAACGAGTGGTGGATGTTTGTCTTGCCACCAATATGATTCAGGTGGGGCTGGATGTACCGCGCCTTGGGCTTATGACTGTTGTTGGTCAGCCCAAAACCACTTCGGAATACATCCAGGCCACCAGCCGGGTTGGCCGCAGCGACTCCGGGCCGGGTTTGGTGGTCACCGTTTACAACGTTGCCAAACCGCGTGATCGTTCACACTACGAGCATTTTCGCTCCTATCATCAAAGCTTTTATCGCTGGGTGGAACCGACCAGCGTCACGCCGTTTGCCATACCGGTGCTCGAGCGCGCCCTGCATGCCCAGATTGTGACGCTGGCGCGATATTGGGGTGATGAGGAGGTGCGCCGGCGGCCTCAACCCGCACCGCCTGATGCGCTTTTTCAGGAAATTGAAAAGCTGATTTTGCAGAGAGTGCAGGCGGTTGACCCGGAAGAATTCGATTCCACTAAAAAGGTACTTGAGGAGGTTGTCGGCAACTGGCGGCTCATTCCACCGCCATTGTACGGGCATTTCGGCCCGCCGCTGGATCAAACGCCGCTGATGTATCCCAGCGGCTCCCAAGTACGCACGGAGTGGGACGGCCGTTCCCTGCCAACACCCAGCTCAATGCGAAACGTGGATGCCGGTTGTGAAGCAGGGGTTGTCAGGAATTACATTTACAACGAGGATTGAAGGATGCCCGCCATCAAACCCATCAGGCGCGGCCAATTGATCACTCCATTTGGCATTGGCGCCATGGTGGATTTCCCAAATGATGAATCGTTGATGACGGCCGGACTGGATGTCTGGCCGTATGCGAAGGAGGAATGCCCGCCTGATTCCGGATGGGGAGTCATTGAAGAGCGTTTGCAGGCAAGACTGGACGTGAGCCACTTTCGTCTGCCACCCGACTTTCGCGACCCGGTGATGGGTGAACGGCACGCCAATCAAAAAATTCCCTTTGTGAGATTTCCGCGCTGGCATTATTGCCATCATTGCGGTGGCATGGAATTGCTGCCGCTGTTTGGAAATCGACAGCGCTGCGCCGGCAGGCGTTATATACAGCAAACCTGCGCCGACAAGCCCGAGAATAAGCGGCCATTTCTCATACCCATGCGCTTTGTGGCGGTTTGCAATCGCGGCCACGTCGAGGATTTTCCGTTCATGGAATGGGTGCATCGCGACGCGTCTGCCAAACCGGATTGCAAATTACGGGCGCGCGCCGGGCGCTCCTCGGCGGCGTTGACCGGCATCACCATTGAATGCTCGTGCGGTCTGAAGCGCAACATGGGTGGAGTATTTGATTTTGACGAACAGAAAGGTGGCGCGCTGCATCGCATGGGATATGACTGCCGGGGTTTGCGCCCCTGGCTCGGTGAATTTGAGAAGAAGGCGCCACAATGCGGAGAATTTCTCAGGGTCGTTCAGCGCGGCGCTTCAAACGTTTATTTTCCTTATGTGGTCAGCTCGATCTATCTGCCGTTGTGGGCGGAGGAAAGCGAGCGAAACATTATCAAGGCACTGGAGATTCCAAGGATTTGGTCTCAACTCTCGTCCGGTTTGGTCGATGGCAAGATTGATCGCACGCGTTGTGAGGTCGTTGCTGGCATGTTGAATTTGAAGCTGGAAGATTTACTGATCGCGGCACAGCGCAAACTCGACGGCATGCCCGTTCCCTCCGCCGTGCAGGCACAAAGCGAGGAGGAATACCGTCACACGGAATATGAAGCGGTGATCTCGGGCCGCGGCGGAGCGCAGACTGATTTGTTGATTGAGATTGCCGATCTCAAAAAATATCGCGCTGAGATTCGGCATTTTTTCTCGAAAATATGCCTTGTTCACAAATTGCGGGAAACCCGCGCGCTCGCCGGATTCACCCGCCTTCTTCCCCCGGATGGCCGGCTCGACAGTATGCGCATGCAGCCGCTCAAGCTCGATCCCGGGATTGACTGGCTGCCGGCGATGGTGGTACGTGGCGAAGGCATCTTTCTCGAACTCGACGCAACAGCGCTCGAGCGATGGCAAAACTCTCATCATCAAATCTCCGAACGCATCGAACAATTGAACCATTATTACAACCAGGGACGCAGCACCCGTAAGCAGGAGGTGCGCCCGATTCGTCCCAAGTTTGTTTTGATGCACACCCTGGCGCACGTGCTCATCAACCAGTTGAGTTTTGATTGCGGTTATGGCAGTGCCTCGTTGCGGGAAAGAATTTATTGCGATTTCACCGATCAAACGCATCCAATGCAGGGTATTCTGATTTACACGGCTTCCGGAGATTCCGAGGGAACGATGGGCGGGCTGGTCCGGCAGGGAAAGCCCGGCCGTTTCGAAACGGTTTTGTTGCGGGCGTTGCACAAGGCCGGTTGGTGCTCATCCGATCCGGTGTGCATCGAGAGTGTGGGACAGGGCGCGGACAACGCCAATCTTGCCGCCTGTCATGGCTGCGCGCTGTTGCCGGAAACTTCCTGTGAGGAGGGCAATCGCCTGTTGGATCGCGCCATGCTGGTTGGCACGCCACAAAATTCCTCGATTGGCTTTTTTCACGAATTGAGCTGAGATCATGGCCGACGTTTTCACCAAAGCCAAGCGTTCAGAGGTGATGTCACGCATTCGCTCGAGCGGCAACAAGGAAACCGAGCTGGCAATGATCAAATTGTTTCGCAAACACAAGATCACCGGCTGGCGCAGGAATTATCCGCTGTTCGGAAAACCGGACTTCACCTTTCCGCAGCAGCGGGTCGTTGTATTCGTGGATGGTTGTTTCTGGCATGGTTGCCCCAAGCATTGCAACATGCCGCGCAACAACCGCGCGTTTTGGAAAAGGAAGCTGGATTCGAACAAGGCGCGCGACCGCAGGGTCAATCGCATATTGCGTCAAAAGGGCTGGAAGGTTATCCGAGTCTGGGAACACGAGATCGAAAAGAGGAGTAAACGGCCCTGTTATCAAATTGTCCATGCTCTTCGCACTCGCCGCATCTGAGAAACCAACACCCTGACGTCTGAAAAATGCATGGAGGCCCATGCACTTCATCATCGCTGACACCTTCACCAAAAGCCTGGAAAAGCTCAATCAACAGTCGAACAGCCTGATCAAGCAGGCGGCGCGCGACTTTCCAACGAATCCGGCCATGCCGGGCTTGAAATGTCATCAACGACTGCGGGCCGCGAGCAAGCCTTTTTGCTCATTGCGTGTCACCGACGAGCTGTGTGTCAAGGGTCACCCGGCGCCCGGCATCCCGCAAAAAAATTCACCGGCCGGCAAAGCCGATCTGTTGTCCGGCAGAAAGACACCAGCGCACGGAAACGGCCATTCCGGACGTATGGGACAAAGCGAGCAGCCAGTTACTGCAGGCGGGCTGCGAAGTGTGATTTGGGGCCACCCCCTCCGTTTTCCATTTGCTACTCGCGACTTTTTTCCGCCAGGATCGTCCCGTCCGACGCGCGCAGCCGGACGAGCAGCGGCATGTGGCCGGGCAGCGAATGCGTGGCGCAGGCGAAGCAGGGATCATAGGCGCGAAAAGCCATCTCGATTTTGTTGAGCAGGCCTTCGGTGATCTCCACGCCTTTTTTGATCAATCCCTGCGCGGCTTTTTTAATGGCCATGCTGATGGCGGCATGGTTGTTGGTGGTGCCCACAATGAGATTGACTTTTTGCAGAATGCCGCGCTCATCGGTGAGGTAATGATGTGTGAGTGTGCCGCGCGGCGCTTCAACCTGGCCCACACCCTCGTCGGGCGTTGCCGTCGGAATCGTGCGCAGGTTGGGGCTGAGAATTTCTTCATCCTTGGCCAATTCCAGGGTGTGCTCGGCGGCATAGACCAGCTCGACGACGCGCGCCCAGTGCGTGGCGAGCGTTTGGTGCACCGGCGTGCGGCCGGAGCGATCGCCGGTCAACGTCTCGTAAAAGCGTTCATACTCGGCCTGCGCCAGCGGCGTGGCCATGCCCTCCGCGGCATTCAATCTCGCCAGTGGTGTCGCGCGATAAACACCGCTGTCCATGCCCTCCACAAAGCCTTTCCAGCCTTTGGCTTTGAGAAAGGGAAATTTCAAATATGACCACCGCTCCACGTGCTCGGCAACGTGCTGCAGATATTCGCTGCCATGATATTTGACGATCTCCCTGCCGTCACAGTCCACCACGCGAATTTTGCCGTCGTAAAAATTGACGTGATTGTTCTCGTCCACCGTTCCCATCGAGTGCAGCTTGTGTGTGTAGGTGTCGGAGAGGATGAGATCGACATAGGCCTGATTTTTGAGCACGATGTCATCGAGCATTTTGAGGGTGAATTTGGCGAACTCGACAAGCTGATTGGCCAGAGTCACGATCCGATCCCGCTCCTCCACTGTCACGCCCCTGCTGACGCCCCCCGGCAGGGAGCTGACCATGTGAATGGTTTTGCCGCCGAGAATTTTCACAATCTCGTGAGCCGCCGCGCGCGCGCCGATCACTTTCCTGCCGACGTTGACGCCGAGTTTGCCGATCATGCCGATGATGTTTCTTTCCGTCACCGGCGCCTCCGGGCCCATGACGAAATCAGGCCCGCCGAGAATATAAAAATGCGTGGCGTGATCGCCGGTGAAAAAAGCGGAGTACAAAAGTTCGCGCAGCTTTTTCGCCGCCGGCGGGATCGCGACATGATACACCGCGTCGCACGCCTTGGCGGCGGCCATGTGATGCGCTTCACTGCACACGCCGCAGATGCGCGTGGTAATGCGCGGCATTTCCTCCACCGGCCGGCCGACGCAGAATGTTTCAAACCCGCGCAGCTCGGGCACGATGAAAAAACAGTCGGCAACTTCGCCGTGGTCATCGAGGAAGATGTCAATCTGCCCATGGCCTTCGAGTCGGGTGATGGGATCTATTTGGATGCGTTGCATGATCCGCCTCACTTTTATCAGTTGGCACGACAACAACAGCAGGGTTCAGTGGGCCGCCATTGCCTTTCCTCGGGCACGGTTCCCGTTGAACTGCACCCGTCCCAGCGTCGCCTTCGCCATCGAGAAGCGATAGAATGTGCCCACCGGATCGACGATGCCGTCGAGAATTTTGTCGATCTTTTCGGGATCTTCGGAGTCGATCACGGAGGCCAGCGCGGAGATCATCTTCGCGCCCTGGTCGTGCACATTCGGCGGCGGGCCGTAGCAGCCACGGCACGGCAGGCCAACGGCGGGACACAACGCGCCACAACCGCTGCGCGTGGCCGGGCCGCAACACAGAATGCCCTGATCGAGCAGGCAGCGATTCGGGTCGGGAATGATCTCGTGCGGCCGCACGAATTTTTTGATCTTCTTTTCCTCCCGCGTGCGCGGGCATTCATCGCAGCAGGTTTTATTGCCGGCGCCGAGAACCAGGCCGCGCGGTGGCAGCGGCTTCCCATTCTTCATGATGTCCATCACCGTTTCCAGCACCGCCCAAATCTGATGTGCCTGCGGCGGACAGCCGGGAACGTAATAATCGACCTCCACCACCTGGTCGAGCGCGCGCACTGTTTCCCAAAATTCCGGCAGTGCCAGCTTTCCAACCGGCGTGTCCGTGGCGGTTTGCGGCCGCACATTTTCGGGATTGACGGTCGAAGGCGAGTCGCGGTAAATCCAATCCAGGGTTGCCTGGCGGGTGGTGGTGTTGGACAACGCGGGAATGCATCCTTCGCAAGCGCACGATCCGAACGCCACAAGAATCTTTGCCTTCCGGCGCAGCAATTGCGCCATGTGCTCGTTTTCCGAGGTGCGAATGGCGCCGTTGAACAGGCAGAGATCGATGGCCCGATCGTCCATGGCCTCGACGTCTTTGATTTTGGCGTCGATCGCCACCGGCCAAAAGACGAGATCGAAAAACGCCGCCACGTCCAAAATCTTGTCTTGAATGTCGAGCACCGCGATTTCACAGCCTCCGCAGGAGGCGGCCCAATAGAGCGCCAGTTTCGGCCTGGAGGTTGGATTTGATGATTGTGCGTTGTTCATGGTTTCACCTTGAACTTTCGTAGTAGCGCCTTCAGGCGCAACGCGTCAGGCAATAATTCGTCAAATGCTGGGATTGTTTTGCACTCCAACGCGCGTGCGCCTGAAGGCGCTACTACAAAATAGTTTCCAGCTGCAACGGGCCCAGGCTGCGGATTTGTTCCGTCATGTCATTGCAAATGGTCGCCCAGCGCTCGCCTTCGCTGGCCGAGACCCAGACCAGGCGCAGACGCCGCGGATCGATGCCGAAACCGGCGAGCAGCCGTTTGAGCAGAAGCGCACGCCGCAGCGCCTTGTAATTGCCCTCCTGATAGTGACAATCGCCGGGATGGCAGCCGGAGACAATCACACCGTCGGCGCCGAGTTGAAAAGCCTTGACGACGAAGGTGGGATCGAGCCGGCCGCTGCACATGATGCGGATGATGCGCACCGCCGGCGACCATTTGATGCGCGAGATGCCGGCCAAATCTGCGCCGGTGTAGCTGCACCAATTGCACAGAAAGGCCACGATTTTCGGCTGCCAGGGCGTCGTCACTTTTTCATCCGCCATCGTCGTGGGTTGCGGCATGGTTGCGCTTGTCATGATTCACCTCACGGGGTCGTGACAAAAATTCCATTGCCTTGCAAGCGGGATTTCCATATCCTTCAATCGCGTTGTCGATGTTCGCCACCCATTCCACCGGTTGCAATCGCAGAGCGAAACCAATCCGCAGGGCGAGACGCATGGCTGCCATGACAAATATCAACGTATCTCGAGCATCGCAAAACGAGCCCGCTACCCTTTCCACCCGCCATGACATTCCCATTGAGCAGCGCACCGATGTTACCGTCGATGAGCTGGAGGGAACCTCGCTTCCTTGTCCCGCCGAACTTTATGACGGAAAGGTGGTTTACAAAATGGCAAACTATGCTCATGGCAAGAGCCAGACAAGGTTCATTTCCAAACTTGATCGCTACCTGGAAGAGCATCCTATCGGCGATCTGGTGACCGAAACCAACTTCCGTCTTTGGCCGGAACTTCCGGATCAGTCGCGCATTCCCGATGTCGCTTTTGTGAAAAACGAGCGTGTTCCTGATGATCCACATCGCTTTCCAGCCTTGGCGCCTGACCTGGTCATAGAAATCATTTCTCCAGAAGACAATTTTATGCAGGTGATGAACAAAGTCGATGCCTATCTCGAGCAAGGTACTCAAATGATATGGCTGGTCATCACCATTACCCGCGAGGTGCTGGTCTGCACCACCACGGGCAAATACAGCGTCCGCGACCTCCTCACCGCGCCCGATCGGCTGCCGGGCTTTGAGTTGCCGGTCAGCAAGATCTTCGAGGGCATTCCCTTGCCGCCTCGATCCTGATACTCATACCCCGCCATCAGGAACAGATTCCGGTCCCCTCAACCTCTTTCCCAACTAAAGTTGTTTTGGGGAGAATTATCGAAGAGCGTGACCTCATACTTTTGGGGCTCTCTGCTCACCTGCTCTTCCATTCACTCATGGCCTCGTCTTTTTTACACCAAAACGCCTTCCAATTCCGCAAAAATTTGCTCGTCGGAAAAACCCGCGCCGGTGATCGCGCCCGCCGGGCACGCCGCGACGCAGGTGCCGCAGCCTTTGCACAAAACTTCATTCACCGTGGAGACTTGTTCCTCTTCATCGAACGAGATCGCTTCATACGGGCACAGGTTGTTGCAAATGCGGCAGCCGCTGCACAGGTCGTGATTGATCGAGGCGCGGATCGGATCGATCAGCGTTTCACCCTTGCTGATCAGCGAGAGAATGCGCGCCGCCGCGGCCTGTCCCTGCGCCACGGCATCCGGGATGTCCTTGGGCCCCTGACAGGCACCGGCGAGGTAGACACCATCCATCGTCGTGCCGACCGGATCGAGTTTGGGATGTCTTTCCAAAAAGAACCCGTCAGGGCTGCGGCTCAAGGAGAACAAATGCGCGACATGGCCGGCATCGCTGCGCGGTTCAATGGCGTTGCACAACACCACCATGTCCACCGGAATCTCGCGATGGCGGGCGATCAACGTGTCTTCGCAACGAATGACGAGATGGCCGGGTGCGCCATTGGCTTTGCCGCTGGTGCGCGCCGGGACCACCTCGGCGGCTTTGCCGCGAATCACCGTCGTGCCTTCGCGCAGCACGCGGCTGTAAAATTCCTCGTAACCCTTGCCGAACGCGCGCATGTCGATGTAGAATTGATAAACCTCGGCATGGGTGCGCTCTTTGGCGAGATGGGCAAATTTCAACGCATACATGCAGCACACGCGCGAGCAGTAGCGATGGTGATTCTCATCGCGCGAGCCGATGCAATGAATGATGCCGATTGCCCGCGGCGGCTGGCCGTTCCTGCACAGAATCCTGCCGCCGGTCGGGCCGGTCGAGCTGAGCATGCGCTCGAATTCGAGACTGGAAAGCACGTTGTCGTAGCGGCCATAACCATATTGCGACATCTTGCGCGCGTCGAAAATCTGATAGCCGGTCGCCACCAAAATTTGGCCGACCTCGATTTCGCTGATCCGGTCAACCATGCCGTGCATGACCGCTTTCGGCTCACACACGCGCTCGCATTCGTAGCATTCGACGCACACGCCGCAGTTGAGGCAGCGTTCCGCCTCCTGCCGCGCTTGTTCGGCGCTGTAGCCAAGGTTGACTTCTTTGTAATCGCGAATGCGTTCGGCAGCCTCGCGCTGCGGCATCGCGACGCGCGGCGCATGCGGAATGTCTTCGTATTTGGGTGCATACGGGTGCGGCCGGCTCTCGAACGACCTGCGCGGATTCGCCGGCGGGATGTGTGTTGTGAAATCGCGCAACGGCTCGCCGCGCAGATATTTGTGAATCGCTTCCGCGGCGCGCCGGCCCTGGCCCATTGATTCCACGACCGTCGAGGGTCCGAGCACCACGTCGCCGCCGGCAAACACGCCGGGAATGTCGGTCTGCATCGATTCCGTGTGCACCACGATGGTATCCCACTTGGTGAAAGCCAGTTGCGATTTGCCATTGCCGGCGGACGCCGGGCCGTCGTTGCCATACCAACTGCGATCCGGCTGCTGGCTGATCGCGGTGATCACCTGATCGAATTCCAATTCGTGTTCGGAGCCGGGGATCGGGATCGGCCGCCGCCGGCCGCTGGCATCCGGCTCGCCCAGCTCCATGCGAATGCATTTCAGGCCGCGCACCCGGCCGTTTCTGCCGAGGATTGCGACCGGCGCAATGAGATAATGAAATTTCACGCCCTCGGCGACGGCATCATCGAACTCGTCTTCTTCACACGGCATCTCCTCGCGCGTGCGGCGATAAAGAAGTGTGACCTCCGCGCCTTCGCGCCGCGCGGTGCGCGCTGCATCGATGGCGGTGTTGCCGCCGCCGACAATCGCGACCCGCCGGCCGGTGGTTTGCCCCAGGCCGAGGTTGATGTTGCGCAAATAATCGACGCCGGAAATGACGCCCAGCAAATCTTCGCCGGGAACATTCAAGGCGAAGCCTTTGTGCGCGCCGGTGGCCAGAAAAACCGCCTTGAATCCAAAGCCGGGCTGATCGCTCAACAAATCCGGCAGCGTGAAGTGTTTGCCCAGCTCACGGCCCGTCAAAATTTCCACGCCCAGCCTGCGGATGTAATCAACATCGCGCTGCACGATGTCGCGCGGGCAGCGATAAGGCGGCAAACCGACCGCCAGCATGCCGCCCGCCACATTGTGTCTTTCAAAGACCGTGACTTTGTAACCCCGGCGCGCGAGATCGAACGCCGCGGTCAACCCCGCCGGGCCCGAACCGATGATCGCAACTTTTTCCGGATAATCATTCTCCGGCGGCGGCGGTTCAACTTCGCGGATATGATCGCGCTCCCAATCCATCAGAAAGCGTTTGAGGTTCTGAATGGCCAGGGGCTGATCGACGCTGCCGCGGTTGCACTCGGCTTCGCAGGGATGATAGCAGACGCGGCCGCAGATGAAGGGCAGCGGATTCTCGCGGCGCACGAGCTTGCAGGCCTCGGCGAAGCGGCCCTCGCGAATCAGCGCGATGTAGCCGGCGGCATCCTGGTGAATCGGGCAGGCCTGTTTGCACGGCGGCCGCTCGCGCTTCTCGATGACATAAGTGCCGGGCACGGACTGCGGGAAGGCGCGATGAATGGCGGTACGCTCGGATTGCAGCTCATCGAAGACACTGGGCACATGCACCGGACAAACCTTGACGCATTCCCCGCACGCGGTGCAATCCGGCGTGACATAGCGTGCCCGGGTGCGCACGCGCACTTTGAAATTTCCGACATGGCCTTCGACGGCTTCGACTTCGCTCAGGGTCAGCAAATGAATATTTTCACGATGGCTCACCGCAACCATTTTCGGCGTCAAAATGCAGGCGGCGCAATCCAGCGTGGGAAAAGTCTTGTCGAACCTGGCCATTTGCCCGCCGATGGTGGAATCGCGTTCGACCAAATAAACCGGATTGCCGGACTCGGCGATTTCCAACGCGGCTTGAATGCCGGCGATGCCGCCGCCAACGATGAGCGTGGCGGGATTGATCCTGGCGCGCAACGGTTCCAATGGTCGATGAAAGCGCACGCGCGAAGCCGCGCCGCTCACCAAACTTTTGGCTTTGAGGGTCGCTTCGTTCCTGTCGTCGTGAACCCACGCGCATTGCTCGCGGATGTTGGCGATTTGCACGAGATAGGGATTGAGGCCGGCGTCCTGTGCCGCGGTGCGAAATGTGAGCTCGTGCATCAACGGCGAGCAGGCGGCCACGACGACGCGATTGATGCCGTTCTCTTTGATGTCCTTTTTGATCAAATCCTGGCCGGCATTGGAGCACATGAATTTGTAATCGCGCGCCTGCACCACGCCCGGCCGCTGCGCCGCAAAATCGCGCACGGCTTCAACGTCAACTGTCGAGGAAATATTGACGCCACAGTGGCAAACGTAAACGCCGATGCGGATGTCATGGTTGTTCATGGTCAATCTCCTGACACTCCTGCTTGAAAGGGTTTCGTAATAGTGCCTTCAGGCCCTGACCCTGAAGGGTCCACTACGAAACTGTTTCCCGTTGCTTCGTCCCGCCAGCGGAACCGGCAGATCGGTCACTTTCATTTTGATCGGGACCAATCCATGTTCCAGGCCCACTTCCTCCGGGGTGCAATCCAGTGCCAGACCGAGAAGCTGCGTGAAGTACAAAATCGGGAAAGCATAATCCGTTCCCATCTTGTGGTTGATCCGCCGGGTGAGCAGATCGAGATTCGACTGGCACATGGGGCAGGTGACGACGATGCAGTTGGCGCCGCCGATTTGCGCCCACTCCAACAGCTCGTGGCATAATTTCAATGCAACGTCTTCGCAGGTCGCGACCAGCATGCCGCCGCAGCAACGCACTTTTGGCGGATAGTCAACCGGCTGCGCGCCCAATTCTTCAAAGAGAATATCCATCGCCCTCGGCACTTCGGGATCTTCGAGAACGGCGCGCTCCGGCCGCACGATTTGGCAGCCGTAGTAGCACGCCGGCTTGAACTCCGCAATCGAGCGCTTCTGCGCGGCGAGGATGCGATCAAGCCCGATATCGTTGATCAGCACTTCGAGCGGATGGCGGACGGGCAGGCCATTGTGGTATTGCAGGTTGCCCTCCGCCAGCGCCGCATTCACGTTGCGGCGCAGTTCCGGCAGTTCCTGGAGAAATTTGCGCGTCTTGTTGAGCACAGTAAAACAGGCGCTGCACGGCGCGACAATATCGTGGCCGGCTTTCTGCGCCAGGGCCAGATTGCGCGCCGAAATCGTGAACGCCACGGTTTCTTTGACCGACATGTAGGCGGTGGCGCCGCAGCAGTTCCAGTCCTCCAGCTCGACCAGCTCCTGGCCGAGCTTGCGGAACACCGCACGCAGCGATTTGTCGTAGGCAATGCCCGTCGCATGCAAACTGCAACCGGGGTAGTAGGTGTAGGTCATGATCCGCCTCGCGATAAACTCTTGCTCATACTCTTTATCTTGCTCATGCTCTTGATCGCTGTTAAAGCATATATTGAAAAGCGGGTACAAGTACGAGCAGGAGTAAGAGCAGAAACAGAGATCATTATTGTTTGCCATCCAGTGTCTGATACCCCACCACATCCGTAATTCTTTCCTTCCGCACCAATTCCCGGGGCCGGTCGAAGGTCTCGGCTTTTTTGATCATGCGGCGCAGGCCGTCGATGCCCTTGATCCTTTCCGCGCGAAATGACAAGCGCCTGCGCCGCCACAAGGCCAGCCCTTCGCCCATGCGCCTGAGCATGACGCCGGGCCGGGTGCGCAAAAAGTATTTGCGCAGCAAACCCAGCTCGTAATTGCGACCGTATGTTTTCACCATGTCGACAAAACTTTCCGACAACATGTACACGGGAAACCTGCGCGGAAAGATCTTGCGTTCGATGGCGAGGCGTTTCAGCGCGTAAAGCAAATCGGTGATTTTGATCTCCGCCGGGCAGCGCACGGTGCAGTGATAACAGGAGGCGCACACCCAGATGGTGCGACTGCGCAGAAGTGTTTCAATCGCGCCGGCGCGGAACAGTGCCACCACCTGCCGCGGCGAAAAGTCCATCGCGTAGCTCACCGGGCACGAGCCGGAGCAGGTGCCGCATTGAATACACTGATTGAGCCGGCCGCCGCCGGGAATGCGATCGACTTCCGCGAGAAAAGCGTGACGCAGTTCGGCTTCGCTCAGCGGAAGGACGCCGGGTGCGACCGGACCCTGGAGGGGGGTTGCGTGTGTTGCCATTTTTTGCTCCGACGAAGAAGGGATTGCTGGATCAATGTCTTTTTGGATTGATGTGACGCACCGCAATCCCAAAATTTATGGCCACATTTTTCAGAGCGAATTCAAGATCAAGAAAACCGAGTATTTCATTGACCACCTGATCGACTGCGCGCAAGACTGCCGGCGAAAGTTCTTCTTGAAAACGATCCATCACTTCACCTTCGATGCCCCAAATCGCGATCTGCTCCGGCATCTGCCAGCCCATTTTCCCTCCCAACTCCAGCACGGTGGCAAAATTGATATCGTGAAAGGAATTCAGCCGCACCGAGCCGCGAAAATCGCTTTCCTGCAAGCGGACAACGGTGCCGGGGGGATGAAGGCCGGTGCACAAGCAATCGACAATGGCGGCACGTTGCCGGCCGGCCAGCACCTCGAGCAGCGCGAATCC
Source organism: candidate division KSB1 bacterium (assembly GCA_034506255.1). NCBI lineage: Bacteria > Pseudomonadati > Candidatus Zhuqueibacterales > Candidatus Zhuqueibacteraceae > Candidatus Coneutiohabitans > Candidatus Coneutiohabitans thermophilus. The sequence continues at coordinate 44,520 of JAPDPX010000014.1, read as the reverse complement.
CGCCCACGGCAGCGGCACGACTTCCACCTCCCGCCGGTCGTGCAGAATCTTGGCGAGTTGCCGCGCCGCCCAAATGCCCGCACCATCATCGCCGGCGATGTCATTGCCGAGGCCGACGATGAGGTTGGGCCGGAGTTGGGGCGCGCCACGCTTCGGCGCTTGCGAAAAAGCCATCATGCTCTTCAGCGTCTTACCTGCCCGCTCTCTCCCTTTGAGGATCAGGCGGGGGACATTGTCCCTCCCTGTTTTCCAGGGCAAGAACGGTGCCGCATCAAAACAGCGTGCGGGTCAAGGCTGCGCCGGCTTGCCGAGGAGTATTGGCGCGTGAAAACAAACAAATGGCACTGCAGTACGCGGGAAGAAAAACAGGTTAAAAACAGCAGGATGCCAGGAATGAAGTTGGCGGGAGATTATTTTTTACACGGCGGGTGTAAAAAGGAGACGCCCCATCTTCAGCCCTTCTGCAGCAGGGCGTATTGCTGCAATTTGGCGTAGAGAGTTTTCTTGGTGATTCCCAAAATTCTGGCGGCCTGGGTTTTGTTGCCGGCGGTTTCGGCCAGGATTTTGAGAATATGCTCGCGTTCAATGGCGGCGAGCGATTTGTCATTGGCAGGGGGAAGTGAAAAGGCAGAGGGCTGAATCAGGTCGACAGGCAGGTCGTCGAGAGTGATGGTATTGCCCGCCGCCAGAATGACCGCGCGCTCGATGACGTTTTCCAGTTCGCGGACATTGCCGGGCCAGTGATATTGTTGCAGCGCCGCCAGCGCCTCCGGCTCCACGCCGGCGACACACTTGCGCATGGTGGCGCAATACTTTTTCAAAAAGTACTCGACCAGCGCGGCGATGTCTTCGCGCCGCTCGCGCAGCGGCGGGAGCTGGATGTTGATCACGTTCAGCCGATAGAACAAATCCTCGCGGAATTTGCCTTCCTGCATCATTTTTTTGAGGTCGCGATTGGTGGCGGCGATCACGCGCACGTCTGCGCGGCGGGAATGCGTGCTGCCCACCGGGCGAAACTCGCCGTTTTCCAGAAAGCGCAGCAGCTTGATTTGCAGGTTCGGCTGCAGGTCGCCGACCTCATCGAGAAAAATGGTTCCGGTGTTGGCCACTTCGATCAGACCGGATTTGTTTTTCACCGCGCCGGTAAAGGCGCCTTTTTCGTAGCCGAACAGCTCGCTTTCCAGCAGGGTCTCCTGGATGGCGCTGCAGTTGACCACGACAAACGGCTTGGTGTGGCGCAGGCTCTGGCGATGGATGGCTTTGGCGATCAGCTCCTTGCCGGTGCCGGTCTCGCCGGTGATCAACACGGTGGAATCCGTCGGCGCCACTTTTGCAACCAGCGCGAGGGCCGCCAGAGTTTTGTCGTTGCCGCCGATAAAATCGTCGAACTTGCGCTGCCGCTCCAGTTCGCGCTGCAAAAACTGGTGGTCGCGTCGCAGCGCGGAAAGCTCGCAGGCACGCTCGACCAGAATGAACAATTCCTCGGGATCAAACGGCTTGGTGAGATAGTCATAGGCACCGAGTTTCATCGAGGCAATGGCGTTGCTCACCGTGGCATTGCCCGTGATCATGATCACCTGCGTTTCCGGCGCGCGTTCCCGGAAAATGCGCAGAACTTCGACGCCATCCAGGCCGGGCAAAACGATGTCGAGCAGCACCACGTCAAACTGCCGCCGTTCGGCCAGGGCCAGCGCCGCGGCGCCGGTTGCCGCGTCCGAAACGGCGAATCCGCGGCGGACGAACAGCTTCATCAAGTGGGCGCGAAACGATTCTTCGTCATCCACGATGAGTATGTTTTTCCCGGTCTTCATGGTTCATCACATCAGCCGCCCTCGGCATTCAACCACGATCAGGCGACGCAGACGTCTTGTCGGCCAACCACTGCAAACAGAAACCTGCACCACGGCATTTTCGTGACGCTGCTAATGGCACTGTCTCTCCTGCGTCGCGGTCGGCTGCCCGCATGGAAGGAAATGCTGCTTCACACTTTTTGCGCCGCCGGCAGACGCCATTCCTCGGCGACCGGCAAAATGACCGTCACTGTGGTGCCTTTGCCGACGATGCTATGCACTTCGATCCGGCCGCCATGCCGCTTGATGATACGCTGGCTGATCGCCAGCCCCAAACCGGTGCCCTGACCGGGAGGTTTGGTCGTGAAAAAGGGACTGAAAATTTTCGGCAAATTGACCCACGGGATGCCGGCGCCGTAATCGACGATGCGAATGGCGATCTCGCCCGGCCCATGCCTTTCGGTGAACACTTCAATCGCCTTTCCCGCCGGGGAAAAATCCATGGCATTGATGAGAATGTTCAGGAACACCTGCGCCAGTTCATCGGCTTCCGCCCGCACCAGGGGCAGATCCGGACTCAGCTCGGATTTGATTTGCAAATGCAATTGCTCGGCGCGGTGCCGGATAAACAGTGCCGCGTTGCGCACCACTTGATTGACATCCACCGGTTCGAACTGCGGTGCCTTGTGGCGGGAGAAATTCAACAAGCCGGTGGTGATGCGTTTGCAGCGGTTGATGTCGTTCTTGATGCTTTGAATGCACTCCTGCATTTCCCGCGCGCCGGGCGCGGCGTCCAGCCCGCCGTTGCACAGCATTTCGGAGAGATCTTCAACACAAACGGCGATCGAACTGAGCGGATTGTTGATCTCGTGGGCGATGCCACTGGCGAGCTCACCGATGGCCGCCAGTTTGGCGGATTGCGCCAGTTGCGCCTGCAGCGCTTTTTCCTCGGTGATGTCCTGAATCAGTTCCAGCACGTTGACCACTTCCCCCTGCTCATTGCGAATCGGCGCCGAGGTCAGACGGTAAAATTTTCGCTGCCCTGAAGAAGTGGTGCGTTCCAGCTCGGCCTGGGCCACGGTGCCGTCCTGAAAACTTTTGACGGTCGGACATTGGTGGCACAGGCCGTCGTTGCCCCACAACGCCCGGGCGCAGATTCGGCCGCGCAGCTGTTCGAATGCCCCGAACCACGACTCCACGACGTTGTTGACCCAAACCAGGTGCGTGCCGCGGTCCACCAGGCACAGGCCGGCGTCAATGCCGCCGATGATTTTGGTGAGCTTTTCCTTTTCGGTTTGCAGCTCGAAACGGCGCCGCTCCAATTCCGTGTTCAGCTTCTCGATGCGCACACGGTCACTCTGTTCCTTGCGGGAGAGCATGGCCATCGACACGGCGATCAGGAGAAAAAAGGCCAGGCGCAGGCCAAGCTGTGACGCCGGCAGGGCGGCGAAGTCGAATTTTCCCGCCAGCAAATAAACGCAACTCGAAGCCAGCACAACCGCCAAGCCGAGAGGCAGGCCGAAATAAAAGGAGTGCAATGCAATCAGCAGAGAAAAAGCCAGCATGAAATCGCTTTGCAGGCCGCCGCTGTACCGCACCAGCCAGTAGAGAAAAATCAGATCGAGCAGCAGGGCGACGAGATAGAGGGTGCGCAGATGCCGCGGAAAATGCAGGATGAAAACATAGAGTGCGGCACTGTAGAGCAGGAAGAAGACAAAATTCCACAGGAGGTAGTCGCGTTGCGGCCGGGCAATGGTGGCCATCTCCAGCCATGCGAAACCACCGGCAATCACCAGAATCCGCAGCAGGGCAAACCAGCGGTCCACGCTGCTGAACGGCTCGTGATACAGGCGGGCAAAACTGCCAACGTGAAACAGCGACTGTCGCATTGCAGATTCTCCGCCGAAACAACCGCGGAAGTTTTTTTATACCTGAATTTTGCACCCCGATTGTTCTCCTGCGCGAGAAACGCCGCTTTGATCGCGACGGCCCAACCACCCACGGGGGTGATACCTAAAAAATTTTGCAGACAAACGTGCGCTCAGCTCCGGCAGAAGCGACCCGGCTGGTTCTCCTCAAAAAACTGTGCCAGATCATGAAAAATTCGACAGGCCGCTCCTCTGGAGCTTGCATTTGAGGGATGGGGCGCAGCTATAAACAGTTCGCTCCGCTGGCGCTGTTTCTGGGCGCTGCTTCGAGATGAGAGGGGGCACACCCGGCAGCCTCGCTCGGGATGCGCTGTTTATAGCACAACCGCGATTCAACCAGAGGTATCAGGATCAAACACGAAAATCCTCCCACGAAAGCGGCGCGCTCACGGGAAAAAACATTTCGTGGGAGTCCATTTTCATGGGAGAAAAAAACGTGACGCTTTCGGCAAACGGTCGAATTTCGAAGTCGGGACCGCTCCACATTCGGAAAAGTCTTGCTTGACCTCGAACGGAATAACTGATGGCGTTTTGTGAGCACGCCATCGCTTCCGGGCAACAGCAAGCCAGCATGCAAAATTCAGGTTATCCGATCACACCGGCTCTTGTCTTTCCCTGCTGCAACGGACATGACGCCGCCTGCAGCAGGCAGCCACCCACTTTGCACCGCCAGCCTCGTGCATGATTCTGCATTTTGTGCAAAACTCACCTGCAAAGCTCACTCCCGCCCCGCAGACGGCGGGCATCATCCGCAGCTCATGCTGATTCAGGGGACAGTCATCATGCCACTGCGCTGGTCATGTTCCTGGCGCATTGCAGTTCCCGGCACGAAAAGGAATGAGGCAGGATGATTTCCCGTTTTTCCTGCGTCGGGTGAATACCTCGCGTCCACCGGTTGATTCCGCAGGGATCAGGTCACCGGCGGCGGCAGAAGCTTCGCGACCTTGACACCGGCATTGTCCCCATCAAAGCAAAAAAGCCCGCACTTCTCTGGCGATCACCGTCTGATGATCGATGGAGAAGGCCGGGCTGTCACCCGCCCTGCTTGATTTGGACGGCTGCACATATTCACCTCACCGGCCGCAGTCGGCACGAGAGCGAGGTCAAACGGCCTGCATGGTATACTGGCGCTCCAAAGATAGGAGGAATAGCCATAAAATCAAGGGCAAACTCCCGCGCTTGGGCAACTTCGGATGGCAGATGCCAGCCGCGAAGCCACGGTGATCACCGCCATGCCTGCCGAGCAGGACAATCTCACCAAGGTGCTGATGATCAACGATTCTGGCTATTCCGACGTGCGCGGCCTCGCGACCAGGCCCGACACGCGCTGGGGCGCGCCGTTCAATTGCAACGCCAGCCATGACATCTCCTGGTCATTCCGGGCGAAGCGGGCTACCGCCAGTTACACGAACCCGGCCTGCCGCGGGTGGACATGCCCACGGGCCTGCGGCAGAGCGAAGACTACTGGAGCAGCTTCCATCGGGTGAGGCCCGGCGCGAATTTATCTGTTGTGTCAAGCCACGGCGACTGTGCAGTTTGCCACCCGCGCGTCTGATTCAACGCGCCAGCAGCAGGCGACGGGTCTCCACGCGCGTGCCGGCGATGAGCTGATAGAGGTAGATTCCCGCGGCAACGGGTTGATCGAACGAATCACGGCCGTCCCATGTGACCAGGTACCGGCCCGGTGGCAGCGCGCCTGCAAACAGGGTGACGACGAGCTGGCCTTGCAGGTTGAAGACGCGCAGCGCCACCGGCGCGGGCGCGGCAGCGGGCAGCTCCAGCGCGATCTGCGTGGTGGAAACGAAGGGATTGGGCGAGTTTTGTGAGAGCATGAAATGGCGTGGCAGGCCTGTCGGCGAGGCCAGCCCCGTCACCGCGGGAATGAACAAGCTGCCGTTGTAGGTGACGGCGGGCGGATCGCCGGAATTGAACAGGAACTCCGCAAAGGTGAGCGCGGTGCTGTCGCCGGGCGCGCCCACGACAGTGAATACGAGATTCACCAGAACGCCGGCGCCGCTCAACGGAAGGGCGCCGAAACTGCCGACTTTGATCTGGCCGGGCAGCGAGTTGTTGAAAAGGGGATCGCCGAACGACTCGGAAAGAGTACCGGCACTGGAGGCGGAGACCGCTGCGAGCACGCTGCCGTCAAAGGTAATGGTCGCTTGATAGGCAATGACCAGACGGTCGGTGAGATTGCCAACCGTGACCGGCACGATGATGGTATCGCCACGGCTGGCCACCAATTTGGCGGGCAGCCGCACCTCGATGGGTTGCGGCCATGCTGCCGGCACATTCAGCAACAATGGCAGACAGCAGCAGACGAGAAGTTTGACAGACTTCATGGGTTATGCGTGAGCAAACGAGATGAGTTGGAAAAGAAGGAGGGGTGAGTGTTTCACCCCTCTTCGCCTGTCTTCAGACCGGGGCACGGTTCAACGAATCACCGCCATTTTCCGGGTTGCTTCGAAATCTCCCGCCACCAATTTGTAGAAATAAGCACCGGAGGGAACCGCAACACCGGCCTGGTCGCGACCATCCCATTTGACTTGATGGGAGCCGGCTGGTTTCTCCTGATCGACCAGCACGGCCACCAACTGTCCTGCGAGATTGTAGACGGCAAGCCGGACCTTGAGCATGGTGCCGGCATTGCCGGGCAGGTCGAAACGAATCAGCGTTTCGGGATTGAAGGGGTTGGGATAATTCTGCCCGAGAGCAAATTGTCTCGGTGTGGTTGCACCAGCAGCTCCCACCAGCAAACTCGCTTCCGCGCGCTGCAGCGTGCCGGCATTCACCTGGTAACGCGACAGCCGCAGCGGGCTTTGCTCACCTTCCCTGCCGACAACCTGGAAGCACAACGTCAGCAGCTCGCCGGTGCGGCTTTCCGCTTGCGCCGCGTAAGCTCCCACCCGCAGCCGGCCGGCTTCGGAATTGACCAACAGATCGAACTTCCCGCTCAAGCCCGCCCGCTTCACTTCCACAAATTGCAGCACCGCAGGATCATAAGAAAATTCCACATCCACCGCCAGCACCTCCGTGCGCTCCGTCACCATCAGCGGAAGGTGCACCCTTTCGCCGGTGCGAACCATCAAATCGGGGAGGTAGGGATAGACTGCCACTCGCGTCATCAGGTTGGGATTGTCCGGTGCCGGCTTCCAATTGCCATCCACCTCGCCCAGCAGAGTGGCGGCAAAATCCTGGTTGCTCTGATCGGCAGCCAGCGCGGAATATTTGCGTTCCACCGGCCGGAAGCGCCACTCGCCCACATGGGAGACGGCGGTGCCGAAAGGCGGCAACCCGAGGGCATAGCGACAGGTCAGTGCCGCGTCAAAGAGCCGAATCGCGCCGTTTTCATCGACATCGGCGGCCAGCGAGTCGCAGGAGCCAGCCGGCTTCAGACCGAGTGCGAAACGCGCGATGAGCGCGGCATCATAGCAACTGATCGCAGCGGCATCGAAATCGCCGGACTTGGCGGGCGTGACGCGATAATCCAGACCGCCGCCCAGGTTCGCAAAGGCATAATCCCCATTGGCATCACTTGTGTCGCTGAGCGTGGCTCCTCCCGACAAGGCGAGTGCAACCCCGGCCACCGGCGCGCCGCTCGAGCAATAGAGGGTCTTGCCGGAGATGCTGAAGGTGCCGGGCGAAACCGCAGTCGTGGTGAAACTCCAGCTTGCCGACCAGGGACTGGTGCCTCCGGCATTGCTGGCGGCCACCCGCCAGTAGTACGTGGTGCCGGCCGTGAGCGTCGTCAGTTTCACCGTCGTGGCGGTGAATTTTTCCTGTTCGACCGCCAGCGTGGTGAATGCCGAATCCGTGGCCACTTGCAAGTGATAGGTTGCAGCGCCCTCGACCTTTTCCCAGGACAGGGTAACCGGCATGGTCAGATCTTTCGCACCATTGGGTGGGGCAAGCAAGGCGGGTGCTGCAGGTGCTGTTGGAATGGTGGTGAATTGCCAGACTTCAGAGAAGGCTGTTTCCGTGTCGTCGCCATGTTTGGCGGCCACCCGCCAGTAGTGCGTGCGGCCATTCTCCAGCGGGCCGACATTCTTGAAAGTATCGGCCACTACCTCATCGAGCAGGAAGGTGGCAAAGAGCGGATCGCGCGCCAACTGCAGGCGGTAACCCTTGGCACCGGCGAGAGGATACCATTGCAAAGTCAGGGTCACCGGTTGATCGCTGGCGCCATTTGCCGGCCGGGACAGACGCGGCGGCGCAGTCACGGCCGCCTGGAGGTATTTGATCGTGGTAATCGCGCTGGCGTCGCCGCCGGCCTGGGTGGTTCCGGTGACATAGACATTGCCGGCGGCATCAACGGCAACATCTGCCGCGCCATCAGCTTGTTTACCGGAGCTGGAATAGCGCGCCACCCACAGCTCCTGACCGGTGCTGCTGTATTTCACGGTGGCATAGTCGGCACCGGTGGTCTCATCGCCGGCGCTCTGCCCGGTCACGTAGAAGTTACCGGCCGCATCCACAGCCAGGGCGCGGGCTTCATCCCAGTCCTTGCCGGGGCCATCATAGATTTGCACCCATTGCTCGGTGCCATCGGCGGCGTATTTGACGGTGGCGTAATCCCGTTTGGTGTTGAAGCGCGAGCCATTGGCCGTGCCGGTCACGCAAACCCCGCCATCCGCAGCAAGCACCAGGGCGCTGGGTTGGTCTTCGCCATTGTCCACGCCATTGTAGCGCTTGACCCAAAGCTGCTGTCCTCCGGGATTGTATTTCACCGTCGCAAAATCGAAGGCGGTTGAGGCCCCGACACTGGCACCGGTGACATAAACATTACCGGCGGCATCGAGCGCCAGGGCGACAGCGATGTCGTCGCCATTACCCGGCCCGTTGTAGCGCGCCACCCACTGTTGTTCGCCCGCCGGGCTGTACTTGACGGTGGCAAAATCCGTTGTGCCGCGCGGCCCTGCAGTGGCGCGGCTCATGCCGGTCACATAAACGTTGCCCTGGGCATCCACGGCAATGGCATTGGCCTCGTCGAAATCATTGCCCGGCCCGTTGTAACGCGCCACCCACTGTTGTTCGCCGCGGGCGTTGTATTTGACCGTGGCATAATCCGTCGTGGGAAAGTTGCCGCTGTTCATGCTGGCGCCGGTGACATAAACATTGCCGCTGGCATCCACGGCAATGGCGTTGCCATCATCTTCCCGCTGCGCCGGCCCGTCATAACGCGCCAGCCACTGCTGCTCGCCGGCATGGTTGAGTTTGAGGGTGAGAAAATCGGTGAACTCGCCTTTGCCCTCGCTTTCGCCGGTGACATGGATGTTGCCGGCGGCATCAACGGCCAGCGCTTCCAGATCATCATCCTTGTCATAAGTGCTGTTGAAGCCCTGCACCCAAAGCCGGCTGCCGCCACCGTCATATCCCAGAGTGAGATAGTCGGTGGTCAGATTTGCTTTGAGTGCGATGCCGCCGACGATGACGTGGCCGGCCTGATCCACGGCAAGGGCTTCCGCAAAAACGGCTTTCTGTGGTGCCACAGGCAGGAAATGCCTCACCCATGCTTCCTGAACCGCCGGTTGTGCCTGGGCGCCGGCACCTGCGATCATGAGACCAAACAGCAACTGTCTTGCATTCATAGCTCCTCCATTCAGGCTCAACAGAAGGCACGCTGCAAACTGTGCCGCGCGGAGAAAAAACCAAAGCAGCCCCGGTTTGAAGAGTTGCCGGGGCTGCGGCAGATATGCACTGCGATGTCCACGGGCGGACACCCTCATGTGCAGACACGCTTCTACTGGAGCAACACGACTGCCCTGGTTTGCATGCCATCAGCAGTGGTCAGCCGGAAGAAATACAAACCGGGTGCGACGGCACGGCCGGCATCATCGCGGCCCTGCCACTGAAACCGGGTGCTCCCCTGCGGCAGCAAGCCGTGATGCAGCGTCGCCACCTTTTGTCCCATCACGTTGTAGATCGTCACTGTGGCGCTTTCGCGGCGTGCCATCTCAACGGTGATGGTGGTGACAGGTTTGAAGGGATTCGGATAGGCCTGCTGCAAACGATGGCTGCGGATCACCCCGGCGTTGCCGTCCTCGGTCACACCCGTCGGCACCAGGCTGATCTCCAGCCCGCTGCGGAACAAGCCGGTGGACTCGTCGACTTCAACGACGCGCGTGGCATCGTTGTAGCCCATGGACGTGACCCGGATCTCATACTGGCCGTAGGTTTCGATGGGCAGCTCGAATGCGCCATCGGCATCGGCATAAGCGGCGGCAAACCAGTCAGCCGACCCGTTTTTCCTCACATAAACAGTTGCCCCCATTCCCTGCCCCGCCGCCTTCGGGCGGCCGGGGAGCCACACCATACCACGCAACCAGCCCAGCACGGTCTGCCGGTTGCGTTTGGCCAGCACGAAATCGATGCCGCTTTTATCCCCGTTCATCACCAGCACATCGGCTTCCCGGAACGAGAATTTATTGTCATAGAACTCCGGCAGGTAGGCGGGTGCGCCCCACGCCTGCAGAATCACGTGGGTGCCCGCGGGGAAACCCTCGATCTTGTAGAAGCCGGTGTCATCCGTGCTGGCGAATTTCACGCCGGCGGTGGAATAAGCGATCACTACGCCACAGGAAAACGGCCGGCCGTCCTCTCCCTGCACTTTTCCGGAAATGCTGTAACCGGGTTGGGCAATGATCCTGGTGAGTGAAAAATTGATGCCGGTGAGGTTTTCGCCGGCTTTGACGACGATCGGGGTGGCGGTCAGGAAGCTGGGCTGGTTGTCGTAGAATTCCAGGAAATAGCCGTCCTGATAAGCCGAGCCGATCAGGGGAACCTGATCGAAAAAGGTGTAGCCGGTGAAGGAATAGTTGCCGTTGCCATCGGTGCGCACGACATGCCGGCTCGCCAGACTGTCGCCATAATGAACGTTGTAGCCGATGAACGTGACAAAGGCACCGGCCAGCGGAGCGCCTGAGCCTTCTTCCACCACCTGTCCGGAGATGGTGAAGGCGGCCAGCGCGCCGACAGGCGGCAGGCGAAAGTCGATACCGGTGGCGTCATTGATGGTGATGTCCACCGGAGTCGCCTGCTGCGGTGAGGTCACGCCGTCATAATAAACGGTGTAAAGCGTTCCATCCAGATAAGCATCACAACGCACGATATACTTGCCGGGCGGGGCTTTGAGTTGGTAGCTGCCATCGGCGGCGGGGCGATCCGCCGAGATGATCCCGGTGGTCAGCGAGTGCGCAGTAACCACGACCCACTTGTAGTCCCCGCTGTTGCTCACCCGGCCGGCAATTGTCTTGAACAGGGGACGGGGAGTGAGTTCGATTCTCACATTGGCAGTGTCGCCTGCGCCGACAAAAATCGGCGAGCTCCAGAAGGGCAGATAATCATCCGTGCCGCGCAGGAAGATGAAGTAACTCCCCGGCACCACTTTGACACTGAAATTGCCCTGGTCATCGGTGGTGTCACGGTAGACGGCGGCCTTGGGATCCCAGTCTTGGCCCTGGTATGGCGGGGTGGTGCTGTTGATCTTGTAGAGAAAGAGTTCAACGCCGGCGACGCCCCGGCCCGCCAGAGATACGTTACCGCTGATGACGGCATTCAAATCCTGCCGCACCAGTTGCACGTCGACAATGACATGCTGGCCGAGATCGACTTTGATGTGGGGAATCGTCACTGGTTTGAAAAAAGCGGTATCGACGGTGGAGAGCATGTAGGTTCCCGGTGCCAGCAAAGTGGAATAGTAACCTGCGCTGTCGGTTATGGCGGCATACCTGCCGGGGCCGGGTCCTGGGCCCTCACGCAAAAGGAGCAGGGGGAAATTCGGCACGGGCGTGCTGTCCGCTGCCACCATGACATGCCCCGAGAGGCGCGGCAGCACCTGCGCCGAGGCCGGCCAGATTGCCAGCAGCAGCAGCAGCCCACACCATCGCAATTGTCTTCGCATTTGCATGTCGTCCTCCATGAAATGAAGTTTATCCATTTTTCTCTCAGAATCATCCGCGTGCCCAATGGCACTCTCTGACCGGCCGGGGCAAATTGCATTGCCGCCATCGTTGTTCATGGCGGGGCGGCAAGATATTGCGTTGGAGAAGAGCTCGCTTCAACTGGCCGGCACGAACCAAGCATACAATCTCAACAACCGTGCCGGCGGGCCCAAAACAATGCGAGACAACATGCCATCAGTGTAAGTGATTGACTGCCATATGGTTCACTGCAGGCAGCATCAGCCTGGGAAAACTGATTTCCGACCGCGCGTGTGTTTCGACCTACGCAAAAAATGCATAGTGGCGAAAAAGATTCCAATCTCACCAGCTCTTGTTGAGGTGCAGCAGGAGCTGTGGCGCCGAGGGCTCATAAGCGAGAGCAACTGCGACACTCCGATTTGCGCGGGAGTGCAGGTCGTACAGGGCCAAGACACTGAGCAGTCCGTATCCCGCCATGAGGGCGTTACGCCGTTTGTAGGCGGCATTGTACCTGGCATAAAGGCGGTCATAATCGGCTTCGCCGGTGGCGCGCAAATACTCCCGCTCGCGCACACGGGTCTGCCTGGCATAATGGAGAATGCCGCCGAGCACCGCCAATGAGGCGGCAGAGAACACCAAACCTTTTTTGTTGTGCCTGGCGAGCAGATGACCACTGCCGGGGAGCACCAGCGAGGCGAGCAGGTACTCCGTCCGCAATGCCACTCGCGGTTGCGACCACATCACCTGGCTGGAATCCTGTGGTAGTGCACGGCCGTGGGGCTGGCGCGCAGCCCGGCGCCGGCTGTGCGCATAGAATTCGATGATTTTGGGTGAAGTGATTCTGGCATCCGGCTCAAAGGTGGGTGAAAGCGCCACCATATCATCCGCCAGCCGGCGGGCCTGAACGGTATCCTGCAGCGCATAGGCGGCATTGAGCATGTACTCCAACACACGCAGACGATCGACAAGCGACAGCGCTTCCTGTGCCAGAGTGGCACGGCCGTTGGTCAGCACCCGTTCATATGCGAAGGCTTTGAGCTCTGCTTCCAGCGCCGGCAGGGCAGCTGCCTGACCGGCTGCTTCACCGATCCAGGTGAGCAACACCACGGCAGCGGACAGCAGGAGCACACCCGCGCCATGCCGGCCGTGTCTGTCTGTTTTCTCGAGGTTCACGATTTTTCTCGCAGGACGATTTTCATTACGATCCGGCTCCGGCCGTCCCAGGCAAGGGTATCCACCCAGGTTTGATAAAAAGGATTTTCCACCCGCACGAGCTGGCGGCGGCGGCGATCGAACAGCAAAGGCGAGGGCAGCGGCGTCGTCCCGGCGTATGCGTCATCCACGAACACCTCGCCCCAGGGCGTGACTTGCAACTCCACCTGGAAAAACAGCGAATCGAGATTGAATCCGAATTCGTAGGCGGTATTCGGCAGAACCACAATCGAGTCGTGCCAGACCGGATAGGCGGGATGGTGGAGTGACAACTGATAATGGCCGGGCGCCACGGCCAGCGCTGCGGTCATCGGGGTGGTTTCCACATGGCGGTTGTTCAGGAATATTTTGCACCAGGGCCAGGTTTTGATGAGCAAACTGGCAGGCGTGTCTGCTTGCGAGCCGCGTTCGGCTAAGGCTGGCGAAGTGGCCACGGCCGCCGGCTTTTCCGCAACCGCAGCGCCTTCCCGGGTTGCATCAACAGCTTTTCCGGGGAAAGTGGATTCCCGGGAGAAGCTCGTCTTCTCCGCATGGTTACCGGCCGAGGCCGGCGTGGAATCCGGTTGAACGGTCGGCAGGGCGGTGTGCGGCCCGGCCGGCGCACTGGCGCCGGGGTGTTCACGGGAAAGATTCCAAATGAGCAGGAACAACAGAGCGATTGCTGCTGCAACCAGCGTGGCGCCGGTCGCCCATCTTTTCGGGCTGGAGAGGGCGCGCGCTTCACCGGCAGGAGGCGAAAGACCGGCGGCATGATGATCGATGATTCTGACGATTTCTTGCGCGTCCTGCGGCCGGTCACCGGGTTCCTTTTGCAAAAGCTGAGCGATGAGATCGGCAAACCAGGCGGGCAAATCCGGATTCAGCCGGCCGGCCGGCTGGGGCTGATGCGAGAGAATTTTCGCAAAGATCTCCCCGTAATGCGTTGCCTCGAAGGGATGGGTACCGGTCGCGACCTGATAGAAAATGATGCCCAGCGCAAAGACATCGCTGCGCGGGGTGAACGGCAGATTGTTGATCTGCTCGGGCGACAGGTAGAGTGGCGTGCCGACCAGGCCGCCGTCGAGTGTCACGTGTTTGAGAGAGTGATGCCAGGCCACGCCAAAATCGGTGAGCTTGACCCGGGCGCTGCGCGCAATCAGAATGTTTTCAGGTTTGAGATCGCGATGAATGTAACCGTGGGCGTGCACGATGGCAACACAGGCGGCGATGCGGCGTGCCAGCGCGACGATCTCCGCCGCGGTCAGGCGGTGGGTTTGCAAATACTCGGAGAGATTGTACCCGTCGACGTATTCCAGGCTGAGGTAGAATTTGCCCTCCACTTCGCCGTAGTCGTAAACCGCGACGATGGCCTCGCTGGCGAGGGCCGCGACGATGCGCGCCTCCCGCTCGAAACGCTGCACCACTGTCGCGTCGCCGCCACTGTAGACCTTGAGCACACACTTGCGGCCGAGCACCCTGTGCTCAGCGAGGTAAACGCTGGTGGTGCCGCGCCGGGACAGGGTGCGCAGAATCCGATAATTGCCCAGGCTATCCATGCAATTGCCTCCGCTGCTAAAATCCCAGCTCCTTGGCCTTGGCCTGCAGCGAGCGCAGGGAGATGCCGAGGCTTCTCGCGGCCCGGGTTTTGTTGCCCTTGAATTCCTGCAGGCGCGCGAGGATGAGTTTGTTCTTGTATTCCTCCAGCGTGCCGGTGAAAGGGGGCTCCAGCTCGTCGAATTGGATGTCGTCGCTCTCGATCACCTCGCCATTGGCCAGCACCGCCGCGCGTTTGACGATGTTTTCCAGTTGTCGGACGTTGCCGGGCCAGTCGTAGGCCATCAGCTTTTTCAGGGCCGCGGGGCTGAAGCGCAGTTGGCGCCCGGACTTTTGCCGCTGCAGGAAATGGTTGAGCAGCAGGGGAATGTCCGCTTTGCGCTCGCGCAGGGGCGGCACGACAATGCTGATCACATTCAGACGGTAATACAAATCTTCGCGGAACTGCCCGCTCTTGACCAGCGCCACCAGATCCTTGTTGGTTGCCGCCAGAATGCGCACATCGACCCGGCGCACGGTGTTCTCCCCCAGGCGCTTGATCTCCTGGTTTTGCAACACGCGCAGCAGTTTGATTTGCAGCTCGATGCTGAGCTCGCCGATTTCGTCGAGAAAAAGCGTGCCGCCGTTGACCGCTTCAAAGATCCCGATTTTGTCGGTGTGCGCGCCGGTGAAGGCGCCGCGCTTGTAGCCGAACAGTTCGCTCTCCAGAATCGTGGCGGGAATGTTGCCGATGTACTGGGCCAGGAATGGTTTGTCCTTGCGCGCGCTGAGATTGTGAATGGCCTGCGCCACCAGATCCTTGCCCGTGCCATTCTCTCCCATGATAATCACCGGAACATCCGCCGCCGACACTTTGCTGATCAGCTCGAACAGGCGCTGCATCGGCGGGGACTCGCCCACGATGGCGGGAATCTGAAACACCCGTGCCATCTGATGGCGCAGCACGACATTTTCGCGCTTGATCTCCTGGCTGCGCAGCATCTGCTCCAGCGCCAGCGAGGCGATCGGAGCAAACAAAGAAAGAAACTGGCAGGTCGATTCGTTGAAACGCTGCCGGCTGCGGCGGCTGTCGAAATAGACGATCCCGTAAACCCGCCCCTGGATGATGAGCGGGAAAGCGAGCACGGCGTGAATTTCATTGAGCACCACGCTTTGCCGCGCCTGATAATCTTCCTCCGCCTGCACATCGAAGGAGAGCACCGCGTCCCGACTTTCCACCACCCGGCGAAAAACCGTCTGGGAGAACGCCACAGCCGAGGGGTCCTGGGGGGGCAGGGTCTTGCACTTCCTGGGCGTGAAGCTGTCCTGCACGGCATCATAGTGAACAAAGGCGCCGACCTCCGCGCTGGTTTCCTGCATCAGTTCCGACAGCATCGCATCGAGAATATCCTCTTCGTCGGTCCTGGCGGCCAGCATGCTGGTCAGACGCTGAATGAGCTGCAATTGCTCGGGGCGGAGCTTGTCATAGGCACTTTTCATGGCACAGCCTCATTTGAAATACTGAAAACTGACGGCATTCGACTCGCCACGATTGCCCAGCCTGTCTTCCACCTGCAGGATCCACAAATACCACCCGGGCGCGAGTGCCGACAGGATGTCGGGGTCTTCGAGCAGGAAGCTCTCCTGGGTTGCAGGCAGCGGCCCGAAGTCAGCAATCCGCAGCGGGCTGGCCTCCAGCCGGAAAAGAACGATGCGGTAAAAATGTTCGTAGGGCAGCGTCAGCCGCTCCCAGGTAAACAGAATGCTGCCGGATTCCGGCCGATCCAGGTTGGGGAGCAGCGGCCGGAGCGTCTGGGTGATGACGCGGCGCACGGAATAGGGTGCAAAGACGAGACTGTCCTGATTGAGGTTTTTCACCACCAGGGCAAAGTCCAGGGTGGGCAGCTCTTCGTTTGAAATATTTCCGGGGAGCTTGCCAATATTGAAGCGGGTGGAGTAGGTCTCGGTGAGCGGGTCATCCAGTTGCAGCGCGGCGCTGAAGGTGCCTGACTGCAAACGCAGCGTGACCGTTTGAATGTCGGCACGGCCATCGGCGTCGTGAATCCCGGCCTCCATGCCGACATAGGTGAGGTCGCCGGAGTTGTCGCGGATGGAGTAGATGCGCGCTGCCGTCACCTGCGGCTCGGCATTGAGATAGACCTCCCAGGCATTGTCCACGCCGGCGGCGCGGCAACGCACCGTCGTGGCAAAATAGCCGGAACGGCTGGCGGTGATCAACAGCGTATCGCGATAAGGGTGTGACCATTTCACCATGCCGTTGGCATCGGTGATGCCGAGCAATTGCAGACGGTCTTCCCGCACCACCACTTCACTGAGGCCCTGGTTGGGAGGATACAGCCGGCGCACAGTGATGGTGGAGCGGGCTTGTGCGCGATAGTTTTCCGCCCGTGGATCGAAAGGGTTTTGGCGCGGCGCGTCACAGGCCAGCAGCCCGAGCAGCAGGCTGGGAAAGGCCCACGCCGCCGTTCGGGAGAAGGTGAAGTTGATGCCGTTCATGGCAAAACGAAAAACTGCGAACGCCTCTCAGGCGCGCACGAATCCTTTGTGAATGAGGTGGGTCAGAATCCGGCGGGCATTTTCCTCCGCCGAGTGCGTGAGCGTGTCGAGCGTGATCTCGGGGTGCAGGGGCGGCTCATAAGGGTCGTCGATGCCGGTGAATTCCTTGATTTCACCCCGCCGGGCTTTGGCATACATGCCCTTGATATCCCGCTGTTCGCAAACCGCCAGCGGCGTATCAACAAACACTTCGATGAATTGTTCCGCACCCACCATGTTGCGCACGTCGTTGCGCGTGGTCCGGTAGGGACTCACGGCGGCGACGATCACCACCCCGCCATGGCGCACGATTTCCGCCGCCACGAAACCGATGCGGCGGATGTTGGTATCACGGTCTTCCTTGCTGAACCCCAATCCTTTGGAGAGATGGGTGCGGACCACGTCGCCGTCGAGCAGGGTAATCTGGCGGCCCTTTTCGAGCAAGAGCACGGTGAGCACCTCCGCCGTAGTGGATTTGCCAGCGCCGCTCAAACCGGTAAACCAAATGCAAACCCCCTGGCGATGGCGCGGTGGATACGTTTCCGAGAGAATCTCGGCCACTTCGGGGCGGGTGAACCAGTCCGGCAGGGCTTTGCCGCGATTCAGATATTCCTCCCGCACCTGCGTGCCGGAGAGTGAAATCGTACGGCGCCGGGCGCCAATCTTGTCGACTTCCTCGTAGCGCCCTTCGTCGGGCAGGAACACCAATTCGCGGAAGGGCACCATGCCGACGCCCAATTCCTCACTGTGACGGCGAACCAGCTCCTGGGCATCGTAGGGACCGTAGAAAGGTTTGCCGGTGGAATCATTGCCCGGGCTGGCGTGATCACGACCGACAATTAGAAAATTGGCGCCGTGATTGCGGCGAATGATGGCATGCCACAGGGCTTCGCGCGGCCCGGCCAGGCGCATCGCCAGCGGCAGCAGCGCCAGCAGGGTGCGGTCGGGATCATAATAGCGCTCGACCAGCGTCTTGTAGGTGCGCACACGGGTGAAGTGATCGACATCGCCCGGTTTGGTCATCCCCACCACCGGATGCAGCAGCAAAACACCGTTGACTTCCGCTGCCGCCCGTTTGGTCAATTCCTCGTGGGCGCGATGCAGCGGGTTGCGGGTCTGAAAGGCGACCACGTTGCGGCGGCCCAACTTCTCCAGACGGGTGCGCGTTTGCGCCGGGCTCAGCCGCAAACTCTGAAAATCATACTGCGCGGGAAGCTGCACCACCTGCAGCGGGCCGGAAATGTTGAGTTTGCCCCAGCGATGCATTTCCGCCACCAGGGGATGGCGCAGATCGGTGGAGCCAAACACCCGCTGCGCCACTTCCGCCAGATCCCAGGGATAAATCTCCGCAATGCTCATCACCGCTAGCAGCTCGTTTTTCGCGTTGCGCAGGGCAATGCGGTGGTCGAGTTTGATCGCCGGCCCCGCTTCCACCGGCAGGGTGATGGGAATCGGAAAGAGCCTGCCGTTGCTCAACCGCATTTCATGAACCACGCGCTCGTAGTCGGCACGGCCCATGAAGCGATCGAGCGGGGAAAAACCGCCGGTTGCCAGCAGGGTCAGATCACAAACCGAGCGTTCGGAGATTTGGATTGCGGGAAGCTGTGCCGCGCGGGCCCGCAGTTCCTCCCGTTGCTCAGGGTTCACCATCAAGTCCACCAGTTTGCCGCCATAGGGAGGAATGAGCAGTGCAGCCATGATTTTTTCTTTTTCCTTTCCTGAATATTTGAGAACATGCCTGCCAATTCAGCGGTCAGCGCCGGGTGTTTTACAAACCGCCCGCCGGCCGACCCGATTGGGGCGGGAGGCCGGCCAGCAGGCGGGAATTGGCAAACGCGGGAGGGAATTTGAACCGCGTTGTCAAAACGCCGCGCGCCAGTTCCCGGTGGGCTGATATTCCAGACTCTGGCTCGCGACCGTGGTCAAACGGTGATCTTCTGTGACCTTGGAATACACCACCATCATGCGGGCACCGGCAAATTCACTGCCTGACACCAGCTCGCCATCCGGCCTGCCAAAGGGCGCAATGCCGTTCGGCAGCCGGTCGACATCGATCCGGAATTCGAAGGTTTTGCCGGGATCAAAAAGATCGAACGTCAGGCGGATGGATTTGCTGCCGTCATTGACACCATGCCAACTGGTCATGCCGACATCCCAGCCGTCATCCGTGTAGAGCGGATAAAACCAGCCGACGCCGGCTCCCAGCGGGGTGATGTCGAAATAGGCACCGCCTTGTGATCCGCTCAGGTCAAGGATCAACTCGCTGATGCGAATGCCGGGATCAGAGGTATTCTTCACGGTAAAGACGGCGCAGGGCTTTCGTACGAGCACCTCGCTGCGAAAGGTACCGACGGCGGAGAGATTCGCCGCGGTCTCGTTTTGGATTTTTGCGTCCACCAGCGGCTGATCAAGGGTGACTTGATCAGGGGCGGTCAGACTTGCCGACTCTCCGCTGCAACCGATCGCACCGAGAGCCAGCGCCGCAAGTGCGAGCGTTGCCAGACACACTCTGGCATCTGTCCTTGAGGTAACCATGAGACATCCTCCTTGCTTGAAATGAACCAACAATGAGTGGGATGGGAATCGGAGGTGTTTACCAATGTCCTCAAGCGGGTCATTCCAAGGTGATTTCTTCGCCTGTCGCGTGCCGCGGCCACTCAATTTCGATGATACCGGGTTTGAGCAAGCGCACCTTGATTTCATCCTTTTGTACCGCAGGATTGATGCGGATGCGCAATTGATGGCGGCTTTCCGTGCGCTTATAATTGATGTTTTTGCGCCACCACCAGCCCGGGCCAAAGGGGAAAGGGCCGAAGGCAAACCCGAAATCATCCCAGTAATCTGCGCTCATGGTCAAAAACCTCTGGGTTGAGTCTTTGGAAAGACGGCCTGACACTTTGCCACCCGGCAGCGGAGCGTGCCGGCTTCGCCCCTGCCACCCTCGGCGACAAAAACCGGAGTGAGAGCGGCAATGTGTGCACTTGCCGGAATACTCAGCTCATATCGGAAAAATTTGCCATTGCCAATTAGACAGTCTGCTCCCGCCACTGCCAGCATTTGAGCCACTGCAGCTCCCCCTGCACGGCGAGTGCTGCAACGTACCCTTCGGCGGGGGTGAAGGCATGCAAGGACCACGGGGCCAGCTCCCCGCCGGCTGGCGGATGGCGCAGCAGCCGCGCCGGTTCCCCCGGAGCACAGGTAACCTCGAATTGATCGAGCGGCAGCGACAGGCCCATGCCATTGGCTTTGATGAATGCCTCTTTGCGTGTCCAGCAATTGAAAAAAGCCAGCAGCCGCCCCTCCGCGGGAATCTGCCGCAGGACATTCACCTCCTGCGGCGTGAAAAAGCGTTGGGCCAACTGCAGGAGTTCCTGCACCGGGCGAACCTGCTCGACATCGACGCCGAGATTGCGATCACGTGCGACCGCGAAGAGCGCCAGTTCACCGGAATGCGAAAGATTGAACCGTACGGCCACGGCTGTCCGGTTGTCCTGCAATTCCGGTTTGCCATAAGCATTCCGGCCGAGCTGCAGGCCCGCCGGGTCGAGCTGCAGATAGGCTCCCAGAATCATCCTCATGGCGGCATGCGCAACGATGAAACGCCGCCGGTCTTTGTCAAAATAAAAACGTGCCGCTCTCTGTGTTTCACCGGCATCCAGCATCGCTTGCAATTGTTCCATCCGCGACGGCGGCAATTGCAGCCCGATACGCCAGACATGGACTTCACCATCAGCCAGCGCAGGGGCGGCGGGAGGCACCTCCCAGTCGACTGGATGGTTCATTTTTCCCCTCATCTCCCCGGTGCTTGTCCCGTCAGGCGCAGCAGCTCTTCCCGCATAATCTGCAGCAGCATGGGCGCAGCGGATTGCAAGAAGAAATGATCGCCGGGCAGGATATGCAAAGCGAAACCGGCACTCGTGTGCTCGCGCCAGGGTTCCAGCGTGGCGCGCGTGACATGGGGATCCTCCGCGCCGCCGAAAACCGTGATCGGACAGGCGAGCGGAGGACCCGGTTCACAGACATAAGTTTCGCAGACGGCGAAGTCGGCGCGCAGGATCGGCATCAAAAGCTGCATCAGCTCGGCGTGCTCCAGCACCTCCCCGGGCGTGCCGTTGAGACGGCGCAATTCGGCGATAAACTCCGCCTCGGGCAGCTTGTGCAGGGCGGGCATGGCATCCGGGAGGTGCGGCGCGGCACGCCCCGAGACAAAAAGATGCGACGGCAGGCGATCAGCTTGTCGGCGCAACCGCCGTGTGAGCTCGAAACTCAACAAGGCACCCATGCTGTGCCCGAAGAAGGCGAACGGCCGGTCCAGGTAGGGCAGCAAAGCCGGCAACGCGGCATCGATCATGGGCAGCAGCCGGGTGAAGAGCGGTTCGCGCAAGCGCGAACCGCGTCCGGGCAATTCCACCAGACAGGTTTCCACGGAGACGGGAAGCTGTTCCGGCCACGATCGAAAAATGATGCTGCCGGCCCCGGCGTAAGGGAAGCAAAACAAACGCAACGCCGCGCGGGGATTGGGCCGGGGCCGCACCACCCAGCTTGCACTAGGATTTCCTGCCAGCATGCACAATCAGGTTTTGAATGCGTTGCAAACTTTCACGGACTTCTGCAACCAGCTCCGCATTCGGAATCGTCCACCCCACCGCCGGCATCACGGTGATGACGATCTTTTCATCCATGATTTGATAATGCAGCCCGAAATACTTCACATAGGGCAACCGCACCCCGGGACGGCCAAACACGGGCACGGTCGGATAAATCTCCGGATGCGAGACCAGCACTTCGCGCGGCAACGGGCGATAGCAACCCAACAGCCGCAGGATTTTGACCGCAAGGGCGGCCACCAGCAGCACATACCATTTTTGCACGCCTTTGCGCGAGCGGAGAAACAGCGCCAGCAGGTCGTCAAACGGCAGAGCGTGTCGTGCTTTTCGACAAACCTCTTTCTGGGAATGAATGGCTTCATGCAGCAGCGTCATGGCACGGTCTGCCGCCATTGCTTCGCTGTCCATGGCTTCGACGAAGCGGATCACCTCCGGTGTCGTGACGACCGGGGTGGCCAAATCCATGCAGCGATAGCGGGACAGGCTGACAAACTGCGTGATGCGCACGATTTTTCCAGTCAGTCGCCTGGCCGCCATTTGCAATGCCAGAATGAACGCCGGCACCGCCTCCACATCATGCGCCAGAAAAAACTCCCTGCCCCAGCCGGGGATTTCAAACGTGGCCTGCTGGTTGTCGAGCACCGTGCGCAAATCCGCACTTCCCCGTCGCAGCCATTCCGGGGCAATACGCCACTGCAGCTCCGTCGCGGGGGCGAGGCTGCCCGCCTCCTGCCGTGTGTTCTGCGGCAGGGGCCAGGCTGCGGCGCGTTGCTGCAGCTCCGCCGCCGCGCGCGCCATCGTGTTGCCATCGAGATAGGCACTGAAATGACAAATCACACAAGCCTTGCCATTGCCGAAAACCACGAGCTGCATGCTGGCATGATGCCACCGGTTGACGAAATTGGTGCTGTGCGCCAGGAGGGCGGCTTCCGCAAGTGAGCCCGGCGCACTCTCCAAATCGAGGCACAAGGTCAAAAAACTGTGACGCAGCGCGGCCAGCGATTCGGCGTTGACCCGGATCTGTTGCAGCTGCGAGAAGGCTTTGATCTGAGTGGGGTGGTCGGCAGCAGACAGCACACCGGGAGCAGGCTCGTCGTTTCTGCGCCGCTGACGGCGGGCGGTGGCCGCCAACTGCTCCAGGGCGGTCAGCAGTTGTGCCATCGTGGTCTCCGTTCCCAAGTTCCCGACGCGCAATGAGTACAGGCGGCCGGCGACGGCCACGGTAATGGTCGTCACGTTCGTGCTTTTGAAAAGGCGCGCGCGTTTGTCTTCGATGATCATGCTGGTGGCGAAGAGATTGGGATATTGTCCCATTTCGAGCACCTGGTCACCGAGACGATCGGGTTCCAGACGGGCGGAGACGATGTCATCATACAGTGCGCGGGCCGCGAACAACAGGGTCGCGGCGCGCGTCAGGGCATCGGGATTCCGTGGATCATCCTGCAACGCCAGGGTGGCAGAAATCACCGGCGCAAAAAGATAGGCACCCCGCAATTCGCTGCGGCGCAGAATCGCTTCGAGCTGCCGGGGAAGCTGCCGATGAAAAGCACGAAAGCCCGTCAGGCTCATGGCCGCCTTCACGATCCCGCACGACACGCCTCCCAATTTCAGGCCCATCGCCTGCAATGATTCCCAGTCTTCGCAGGGCGGCAGGGGAATGAGAGGCGGTTGGGGATATCCGGCGATCGTCTCATAAACATCTTTTGTTCGTTCTTGCGCATACATTCGAGCCGATCTCCAGCTGGTTGTGCCGGAACACACATGGCTCACGCCTGCTTTTTGGTGCTGGCCCGGCGCAGGGCCTCGGTCAAATTTTCGATCAGCGCCGTGGCGACCATCAAAATCTGCTTCGTCTCAAAACCGGCCTTGCGCAATTCTTTGTAAAAAGCCCGGGCAACGATGTTCGCAACTTTCCCGGGAGTTTCGACGGCGGCCAAAATGGGCGTTCCCAGCACCGAGGGTGCCGCGGCTTCACCCCGGTTCGATGCGCCCGCCGGAGCAGCATAACGCGAAGCCAGCAGCTCGCGCATCCTCTGCGTTTCAACGGCAGCGCCAATATGCCGTGCCAGCAGCGCGAGCAGGGCCTCGTCGGCCATCAGCTTGCTCTGGCGCGCGTAAAGATAGCCGGCGATACGATGGCTGACCTGCACCGGCAGGACAAACTCCCGGGGATCGGGAGTGCCGGCAGCAGCGACAGGGAGCACATGCGCGCTGCCCCGTTCTGCGGCAGGATGCTGTCGGCGGTGTGCGGCGATCGCTTGCCCGACATGATTGACGAAATCATCCGTCGGCTTTGCGCCGCTACTCACCAGAACGCTGAAACCGGGCTTGCCCTCTGCCAGCCAGGCAATGGCACATTGCTGTACCTGGAAAAATTCGACCGCCAATTTTGCCGCCTCATCCAATAATGTCTTCACCCCGTCGTGGCGCTGGTAGAGGCGGTAGAACCCTTCCAGCAGAGGGTGCAGCCTTTTCGTCTCCGGCGGGTGCATTTTTCTCACCTGTAGTACAACAAGCTTTCCCCCGCGCCGGGAGCGCGCTCCCTTCGCAGGGAATCAACGACCTGGCTGTCCTGCTCGCGATGATGCCATTTCGCATCTTCCCCGGCATGGCGCAAACAAGTGCTGTGCGGTCTCCCCGCCCGCCCCGGAGCCGCGTCCAGAGAACAGCACTGCAACACCGGACCCACACTATCCTTGGCGGGCGGTTGCCTGTGCGAAAGAAAACAGTCCGGCGTTGCAGGGCGAGGCGGTCATGCCCGGAGACGAAGGGGCGGGGACCAGACAAAGCAGGAGGAACATCATGACTTCGTCAGCCCCGGCACTGTCGAGTCCCCCGTTGTGCTCATTGGTTCTGCGGCTGTTGCGCTGCTTCTTCCATTTTTTTCCGCAGGCTCAACGGCCGCATGTCCGTCCACACTTCTTTGATGTAGGCCAGACATTCCGCCTTGGTGCCGGTCTTGCCGACATCGCGCCAGCCGAGTGCGTTTTCGCGATCCGCCGGCCAGATCGAGTATTGCTCTTCATGATTGACGACGACTTTGTAGATCGTGCTGTCTTCGTTTTCATCGCGGACCATTTTGCTCTCCTTGAAAATAATGAGTGTGATGAGGTTTGCCGTTGTCTTGTCTGCAATATTTCGCAGCGCCGCCAGCCACCACGGCAGCCGGCATGGTGCAGTCAAACTGGCGACCGTGCTTCCGCCGGCGCCGGCGTGCCTTCGGCAGCCAGTTCACAGGCCAGGAATTCCCGTATCTCGCGGCGGGAGATGACAACCAGTGCCAGGACCAGCAGCGCACCACTGCAGGTCAAATAAATCAACGGAATGTTCTTTCCGGTCAAATCCGCAACCACCCCGGAAAGGCCCAAAGCCAGCGGCGTAATGCTGCCGGCGATGGTGCCGAGCAATCCGAAGATGCGACCCCGAATTTGGCTCGGCGTTGTCATTTGAATGAGGGTCGTGGTATTGATCGCAAAAAAGCCGCCGGCCGCACCGCTGAGAAAGGCCAGCGCCAATGCCGCCAGCGGCAGACGAACCACCGCCAGCAGGCCGTAAAACAGGGCGTCCAGGAGCATCACCAGCATCATCAAGCGGGCCCGCGTCCAGCCCGAGGGCCGGCACATCCCGGCGATCCCCGATCCCAGCAGCGAGCCCATGCCGAAGGCAGCCAGCAAAAAGCCATACCAATCAACTTTGACCTGGAGAAAATCCTCGACATAAAACGGCAGCAACAGCAGAATGGGCACCGAAAAGAAGTTGTTCACCGCCGAGACCATGACCAGCCCCTTCAGACCGGCAGTGTGCCAGACATACTGAAAGCCCTCGGCGAGGTCATGGCGAAATTCGCGCAGACGCTGCCGCCAGTTGCTGCTGGGTTTGCGCACCGGTTGCGGAATTGTGATGAAGGTCTCACTCACCGCCGAAAACAAAAAGGTCAGGCCATCGATCAAGAACAGGATCGGCGCGCCCAGCAGCCGGTAAAGCGTTCCCCCCAATCCCTGCCCGATGAAAAGGGTGAATTGCTCTGAGAACTGGCCCATCGAGTTTGCCGCCGCCAGCCGTTCCCTGGGCACCAGATCTGGAATGGCGGCGGAAATCGCCGGGGCAAAGAACGATGAAATGACCGCCAGTACAATCGAGACGACAAACAGCCAAACAATCGCCAGCCCGGTGGCGCCGGGTGCCAGGAGAAGCAGGAAGGCCAGCGACAAGACGGCAAGTCCGGCAAACAGATCACACAGAATGATGATGTTGCGGCGCGAGTAACGGTCGGCGATGGCGCCGCCAACCGAGATCAACAGCAGCGCCGGAATGCTCGACACCATCGAGATGAAGCCCATGAGTGTCGCCGAACCGGTGGTGTGCTTCAGCCAAAAGAGCAGCGCGACGTTGAAGGCCTGATTGCCCAGGCGGCTGACAAATTGCCCCTGCCACAGCAGCAAATAATTCTTGCTCCACAGCCGGGCGGGTTTGCCCACCTCGGCCTCTACAACCGGAGGCACCGGCGTTGTTGAAATGCAGGTGTGATCGCTCATGTCTTCATCATGTTGGTGCGTTTGCTGCCGTCGTCATTGATGCGAAGCGAGTTGGCCGGCACCCCGTCAGTGGCATAGCCCCAGGTGGCGAAGCTTCGCCACCAGGCCTCAACGATTCGCTGGCGCAGTGGTTCGGCCAGGGGAACATGTTTGTTCTTGCGATAATCGCGCCGTGCTTGCACATAAGCCTGCATTTTGGGCGCCACTGCGTCGAAGCCGGGCAACCGCAACTGCGCATAAATCTGCTGGACCTGTCCGAGTGGATCGCGCTCCAACTCCGCAAAAGCGATTTCACAAAAGCGGCCGGCGGGAATCAGGTCGCGCTCCTCGAAAAAGGCCTCGTACATGGCGGCATAGCGTCGCAGAATCCCGGCATCGATGCGCGTCGGATCGGGCCGTTGCAAATGCGAGGCCGCCGCCGCCTTGTCATACAGCGCGCGGGTCGACTGAAACACGACAAAGGGATCGCGATGGATGTGCACGAAGCGCGCCTCGGGAAACATTTCCAGCAGCAGCTTGAGACGGGCCGTGTGAGGCGGCGATTTCAAGACCAGCGGCCGGCTGCCATAGCGCCAGGAGAGCTTCATTAAAAACTTCATAAAAGCAGCCTTCCATCTGGCGAGGTCATCGTCTGACGCCTCGCGAAAGGTCAGGAAGCGATCATAATAGGCTTCATTGCGCGGGAACGACCACGCCAGCATGGGCGAGCGCAAGCTGGCGACCGCAAGCGCCGATTCATCCTCACCCGGACTGCGAAAACCGACGCGCATGGCATCCATCGGCCGCTGCTCGGTATCGGCCTGCGCCAGCGCTTTTTCGATGATCGCCTCGCGACAGAGAAAGGTGTGCGGATGCGACACCTGAAACAGGTTGGCATAGGCAAACTGTTCGTCCAGCGCGAGCAGTTCATGCAGCAGTGTCGTGCCGCTGCGCCAATGGCCGAGAATGAACAGCGGCGGTTTGATTTCCGCCCGTTTGACCTCGGCACCGTACTCCTGCTCTTCGCGACGCTGATCGCGTGTATTGGCCAGGCTCATCATCGTCACCGCCAGCGCACGGTTCCAATATTGCGGCGCGATGGCAAAGTTGTTCTCCCGCAACAACCGCAACCAATCTTCACGGGTGATTCCAATCAAAGCATCCACAAAATCCACCTTTCGCTGTAATCAAGCAACGTGGCATCGGACCATGACACAGACAAACTTGTCTGCTGATCAGGCAGGCAGAATGCCTGCGCTACGACGTTTTCGCGACAACCAAAGTTGAACCGCGAAATCTTCTGTAACCATCCTTCTCCTGCTGCACCTGCGGCCGTGTCCCATTCTCAAACCGTCAGCAGGCGGCGCAGCTCGTGCAGATAATTTTTCGCCAACTGCTCGATGGTGCGGCGTTGGTGCAGACGACGGCTGTAACTGAAGCGCACACCCAACTCACCGCCGGTGATGATGCCAATGACATAAATCACCGCACTGCGCCGGCCTTCGGGATGCTGTTCGGGGCCGGCGGATTCCGGCGCGACCGCGAACGGCAGGGCCTCGCCGGCGGCGGGATCGAATTGATCGAACTGGCCGAGATAGTTGAAATTCACCGGCGCGGCGGGCAGCGCACGCAGCGGTGCCGTGGCCTCGCGATCGGCGCAGAGATGACGCAGCAGGCCAAAACCTATGCCGTGGTGGGGAATGGCGCGCAATTGCGTTTTGACTGCTTCCAGCATTACCCGCGGCTCGCGTGCCTGCTCCAGATCGAGCCACACCGGATATTGGCTGGTAAACCAGCCGAGGGTGCGTGAGACGTCGAGACCCGGCAAAATATCTTCACGGCCGTGGCCTTCCATGTCGATCATGAGCTGGCGCCGGCCGGTCCATGGCGCAAATGCCGACACCAGCGCCGCCAGCAACACGTCGTTAATTTGGGTGCCGTGTGCCGCCGGCAGATGTTGCAGAAGCTTCCGGGTTTCCCTGGCATTCAGGGAAACCGTCACGTGATCGCTGTCGCCATAGGTGTTGCTGCCACCCGGAAAATCCACGGGCAAGGCCGGCATCTGCTGTGCCGCCACTTCCCGCCAGTGGGCCAGCTCCTGCTTCAATTCGGTGGATTGTGCATACTGCACCAGCGCGCGCGCCCACGCCTGAAACGAAGTGGTTTTGGGCGGCAGGCTCACCGGCTGACCGGCTTGGAGTTGGCGATAGACCCGCAGCAAATCCTCCAGGAACAGCCGCAGCGACACGCCGTCCACCACGAGGTGATGCAGAATGAGCAGCAGGCGGTGGCTCTGCTTCGGTCCCAAATCCATGTAGCACACGCGCAGCAGCGGCCCCTCCGCCAGGTTCAAGCTGGTTTGCATCTGCGCCGCCGTGCTTTCGATCGCTTCCTTGCGGCGGCGTGCCGGTGTTTGGGAAAGGTCGACATGCACGAACGGCGTTTCGCCTTCGAGGCCGGCGAGATATTGCCGCCAGCCCGCGGCCGTGCGCTGGAACCGCAGGCGCAGGGCATCGTGATGTGTCAGCAGAAGCTGCACGGTTTGCGCGAGCATCGCGGGATCGAGCGGCTGCGCCATGGCCAGCATGATCGAAGTGTTCCAGTGATGCAACGCCGTGTCATGCCGGCTGAAGAACCAGTGCTGAATCGGCGTGAGCGGCACCGGGCCGGTAACCAGTCCCTGCTCGGCAACCGCAGTTGTGCTCGTGCCGGCCACTGCCGCGAGGCCGGCAATGGTTGGATGCTGGAACAACAACTTCGGCGTGAGCTGGATGCCGGCCTGGCTGGCGCGTGCGATCATTTGAATGCTCACAATCGAATCGCCACCCAGCTCGAAGAAGTTGTCGTGCACACCGATGGGTTTGACCCCGAGCAATGACTCCCAGATCTCCACCAATTTTTCCTCGCTGGCAGTGCGGGGGGCGACATAGCCTGCGTTCGACTCGTCCCGTTCGAATGACGGTGCCGGCAAGGCGCGGCGGTCGATCTTGCCACTGGGCGTCACCGGCAACGAGGGCAGGGTGACGAAGAGAGCCGGGATCATGTACTCCGGCAGCCGACTGCCGAGAAATTCGCGCAGCTCTGCGCTGGCCGGCGCAGACTCTGCGCGCGGCGCCACATACGCCACCAACTGCCGTTCGCCCGCCCGGGCCTCGCGCGCCACCACCGCCACTTCGCGCAGCCCCGGGTGTTGTGCCAGCACCGTCTCAATCTCGCCCAGCTCGATACGAAAACCGCGCACTTTGACCTGCTGATCGAGGCGGCCGAGAAATTCAATGGTGCCATCCGGCAGCCAGCGCGCCCAATCGCCGCTGCGGTAGAGCCGGCTGCCGGGTTCAGTGCTGAAGGGGTTGGGAATGAATTTCTCCGCGGTCAAATCCGGCCGGCGGTGATAGCCGCGCGCGAGGCTGACGCCACCGATGTACAACTCGCCCGCCACGCCGACCGGCACCGGTTGCAGATGTTCATCCAAAATGTAAAGCTGCACGTTGGCGATCGGCCGGCCAATGGGAATGCCGGCCTGCTCCGGCAACTTCTCCACCCGATGGCACGAGGCGCACACCGTGTTCTCGGTTGGGCCATAAGCATTGATGAAGCGCCGCCCCGGTGCCCAGCGTGCCGCAATCTCACGGCTGCAGTTTTCACCGGCGGAAACCAGCGTGTGCAGTGCCGGCAGCGCCTCCGCCGGCAGCACCGCCAGCAGCGAGGGCGGCAGCGTGACCACCGAGATCGCCTGCGCGCGCAGCGCGGCGAGCAACGTGTCGGGCGCGAGCAGGGTCTCCGGCTTGATCAAACAAAGCGTCGCGCCGCTGATCAGGGCCGTGAAAATTTCCGAAACCGAGGCATCGAAGCTGAACGGCGCAAATTGCAACACCCGGCTTTCCGGCCGAATGGCAAACTCCCCGATTTGTGCCCGCACCAAATTGATCAAACCGCGCTGCTCGATGATGGCGCCTTTGGGCACGCCGGTGGAGCCGGAGGTGTAGATCATGTACGCCGGATGCTGCGGCAACACCGTGACGCCGGGATTGTCGGCGGCATGGCGCGCCAGCAGCGGCCGGACGCAATCGAGCTCGACGACGGTGAGACCATCGCCGGGCAGCATCGGCCGCAACCCGGAAGTGGTGAGCACGACGCGCGGTTGTGCATCCTGCAGCATGAAGGCCAGACGTTCGCGCGGATAAGCCGGATCGAGCGGGAGGTAGGCACCGCCCGCCTTCAACACCGCCAGCAGCGCGATCACCATTTCCAGACTGCGCGGCAAACTGACGGCCACCAACACTTCCGGCCCGACGCCCAGGCTGCGGAGATAATGCGCGAGTTGATTGGCGCACCGATTGAGCTCGCCATAGCTGCAGCGTTCGTCTTCGAACTG
Organism: candidate division KSB1 bacterium; assembly: GCA_034506255.1. Classification (NCBI taxonomy): domain Bacteria; kingdom Pseudomonadati; order Candidatus Zhuqueibacterales; family Candidatus Zhuqueibacteraceae; genus Candidatus Coneutiohabitans; species Candidatus Coneutiohabitans thermophilus. The sequence continues at coordinate 14,107 of JAPDPX010000014.1, read as the reverse complement.
CACCGCCACCGCTTCCGGCGTTTTCGCCGCCTGCTGCTCGAACAGTTGCTGAATGTTTTGCGCCGGCGGCCACGTCACCGCGGTGGCATTCCAGTCGTTGACGATTTGTTGCTGCTCTTCCGGGATGAGCAGCGGCAAATGAGCGACGCGGCGGTCGGGATCGCCGGCCATGCCCTGCAGCAATCTTTCGAGGTGACGGGCGAGGCGCGCGATGGTGGCGGCGTCGAAGAGATCGGTGTTGTATTCGAAAGTCGCCGCGAGCCCCTCGCTGGTTTCCGTCATTTCCAGCGACAGGTCGAATTTGGCGGTGCCGCTGTGCACCTCCAGCGGGCTCATGCGCAGGCCGGGCACCTGCCGGCCGGCCACTGCCTGCTGCTGAAAAACGAACATGGTTTGAAACAGCGGGGTGTGGCTGAGATCGCGCTCCGGCGCGAGCGCCTCGACCAGCATCTCGAACGGCACATCTTGATGCGCATAGGCCGCCAGCGCGGTCTCGCGAACGCGGCGCAGCAGCTCGCGCACGGAGGGATTGTCCGCCAGTTGCGTGCGCAGGACGATGGTGTTGGCGAAAAAGCCGATCAACCCTTCCAGCTCGGCGCGGTTGCGGTTGGCGATGGGCGTGCCGACGCAGATGTCCTTTTGATTGCTGTAACGCGCGAGCAAAACTTGAAAAGCGGCCAGCAGCGTCATGAACAGTGTGGTTCCCATTTGCCGGCTCAACTCCTTCACCCGCCCGGTCAGGTCCGCCGGCAGCATGAAGTTCAATTGCGCGCCGCGGAAGCTGTGCACTGCCGGCCGCGGCCGGTCGGTGGGCAATTCCAACAGCGGCGGGCAGCCGGCGAGCTGCTGCTTCCAATAGGCCAACTGCCGCTCCAAAATTTCACCCTGCAGCCATTGGCGCTGCCATGCGGCAAAATCGGCATATTGCACCGGCAGCGGCGGCAACGGCGACGGTCGATCGTTGCGGAAAGCATCATAGAGCAGCGCGACCTCCCGCAGCAGCACGCCCATCGACCAGCCGTCGGAAATGATATGGTGCATGGTGAAGAGCGCGACATGATCCTCCTGTGCGAGACGGATGAGCTTCACGCGGAAAAGCGGGCCCTCCGCCAAAGCGAAAGGCTGTTGTGCCTCGGCACGCGCCAGCCGCATCACTTCGGCCTCGCGTTCGGTGGCAGGCAGCCCGCTCAGATCGATCACCGGCAGGGACCACTGCAGCGCGGGCGTGATGACCTGACGCGGCCGGCCCTCCTCGGTGACGATGCGGGTGCGCAGAATTTCGTGACGTGCAATGATGGCAGTGAGGCATTTTTCCAAAATGGCCGGATCCAGCGCCCCCTCCAGTCGAACCGCCGAAGGAATGTTGTAGAACGGATTGTTCGGTTCCAGCTGGTCGAGAAACCAGAGGCGCTGCTGCGCAAAAGACAGCGGCAGATCACCTTCCCGCGACACCGGCGTGAGCGGCGGCGCTTGCAGCCCCTGAGCGGTCAAGCGCGCCTGCTGAAGCTGTTGCGCCAGCCCGGCAATCGTCGGCGCATCGAACAGGCTGCGCAGCGGCAACTCCACCTGCAGTGCTTCGCGCACGCGCGAGAGCAGTTGCGTCACCAGCAGCGAATGGCCGCCGAGCTCGAAGAAATTGTCATGCACGCCGACGCGCGGCACGTTCAACACCTGCGCCCAAATGCCGGCGAGAATTTCCTCCTCGGGCGTGCGGGGCGCAACATAGCTGCTCTCGTGTGCCGCGGCGGGTGCCGGCAGGGCGCGGCGATCCACCTTGCCGTTGGGCGTGAGTGGCATGGCAGCGAGCGGCACAAAGAACGAAGGCACCATGTGTGCCGGCAATCGCTGCTGCAGAAAGGCGCGCAGCTCCGGCAGCACGGCATGCGTCGCCGGTGCACCCTCGCCCGGCGGCGCGGGAGTTCCCTGCGCAGCGTCGGCAGCCGTTGGCGGATCCAGCACGACATAAGCCACCAGTTGCTGTTCCTTCGGCGAGTCGCCGTGCACAACCACCGCGGCAGCACGCACCGCCGGATGCTCCCGCAGCCGCGTTTCGATTTCACCGAGCTCGATGCGAAAACCGCGCAGCTTCACCTGCTGGTCGAGGCGGCCGAGGAATTCGAGATTGCCGTCCGGCAAATAACGCGCAAGATCGCCGCTTTTGTAAAGTCGCGCGCCCGGCCGGTTGCTGAAGGGATCGGGGAGGAATTTTTCCGCGGTCAAATCCGGGCGGTTGAGATAGCCGCGGCTGACGCCCACGCCGCCGATGTAGATTTCCCCTTCGACACCCACCGGCACCGGTCGCAGCAGGTGATCGAGCACATAAATTTCCACATTGTCGATCGGCCGGCCAATCGGTACGGTGGTCGTGGTGGGGATTTGCTCGACACGAAAAGTGGTGGCACACACCGTGCATTCCGTGGGCCCATAACCATTGATAAAACGCCGGCCCGCGGCCCAGCGCACGGCAATTTCCCGCGGACAGCTTTCCCCCGCCGAGACCAGCGACCGCAGCGCCGGCAGCGGCGTCTCCGGCAACATCGCCAGCAGCGAGGGCGGCAGCGTGACGGCGGAAATTTTTTGCGCGCGCAACACTTCGAGCAATGCCGGTGGCGAAAACACGGTTTCCTGCGGCACCAGATGCAAACAGGCGCCATGCGCCAGCGTGACGAACACTTCCTCCACCGAAGCATCGAAGCTGAAGGAGGCAAACTGCAACGTGGAACTGTCGGCATCGATGCCGAAGGCCTTGCCCAGCGCCTGCACCATATTCACTGCGCCGCGATGTTCGAGCATGACGCCCTTGGGCCGGCCGGTGGACCCGGAGGTGTAGATGACGTAGGCGAGATTGGCGGCAGTGGCGCGACACACCGGTCGTTGCGTGCTCTCGCGGGCAATCGTTTCCCACTCGGTGTCCAAACAGACGAGCTGGCCGCGATGGGCGGTGAATTTTTCGCGCAAGTGACTTTGGGTGAGCGCCACCGGCGCCGCGGCATCCGCGAGCATGAAGGCCAGCCGTTCTTCGGGATAAACCGGATCCATCGGCAGATAGGCGCCGCCGGCCTTGAGCACACCGAGCAGGCCGATCACCATTTCCCGCGAGCGTTCGACGCTGATGGCGACGATGGTCTCCGGGCCGACGCCGAGCTTTTGCAGAAAATGCGCGAGCTGATTGGCGCGCTCATCCAATTCGTGATAACTGAGCCGGCGGCCCTGCATGATCAGCGCCGGCGAGTCTGGCGTTTTTTGCACCTGCGCTTCGAAGAGTTGGTGCAAACACAGGTGCGCAGGGAAAGCGGCCTGCGTCGCGTTCCAGTCCACCAGCAGGCGCCGGCGTTCAGCCCCGCCCAGGAGCGGCACCTGCGCCAGTTTTTGTTCCGGCCGCGCCACGAAGCCGCGCAGCAGATTGGCGAAGTGATCGAGCAATTGGCGAATGGCGGCCGCGTCGTAGCTCCGGCCGTCATAGACGAGACGCAACAGCAGCTCATCGGCGGGGCCGGCAACCACGGTCAGGGGATAATTTGTCTGCTCCGCGGTGCGCACCTCTGCGATGCGCAGACTGCCGTTGCCGCCGGCCGCCGGTGCAACTTCGGCGACGGGAAAATTTTCGAAGACAAAAATGTGTTCAAACAACGGCGTCCCGCGGCTGACGGCACTCCAGCCTTGAATCTGCACCAGCGGGCTGTACTCGTACTGCCGCAGCTCTGCCTGCTGCCGTTGCAGCGCCTGCAACCACGCCGGCAACGACTGGCGCGGGTCGATTTGCACGCGCACCGGCAGGGTGTTGATGAACAGACCGATCATCTTCTCCGCGCCCGGCAACTCGGCGGGCCGGCCGGAGACCGTGGCCCCGAACAGCACGTCGTGCTCGCCGGTGTAGTGACTCAACAGCAATGCCCACGCGCCCTGCACCAGAGTGTTGAGGGTCACCTGCTGCCGGCGCGCAAAGGTTTGCAGTGCGGCGGTGAGTTCGCGTGACAGTCGAATTTCTTGTTGCCGGGCAGCAGTGGCCTCTGCGCCGTTTGTGTGATACGGACGGCGGTGCAGCGGCAGCGGCGTGGGTGCATGCCAGCCGGCGAGCTGCCGGCGCCAGAAATTTTCCGCCGCAGCCATGTCCTGCCGCCGCAGCCAGACGATGTAATCGCGGAACGGCAGCGGTCGCGGCAATTGCGGCTCCTGCCCGCGCACAAAGGCCTCATAGCACAACAATACCTCCTGCAGCAGCAGCGGCAGAGACCAGCCGTCCAGCAGGAGATGATGATAGGTCCACACGAAGCGGTGGGTGTCGGGCGCGGTGCGCAGCAGCACCAGCCGCAACAGCGGGCCGCGGCTGAGATCGAAGCCCTGCAACCGCTCACGTTGCAGCAAATCCTCCAGCCGCTGCTCCTGCTCCACCGGCGACAGGGCGGACCAATCTTCGCGGCGCAGCGGCAGGGGCAGCGTGCGATGCACCACCTGCACCGGCTCTTTGAGATTTTCGCTGAGAAAGCTGGTGCGCAGGATGGCATGCCGCGCGATGACGCGCTGCCAGGCGCGCTCAAACGCCTCGGGCTGCAGGCGGCCGCGCAGCGTGCAGCACAACTGTTCCACGTACACGCCGGAATGCGGTGCGTACAAACTGTGAAACAGCATGCCCTGCTGCATCGGCGAGAGCGGGTAGAAGTCTTCGAGGTTTTTCCGGTCGAATGTCGTCATGAAACTCGCGAGAAAAGAGCGAAAGCAATGCTGCACTGCCTCCCGCAGCGCAGGATGTTCAATGTCACTAACTTTTTAACCTGAATTTTGCCCCCGGATTGATCCCCTCCGCGAACAACGCCGCTTTGATCGCGACGCCCAACCACCCAAGGGGTGGTGCATAAAAATTTTGCCGGCGAACGTGCTGTCAACTCCGGTAGGAGTGAACTGTTTTTAGTGAAGCGGCATATCGCATTTCCCAAAACGCCGTCAGGAGTGACCTGCGTGATTCTCCTAAAAAGCCGCGTCAGATCATGAGAAATTCTACAGGTCACTCCTAACGGAGTTTAAAGGCAAGCCAGATGCCCATGTCTACAAACAGTTCACTCCTGACGGAGTTTTGGGAACACGCCATTTCTCCCGGGCAACAGCAAGCCCGCATGCCAGATTCAGGTAGCACAGAGATCTTGTCGGCCTGCAGGCTGGATGCCTGCGCTACGGTATTTTCGTGGTCAGAAGTGACCTGCTTGGTTCTCCTCAAAAAAACCGCGCCAGATCATGAGAAATTCTACAGGTCACTCCTAACGGAGTTTAAAGACAAGCCAGATGCCCATGTCTACAAACAGTTCACTCCTGACGGAGTTTTGGGAACACGCCATTTCTCCCGGGCAACAACAAGCCAGCATGTAAAATTCAGCCACTAACTTTTTCAAGAAAGTCATGACAGGAAGATGTATGGCAAAAAGATATTCAAGTTTCTTACCAAGCGACTAAGAGTGTTTTTGATGAAAACCCGCCCACATATTTTTTGCCATTCATTTTCCTGTCATTATTTTTGAATTGTTTTGCCCGCAATTGGCTTGCCTTTTCGAAAAGTTAGCAGCATTGAGCTTCCAGCCTGCCCGCCGACAGGATGTCTGCGCTGCACAACTCCTCCCACGAAATCCAAAAGATTTTTCCGTGGGACTTCATTTTCGTGGGAGGAAAACTCGACGCCTTCACGGCAGCGCCTTGTCGATCTCCTGCAAAATGCCGGCAAGTTCCTGCTGATCCCAGCCGAAATCCGCAAAGGCCGCGGTCTGGTCACCGGCGGAACGGCAGCGGGCGATAATCTCCTGCAGCTTCGCCTTGAAATTTTCCGCCACCGCCGCGATGGTTTCGCGGCGATGCAAATGGGTGCTGAAAGTCCATTCCATCTCCAAACGGCCGCCCTGAATGCCGCCGTTGAGCTCGAGCACGTGCGTGCGCAAACCGGCAGGGCTGCGCTCCGCGCCCGGCGCTTCCGGCGCGGCCGTGAACCATGCCGGCCCCCCGCCCTCGTGATCCCTCTGCCCGAGATAGTTGAACAGCACCGGCGCCGGTGGTTGTGCCCGCAGGCCGGCGGCCTGCTCGTCATCCGCGCACAAGTAACGCAACAAGCCGTAATGAAAGCCGCGCAGCGGAATGCGACGCAACTGATCCCTCACTGCGGACAGCGCCTCGACCGTGGTGGCTGTTGCGGTGAGATCCAACACCACGGGATAAATCGTGGTGAACCAGCCCACCGTGCGGCTGACCTCGAGATCGGGGAAAAGATCTTCGCGGCCATGGCCTTCCAGATCGAGACGCACGCGCGGCATGCCGGTCCATTCCGCCAGTGCCGCCGCCAGCGCAGTGAGCAACACCTCATTGATCTCGGTGTGATATGCCGCCGGCACCTCCCGCAGCAAGGTTGCGGTTTCCTCTTCGCTCAACGCCACGGTCACCTCCGCCGCCGAGGCCTCGGTATTGCGGCCGGCGGGAAAATCCAGCGGCAACGCGGCGGTGGGGCTTTCCAACAGCTTTTGCCAGAACGCCAGCTCGTCGCGCACCGTTTCCGAGCGCGCATGTTCGACCAGCCGTTGCGCCCATTGCTGATAGGAAGTCGTTTTGGGCGGCAACTGCGGCGGTTGGCCGGCGCCGAGCTGTTGATAGGCCAGCAGAAAATCCTGCAGCAGGATTTGCCAGGAGACGCCGTCCATCACCAGATGATGGGCAACGATGAGCAGGCGTGCCGGCCGGGTTTCACCCAAATCGAAATAAGCGACGCGCAGCAACGGGCCGTCGCCGAGATGCAAACTGGCCTGCAAACGTGCGGCTTCGGCGGTGATCGCGGCGCTTTGTTCCGCCGCGGGCAGCGCAGCGAGATTCACCATCACGAATGACTCCGGCTCTTCCGCGGTGAATCCGGCATGGTATTGCTGCCAGCCGCTTTCATTGCGCTGAAAACGCAAGCGCAGCGCATCGTGATGCTGCAACAGCGCGCTCACCACCTGCCGCAGCCGGCTGGGATCGAGCGGTTGCGCGAGTGCAAAGAAAACCGATTGATTCCAGTGATGCGGCTCGGGCACATTCTGTTCGAAGAACCAGTGCTGGATCGGCGTGAGCGGCACCGGGCCGGTGACGGGACCCTGCTCCGCGACCATCGCGCGTGTCGCGCCGGCCACCGCCGCCAGCCCCGCCACGGTGGGATGCTCGAAAAGCTGCCGCGGCGTCAAGCCCAATCCCGCCTGTTTGGCGCGCGCGATGACTTGAATGCTGAGAATCGAGTCGCCGCCCAGCTCGAAGAAATTGTCGTGCACGCCGACGCGGCTGACGCCCAACACCTGCTGCCAGATCGCGGCGAGCGTTTGTTCCGCGGGCGTGCGCGGGGCGACATAAACATTCTCCAGCTCCGGCCGGTTCTCGCCGGGCGCTGGCAGGCTGCGGCGGTCCACCTTGCCATTGGGCGTGAGCGGCAGCGCAGCAAGGGTGATGAAACTTGCCGGGATCATGTACTCCGGCAGTTCGGCGCGGAGAAACTCGCGCAACTGCGCCGCGGTCGGTGCGGCCTCGCCGGCCGGCACAACGTAAGCCACCAGCCGGCGCTCGCCACCGGCACCCGTGTGCGCCACCACCGCGGCTTCGCGCAGACCGGGATGTTTGGCGAGTACGGCCTCCACTTCGCCCAGCTCGATGCGGTAGCCGCGAATCTTGACCTGATCGTCGCGGCGGCCGAGATATTCCATTTCACCGCTGGCAAGATAGCGCACGAGATCGCCGGTTTTGTACATCCGCGCGCCGGGCTCGCTGCAAAACGGATCGGGCACGAAACGCTCGGCGGTCAAATCGGGCCGGTTGAGATAGCCGCGCGCCACGCCCGCGCCACCGATGTACAACTCGCCGGGCACGCCAATGGGCACCGGTTGCAGATGGGAATCGAGCACATACACGCGGGTGTTGGGAATGGCGCGACCGATCGGCACCGCTTCACTGCCCGGCCAGTCCGGCGGCACGCAATAGACCACGCAGCCAACCACGGTCTCAGTGGGGCCGTACTCGTTGAACAACAGCGTGGCCGGGGCATGCCGCCGCCAGAAGGCAATATGTTTGGCGGTGAGATTTTCACCGCCGATGACAAAAGCCGCAGTCACCTTCCCCGCCCTCTCCGCGCCGAGCTGCTGGCCGAGCACGTCGAGATGCGCCGGGGTGATTTTGATCAGGCTGAACCCACCCTGCGTTTCCAGCACACGACTCAACGCCTCGATCTCCAAACCCTCGGGCACAAGCTGCACGGTTTTGCCAACCAACAGCGGACTGAACAAGCCGGTGACGGTGGCATCGAAGGCGAGCGGGGAATGCACCAGCGCGCCGCTGCCCTGCGACAACGGATACGCTGCGAGGCACCAGTTCAAATAATTGTTCAAACCGCGGTGGGTGATGAGCGTGCCCTTGGGCCGGCCGGTGGAACCGGAAGTGTAGATCACATACACCAGATTGTCCGGCGTGATCGTGACCGGCAGATTGCTGTCCTCTTCACCGGCGAATTGTTGTGCCTCCTCATCCAGCAGGATCACGGGCAGATCGTGAGCAGGCAGCCGCTCCAGAAGTTTTCGCTGGCTGAGCAACAGTGCAACGCGGGAATCCTCCAGCATGAACGCCAGACGCTCGCGCGGATAGGCGGGATCGAGCGGCACATAGGCGCCGCCCGCCTTCATCACCGCGAGCAGCGCCACCAGCATGGCCGGCGAGCGTTCGAGACACAGGCCAACCAGCACCTCCGGCCCGACACCGCATTTTTGCAAATGGCGGGCGAGGCGGTTGGCGCGGCGGTTGAGCTCGTCATAGCTGAGCAGCTCCCCGTTGTACCGCACCGCCACCGCTGCCGGCGTTTCTGCCGCCTGTTGCTCGAAGCGTTGATGCAGACAACGATCGAGCGGCTGGTCATCGCGCCGGCCGTTCCATTCCACCAGCACCTTTTGTGCTTCCCCGGCGGTGAGCAATGGCAGCCGGGAAAGCGGCCGGTCAGGCTCGGCGGTGGCGGCGTCCAGCAATCTTTCAAAATGCGCCAGCAAACGGCTGATGGTGGCGGCATCGAAGAGATCGGTGTTGTATTCCAGCGCGCCGCTGAAGTGATCCTCCTCCTCGACCATGAACAGGGTCAGATCGAATTTGGCGGTGCCGCTGTGCGCCTCGAACGGGCTCAGGGTCAGACCGGGGGAGATGCCCTGCGCTGCGAGCGGCGTGTTTTGCAGGGCGAACATCACCTGAAACAGCGGCGCGTGGCTCATGTCGCGTTCGGGCGCCAGCGCGTCCACGATTTTTTCAAAGGGCACATCCTGATGGGCATAAGCGCCGAGCGCCGCATCGCGCACGCGCTGTAACAGCAGCCGGAAGCCCGGGTCGCCGGAGAGGTCGCCGCGCAACACCAGCGTGTTCACGAAGAAGCCGATCAATGGCTCCAACTCGGCGCGATTGCGGTTGGCGATGGGTGTGCCGACGCATATATCATCCTGTCCGGAGTAGCGCGCCAGCAACGCCTGCCATGCCGCCAGCAGCGTCATGAAATGGGTGACGCCTTCGCGCCGTGCCAATGCGCGAATCTTTGCCGACAGCTCGGCGGAGAGGGAGAAGGTTTGATAATCGCCGCGATAACTCTGCATTGCCGGCCGCGGCCGGTCGGTGGGCAACTCCAGCAGGGCGGGAATGCCATGGAGCTGCCGTTTCCAATAATCGAGCTGCGCCGCCAGCACCTCGCCCTGCAGCCATTGCCGCTGCCAGGCCGCGAAATCGGCATACTGAACCGGCAGCTCGGGCAGCGGCGAAGGCTTGCCCTTGGAAAAGGCTTCGTACAGCACCGCCATCTCCTGAATCAGCACGCTGGTGGACCAGTCGTCGGAGATGATGTGATGCAGCGTCAGCAGCATGACGTGCTCGTCCGGTTGCAGCCGCAACAACGTGGCGCGCAGCAACGGGCCGGTGCTGAGGTCGAACGGCTGCTGCGCCTCGTGCCGTGCCAATCGCCGTGCCTCGGCTTCGCGTTCCGCCGCGGGAAGCGGCGAGAGATCGATCAGCTTCAGGGGAATGGTGAGCGCGGGCGCGATCACCTGCCGGGGCTTGCCGTCGAGGGTGACGAACGTGGTGCGCAGCACCTCGTGCCGCCGCACGATTTCATTCAAACTTTTTTCGAGGAGGGCGGCCTCGAGGCCGCCGGTGAGGCGCACGGCCTCGGGAATGTTGTAGAACGGGCTGTTGGGCTCGAGTTGATCGAGGAACCACAGGCGTTGCTGCGCAAAGGAGAGCGGCAGCTCCGGCGTGCGCGGCACCGGTCGAATCGGCGGGGCTTCCACGCCCTGCGCCGCCGAGAGGATTTCGATTTTCTCCGCCAAACCGGCGAGGGTGGGGAATTCAAAAATATCGCGCAGCGGCAGTTCGACGCGCAACACATCGCGGACGCGCGAGACCACCTGCGTGGCCAGCAGCGAATGGCCGCCGAGATCGAAAAAATTGTCGAAAGCGCCGACTTTCCCGACACGCAGGACCTGCGACCAAATGCCGGCCAGTATTTCCTCCACCGGCGTGCGCGGCGCAATGAAATCCTCCTCCGGCTGGCACAGGGTGCGGTCGGGCGCCGGCAGCGCGCGGCGGTCAACCTTGCCGTTGGGCGTCAGTGGCAGCGCGGCGAGCGTGACGAAATCCGAGGGCACCATGTATTCCGGCACTTTTTCCAGCAGGAATTTGCGCAGCTCGCTGCGGCCGGGCACGGTTTCATTCGCAGGAACGATATAAGCCACCAGCCGCTTCTCGCCGGGCTTGTCCTCGCGCACCAGCGCCGCCACCGCCTTGAGCTGGGGATGCTGTGCCAGCGCGGTTTCAATCTCGCCCAGCTCGATGCGATAGCCGCGAATCTTGGCCTGATGATCGATGCGGCCGATGAACTCGATGTTGCCGTCCGGCAAAAAGCGGCCGAGATCGCCGGTGCGATACATGCGGCTGCCGGGAATCCCGCTGAAGGGATCGGGAACGAATTTGGTGGCGGTCATCTCCGGCAGGTGATGATAGCCGCGCGCCAGCCCTGCGCCGCCCACGCAGATTTCACCGGCCACCCCGATCGGCACCGGTTCGAGATTGGCATCGAGAATGTAGATTTTGGAATTCGCGAACGGCCGGCCGATGGGCACCACGCGCTCATCGGGCAGATCGAGTTTGCCGCCGGTCTCGAAGAAGGTGCTGTCAATGGTGGCCTCGGTGAGGCCGAAGGAATTGATCAACCGCGTGTCCGGTCCGCAAAAGCGCTGGAATTTTTTGTATTCGCTCACGTACCACGTGTCCGAGCCGGCGATCAGCAGCCGCATGAAATCGACCTTCTGGCCGGTTTCGTCGAGATACTGGATCAAACCGCGCAGCACCGCGGGCACGAACTCGGCGCAGTTGACCTGCTCGCGCCGCATCAGCGCGTAGAGCTGGTCGGGGGCCATCATCACCTCGCGCGGACAGAGCACAAGCTTGCCGCCCGAGCACAGCGCGCGCACGAAATCGCCGGAAAAGACATCGAACGAGAAGCTCGCCATCTGCAAATGCGAACGCGCCACGGTGAGCAGGGTGTAGGATTTTTCCCACGCGAGATATTGATTCACCAGCGTGCGATGCTCCAGCAGCGTGCCCTTCGCCCGGCCGGTGGAGCCGGAGGTGTAGATGGCATAGATGAGATTTTCCGGCCGCACCGCACTCACGGGGTTGCTTTCGCTTTCGCCGGCGAGTTGCGGCCAGTCGGCGTCGAGGCAAAACACGCGGCCGTGAAACGGCGGCAAATCCGGCAGCAGCCTGTGCTGCGTCAGCAAAATCGCCGCGCCGGAATCCTCGAGCATGTAGGCCAGTCGTTCCTGCGGATAGGAGGGATCGAGCGGGACGTATGCGCCGCCGGCTTTCATCACCGCCATCACCGCAACAATCATCTCCGGTGATTTTTCGGCGGCAATGGCGACGCGCACTTCCGGGCCGACGCCAAGCTTTTGCAGATGATGGGCGAGCTGATTGGCGCGGCGATTGAGCTGATCATACGTGAGGTATTGCCCGTTGCAGGCCACGGCCACCGCCTGCGGCGCCAGCTCCACCTGCCGTTCGAAAAGATGATGCACGCAGCGATGTGCCGGAAAATCGGCGCGCGTGTCGTTCCACTCGACCAGAATTTGCCGGCGCTCCGCCGGTGACAGCAGCGGCAGCCGGGACAGGCGCTGATCGGGATCGGCCACCACGCCGTCCAGCAGCGTGAGATAATTGCCCAGCAATCGCCGAATGGTCGCCGCCTCGAACAAATCGGTGTTGTATTCCGCGGCGACCTCCATGCCCTCCGCCTCCTCGGCGAGTGACAGGGTCAAATCGAAGGTCGAAGTGCCGGTTTCCGCCTCCACCGGGGTGATCGTCAAGCCGGGCAGTTGCTGCGCCGTCACCGCCGCGTTTTGCAGAATGAACATCACCTGAAACAGCGAGGAGTGACTGGTGTCGCGCTCCGGCTGCAAGACTTCGATGAGCGTCTCGAACGGCACATCCTGATGGGCATAGGCCTCGAGGGCCACTTCGCGCACGCGGCGCAGCAGCTCGCGAAAGCCGGGATCGCCGCTGAGATCGCTGCGCAGCACCAGCGTGTTGATGAACACGCCGATCAGGCTTTCGATTTCTGCGCGGTTGCGGTTGGCCACCGGCGTGCCCACGCAAATGTCCGTGAGGCCGGTGTAGCGGTGCAGCAGCACTTTGAAGGCGGCCAGCAGGGTCATGAACAAAGTGGTGCCGGCGCGCCGGCTGAGCTCCTTGAGATCGGCCAGCAGGCGCGCGGAAATTTTCACCGCTTCATTGGCGCCGCGGTAGGTTTGCACCGCCGGCCGCGGCCGGTCGGTGGGCAGTTCCAAAACCGGCAGACTGCCGCCGAGTTGCTTCTTCCAATAGGCAATTTGCCGCTCCAGCACCTCGCCGGTGAGCCACTGGCGCTGCCATTCGGCGAAATCGGCGTATTGAATCGGCAGCTCGGGCAGCGGCGAGGGCAGGCCGCGCGTGAAGGCATGATACAGCGTGGTCAGTTCATGGATGAACACGCCCATCGACCAGCCGTCGGAAACGATGTGGTGCATGGTCACCAGCAGGATGAAATCCCGTTCGGCGAGCCGGAGCAGCGTGGTGCGCAGCAGCGGGCCGCGGCGCAGATCGAAGGGTTGCTGCGCTTCCGCGTTGGCCAGTTTTTGCGCTTCGGCTTCCCGCGCTGACGGCGGCAAATGGCGCAGATCGATTTGTCGCAGCGGGATCTCCAGTGCGGCATGAATCACCTGCACCGGCTGACCGTCGCGGGTTGCGAACGTGGTGCGCAGCGCTTCGTGGCGCTGTACGATTTCGGCAATGGCCGCGGCCAGCGCCGCGATGGCAAGTTCGCCCTGCAACCGGAAGGCCGAGGGAATGTTGTAGAATGCGCTGTTGGGCTCGAACTGGTCGAGAAACCACATGCGCTGCTGCGCGAAGGAAACCGGGAAGACGTAAACTTCCTCGTCGATCATCGCGCGACCGTCATCAGGTGGCGATTGTTGGGTATCGGATTGGATCATGCGCTTGCTGCAAAATGCCTTTTTGACAAACTGATGAAATTTTCACTGCCGGCAGACAGGATCTCTCCGCTACGTGACTCCTCCCGCGAAAACCAAATTTTTTTCCGCGGGACTTCATTTTCGTGGGAGAAAAACTTGCTACTGTTGTACTGCCTCCCGCAGACAAGATGTCTGCGCTACGTTTCGCCTCGGCTGCCGGCAGACAGAATGTCTGCGCTACGTGACTCCTCCCACGAAAACCCAAATTTTTTTCCTCGGGACTTCATTTTCGTGGGAGAAAAGGCGCGGTTCGTCTTGTTTCTACTTGGCAACCTCACCGCTCAGGCTCGAGCGTTTCACCCGTCTCGTCTCGCGCGCCACGCGCGTGATCGCCGGCGCTTGTGCCGGCGCGCTGCTGCGAACCTGCTCAACCGCCTTGGCCAGCTCCGCCACGGTCGGGCCTTCAAACAGGCTGCGCAGGGGCACTTCGACTGCAAACTCGTCCCGCAGCCGCGACATGAACTGCGTCGCCAGCAGCGAATGCCCGCCCAGCTCGAAAAAGTTGTCGTGTATCCCGACACGCTCCACAC
>JAPDPX010000013.1 GCA_034506255.1 candidate division KSB1 bacterium | reverse complement strand
GGGCCGTTATCTGAATTGCCATTCGGTTGCCATTTCCGGCTGGTCGCCACAAAAGTGCGCGCTAAAAAAAGTTCGAAAATACCTCTTGCTTCGGCAAGCTTCAAGATGGGTTCACCGGGTGGATACGTGCAACGGGCGGTGGGTCTGGTTGAGCCGGTTTCCGGCGCGTGGCTGAACCTGTGTATGGAAAATTTTCTGGTGCAGCATGCGGACGGCAGCTTTTCGACAGTCGACTTTGCGGCCGCGCCTGCGGATACGGCGAAATTGACCGCCAGCGAGGCTTGGGCAGCGTTGGCTTCGGCGGAATTCCTCTTGCCGGCAGAGGCGGAAAGTCTGCTGGTGGTTTATGTCATTGCCGGCGAGAAGGCGATAAGCTTGTCTGACGGCAAAGCACCGCTGGCGCTCACGTTTGAAGTCGAAACCATTGGCGACGCAACGCTGACCAAAGCGTCACAAGCTCTGGCGTTGTCTTCCGACGAGGCCTTCAATCAGGCCGGCGTATTGCTGGGCGTAAGCACCGAGGGTTTGCGCCAGGAGGCAAGAGTGATTTTAAGAGTTTACCCGAGTCATCAAAAAAGCGATGCAGAGGTGGTGGCGAGCTTGGGACATGTTTATGATCTCAGCAACAGCACGGAAAGCGCGTCACTCAAATCGCTGGCGGCGCGCGCAGGGCAGGTGCCGGCGAGTTTGGTGTTGGAGCAGAACTTCCCCAACCCCTTCAATCCCGAAACCAGCATTCGCTACAACCTGCCCGAAGCCGCGGTGGTGACGCTGGTGATCTATGACCAGCTCGGCCGCAAGGTGCGCACCCTGGTGAATCAGACAGCGCAACCGGCGGGCTATCACCGCGCGGGGTGGGATGGCCGCGATGAGGCCGGCCGGCCGGTGGCCACCGGCATCTACCTGTACAAAATCACCGCCGGCCGGCACACTCAGGTGCGCAAGATGGTTTTGCAAAAGTAACGGAAGCCGCCGCAGCCGCACAACGCTGCGACGAGAGTGCAACAGCCGCTGTCATCGTGCGATGGCCGCGGCTGTTTTTGCGCCCAACATCATGCGGCAGCCGCTCAGGCAGCAGGAGCTTGCCATTCACAAGCGAATCTTGTCCCAACTCAACAGCGCCCTTGCTTGTCACAAGATATTTGCCGGGTGACAATCGCCTGTCAATGCAGGCAGGCTGCCAGCCGGCCTCGCCCCTCTTGCATTTCCATCACCGGTTTTGTATTTTACCCCCACTTTTTTCACCTGCGCGCGAGCGCTCTTTCCCCCAAAAATCCGTTGCCTGTTTCGATCTCTTCCACAAGGAGCCGGCCATGCCAGCGACCGTCGCTGCCCCCACTGCTCAGGTCCATGCGCGTGAACCCAACCCCGGCGCCCAACCCGCCGAAACGTTTGCTTCCGAAAACGAATTGAACCGCGACCAGGTTTTGGCCTTGCGGCGCGAGTATCTGCCGCCGGCGGTGTTCATGTACTATCGCGAGCCGGTCAATCTGGTGCGCGGCCACATGCAATACCTCTACGACGACACCGGCCGGCAATATCTCGATGCGCTCGGCGGCATCGTCACCATCAGCGTGGGGCATTGCCATCCCGAAGTGATTGCCAAAACCAAGGCGCAGATCGACAAGCTGCAGCATGCCACCACCATCTATCTGCACCCCGCCATGCCGCTGCTCGCCCAAAAACTCGCGGAAAAAATGCCCAGCCCGGACTTGAAGGTCACCTTCTTCACCAATTCCGGCAGTGAAACCAACGATCTCGCCCTTACCATGGCGCGGCTGTTCACCGGCAACCTCGACGTGCTGGCGTTGCGCAACTGCTATCACGGCGCCGGCCTCGCCACCATGAGCCTGGTGGGCCACAGCACCTGGAAATATCCGATTCCAACTGCAGGCAACATTCATCACGTCGCGCCGGGCTATTGCTATCGCTGCCCGTTCGGCAAAACCTATCCCGCCTGTGACCTGCACTGCGCGCGCGACGTGGAAAACGTGATCAGGCACAACACCAGCGGCAGGGTGGCGGCGTTCATTGGCGAGCCGATCCAGGGCGTGGGCGGCACGGTGACGCCCCCGCCGGAGTACTTCAAGATCGTGTATGACATTGTGAAAAAGTACGGCGGCTTGTTCATTGCCGATGAAGTGCAAACCGGTTTCGGCCGCACCGGCAGCCATTACTGGGGCATTCAAAACTGGGGCGTGACACCGGACGCCATCACCATGGCCAAGGGCATCGGCAACGGTATTCCGCTGAGTGCGCTCACCACCCGCCGCGAGATCGCCGAAGCGATGTCGCAGAAAATCTGGTTCAACACCTTTGGCGGCAACCCGGTGTCAATGGTGCAGGGGCTGGCGACGCTCGAGGTGATTGACAAGGAAGGCACGCAGGCCAATGCGGCGAGAGTCGGAAATTATCTGAAAGAAAAACTCACCGCGTTGATGGACAAGCACCGTCTGATCGGCGAGGTGCGCGGTCTGGGCTTGATGCTGGGCGTGGAGCTGGTGAAAGACCGCCAAAGCAAGGAACCCGCCACTGCCGAAACCGCCGAAGTGATGGAGCGCACCAAGAACAATGGCCTGCTCATCGGCAAGGGCGGTTTGTACGGCAATGTCCTGCGCATCAAACCACCGATGTGCCTCACGCTGAGCGATGCCGATTTTCTCATCGACACGCTGGACCACGTGCTGGCCGAGGTGGAGGCAGCGTAGACACAACCGCCTGCTGAAACGCAGGGAAAGGAGAACGTCATGTCAAAACTCCTGATTCGCGGCGGTGAAATCCTCACCGGCAGCGACCGTTACCAGGCCGAGGTGTATTGCGAGGGCGGCCTGATTCGCGCGATCGGCGCGCGGCTCGAAGCACCCGCCGGCACCGAAGTGATCGATGCCACCGGCTTGCTGGTCATGCCCGGCGGCCTCGATCCCCACGTGCACATGGCACTGCCCTTCATGGGCACGGTGAGCGCGGATGATTTTGAATCCGGCACCATCGCGGGCATCTGCGGCGGCGTCACCACCATCATCGATTTTTGCATTCCCAACGCCAACCAGTCGCTGCTCGAGGCGCTGCGGCAGTGGGACGAGAAGGCCAAAATCGCGGTGGCGGATTATTCCTATCACATGGCCATCACCTGGTGGAGCGAACAGGTCGCCGCGGAGATGGGGATTGTGGTGCGCGAGCGCGGCATCACCAGCTTCAAACATTTCATGGCCTACAGGGGCGCGCTCATGCTCAATGACGACCAGCTCTATCACAGCTTTTGCCGGGTGAAGGAGCTGAACGGCATTGCCACGGTGCATGCGGAAAACGGTGATCTGGTGTGGAACCTGCAACGCAAGCTGCTGGCGGAGGGCAAAAGCGGGCCGGAATATCACGCGGTCTCGCGGCCGCCGGAGGTGGAGGGCGAGGCCACCAATCGCGTGATCCGCATTGCGGAGGTGGTGGGCGTGCCGGTTTACATTGTGCATTTGTCGTGCAAGGCCGCGCTCGACGCGGTGATCGCCGCCCGCTTGCGCGGTCAGCGCCACGTGTATGCCGAGTCGCTGATCAATCACCTCGTGCTCGACGACGAGGTTTATCGCAAACCCGGTTTCGAGGCCGCGGCTTATGTCATGAGTCCGCCGTTCCGCCCCGCGGGAAATCCCGCCGCCTTGTGGGACGGCATCAAGGCCGGCATGATTCAAGCCACCGGCACCGATCATTGCCCCTTCACCATGCAGCAAAAGGCGATGGGCAAAGACAATTTCACCCTGATTCCCAACGGCTGTCCGGCAATCGAGGATCGCATGAGTTTGCTGTGGCATCATGGTGTGAACGGCGGGCGCCTCTCACCCAATGAATTCGTCAATCTTTTCACCACCAATGCCTGCCGCATTTTCGGACTCTACCCGCGCAAGGGCACGATCGCCGTGGACTCGGATGCCGATCTGGTGATTTTTGATCCGAACAAGGAGCGCACCATCAGCGCCAGTACGCATCATCAGCGGGTGGACCGCAGCATCTTCGAGGGCATGACGGTAAAAGGCAATCCCATTCACGTCATTGCCGGCGGCAAGCTGGTCTACAAGGAGGGTGATTTGCGCGTTGAGCGCGGCGCCGGGCGCTTCCTGCCGCGCAAGCCCTACGGCCTGTGATTTGCTCACCGGCTTTGTGAACGTGATTTCGACCATCCCTTCACCCGACACGGAAAGGCGATTATGAGCCTGCACCCCACGCGCTTGAATGCAGAACAACTCGCGCAAAACTTTGCCGATCTCGCGCCCCGCTACACACACAATGAAGCCCTGTTGGAAGCCGCGCGCTGCCTGTTTTGCTACGATGCGCCCTGCACGCGCGCCTGCCCCACCGGCATCGAGGTGCCGAAATTCATCCGCCAGATTCTCGAACGCCACGTGGCCGGCGCGGGTCACACAATTCTGTCGGCGAATATTTTCGGCGGCACCTGCGCGCGCGCCTGCCCGACCGCGGTGCTGTGCGAGGGCGCTTGTGTGCTGAACCAGCTCAATGACAAACCGATTCAAATCGGGCGGTTGCAGCGCTATGCCACCGATTATGTGATGGAGCGCAGGCTGCACTTCTTCACCGCCGGCCAGCCACTCGGCAAAAAGGTCGCGGTGATCGGTGCCGGGCCGGCAGGTTTGTCCTGCGCCCACGAGCTGGTCAAACTCGGCATCCAAGCCGTGGTTTATGAGGCCAGTGAATACGCCGGCGGCCTCAACACCAGCGGAATTGCCGCCTACAAGGTCAACACCGAGTTTGCACTCGCCGAAGTCGAGTATGTGCGGCAGATCGGCATTCCCATTCATTTCAACACGCCGGTGGGCAGGGATTTGCCGGTGAGCCGGTTGCTGCAGGAATACGATGCCGTGTTTCTGGGCGTGGGACTGGGCAAAACCGCCAGCCTGGGGATCGAAGGCGAAGACCTGAGCGGTTCGTTTGAAGCATTGGATTTCATCATGTCGACACGCTTGCGCCGTCTCGAGGAGTGTGTGGTGGGAGAAAACGTGGTGGTGATCGGCGCGGGCAACACCGCGATTGACGTGGCCACGGCCGCCCGCCGGCTGGGTGCGGAGCAGGTCACGATCGTTTATCGTCGCGGCGAGGCGGAAATGCCGGCCTTTGCCTACGAATACGAGCTGGCAAAATCCGACGGGGTGCAGTTCCGCTGGCATACGCTGCCCAGGCGCATCGTGGGCGCGAATGGCCAAGTGACCGGGGTGGAGTGCGTCAAGGTTCAACCCGGTGCCAAAGGAGAACGCCTGCAGGAAATCCCCGGCACGCTGCACACCCTTGCCTGCGACATGGTTGTGGCGGCGCTCGGTCAGGATGCGCTTTACGACCTCTACCGCACGATCCCCAATCTTGAAATGGCGGGCAAGCGTGTGGTTGTGGATTCCGCCACGGGCGCGACTTCGGTGCCGGGCTTGTTCGCCGGCGGCGACTGTGTCAACGGCGGCAGAGAGGTGGTGGATGCCGTGCAGATGGGCAAGATTGCCGCCCATGGCATCCTGCAGTATCTGAATTCCCGGCAGCCGGCGCACTGATGCCCCGGCGCTGACGGCGTCAATCTTCCCCACGGCCTTTGCACAAAATGAGGGACACTCATGCCTGATCTTTCCATTGAGTTCTGCGGCATCAAATCGCCCAATCCGTTTTGGCTGGCCTCGGCGCCGCCCACCAACAGCGCCTATCAAGTGGCGCGTGCCTTCGACGCGGGCTGGGGCGGCGCGGTGTGGAAAACCATCGGCGAGCCCATCGTCAACGTCAGCAGCCGCTATTCCGCAGTGCATTACGCCAACCAGCGGGTGATGGGGCTGAACAACATCGAGCTGATCACCGACCGGCCGCTGGCAGACAATCTGCGCGAGATTGCAGACATCAAGAAGCGCTATCCCAACCATGCCCTGCTGGTGTCGCTCATGGTGGAGTCGAAACGCGAGGCCTGGCATGACATCGTCAAGCGCACCGAGGACACGGGTTGCGACGGGTTGGAACTCAATTTCGGCTGCCCGCATGGCATGAGTGAGCGCGGCATGGGCTCGGCCGTCGGGCAGGTGCCGGAATATGCCTGTCAAATCACCGAATGGGTGAAGGAGGTGGCGACCACGCCGGTGATGGTCAAACTCACCCCCAATGTCACGGACATCCGCTACATCGCGCGCGCTGCGGTGCGCGGCGGCGCCGATGCCCTGTCGCTGATCAACACCATCAATTCCATCACCGGCATCGATCTCGACACCTTCGTGCCGCGGCCGGCGGTGCGCGGACAGTCCTCGCACGGCGGCTATTGCGGCCCGGCAGTGAAACCGATCGCGCTCAACATGGTGCATCAGGTCGCCGCCGATGAGCAGGCGCCGCGACGCGTGCCGCTCAGCGGCATCGGCGGCATTCAGAGCTGGAGTGACGCGGTGGAATTCATGCTGCTGGGCGCCACCAGCGTGCAGGTCTGCACCGCGGTGATGCACTACGGCTTTCGCATCGTCGCGGGCATGATCGAGGGCATGGCAAACTGGATGCGGGAGAAAGGTTTCACCAGCACGCGGGATTTCATCGGCAAGTCGCTGCCCCGCGTCACCGACTGGGGCAATCTCGATCTCAATTACGCCATCACGGCGCAGATCGATCAGCGCCTCTGCATTCATTGCGGGTTGTGCTACATCGCCTGTGAAGACGGCTGCCATCAAAGCATTCGCATGGAAAAGCGCAATGGCACGAACCATTATGAAGTGATCGCGGACAAATGTGTGGGCTGCAACATGTGCATGCTCGTTTGTCCGGTCGAGGGCTGTATCACCATGCAGGAGCGCAGTGGCGACAAACCCGTGATGTCGTGGAATCAGTATCAAAAACTGCTGGCCGAGGGCCGGATTGCGCCGATCGCGCCGCCGGCACATGTGTGACGCGCCCGGGGTGTTTGCCTGACAGGGATTTTGGCAGTGGGTGGTGCGCACAGGGAAGCCGGGGGAGAATCGCAACGGAAACATGCGGAGCAGAAATGAATCGCAGCAAAATCGCAATGACATTGGAGGTCCTGCAGGCTTGTGAGCAACCGCTGCTGCTGGTGTTGCAGGACATTCCGCTCGAGCAACTGCGTTGGAAGCCGGCCGCTGAATCGCGCAGCCTCGGTGAGATTTGCCGCCATCTCGTGCGGGTGAATGCCTGGTTTCTCCGGCGCCTGGGGATTGAACCATGGGTGGCTGACGTTCCAACCGGAGGTGCGGAGGAACTGGCGGCAGGCCTGCAGCAAAGCCACCGCCAGGTTCGCGAGGTCGTCGCGGCCTGTGAGAACGATGATGAACTGCTGCGCGAGCGTGTTTCGCTGGACGGCAAAGATCGCGAGAAGCCGGGCGTGGCCGCGCTGCACATCGCCCAGCATGATTTGTATCATCTCGCGCAGATCGTCTATCTGCGGCGGGCGCAGGATCGCAGTTGGCCGGCGCCGCTCAAAGAATGGGAGGCGGCCACGCACGTGATCGGCGATTCTTTGCTGGGGGTGAAATGATTCCGGCCCGGCCCGGCCGGGGGCGATGGCGCTGTCATCGCAGGGTGTCCGCCGGCAGCCTTGCATTTGCAGCAGCAGATGCCTATTTTCAGGCTGCCGTGAAAATTGTGAGGTGAACAGCATGTCCATGACAACCACCCCGATCCTTTCGCCGGAGCGTCCTCACCCGGAGGAATACCTTCCCGCATCCGATGGGAGGCCCATGGCTGAGACCGATGTGCATCGCCGCCTCATGCTGGACTTGCTCCATGCCCTCGAAGAGCATTTCCGCGAGCAGCCGCGGGTTTATGTCAGCGGCAACATTTTTCTCTACTATCTCGATGAAAAGGGCATCCGGCGAAGCGTTTCGCCCGACATTCTCGTCGTGTTTGGCATCGAAAAAAAAGAGCGCCGCATCTACAAACTGGAGGCGGAGGGCAAGGCGCCGGATGTCGTGATCGAACTGACCTCGGATGAAACCAAGGTCAATGATCTCGGCGACAAGCGTTACATCTATGCCACGCTCGGCGTGCGCGAATATTTCATCTTCGATCCCCTGCAGGAAACCATGCGGCCGCCCCTGCGCGGTTTTCGCCTGGAACAGGGCGACTATGTGCCGTTGATGGGAAGCCGGATCAACAGCGAGGTGCTGGGTTTGGAATTGCGCGTCGAGCAGAATACTTTGCGGCTGTACGACCGCAAAACCGGCAAGCGCTTGCTGACCCCCACGGAGGCGGAAGCCGCACGCCGTGAAGCGGAGGCCCGTGCGGAACACGAAGCCCGTGAACGTCGCGCGGCGGAAGGGGAATTGGCGCGTCTGCGCGAGGAACTAAAAAAACTGCGTGGCGAATGATCCTTCTGAAAATAATGATGAAAGGTCAACCATGGCCCGCATCGTTCGCGCCGGCTTGATTCAGGCCTCGTTGCCCCTGCCGGCTGATTCACCGCTGGACAAGCTGAAACAAGCCATGATCGACAAACACGTGGCCCTGATCGCACAGGCCGCCGGCAAGGGTGTGCAGGTGTTGTGTCTGCAGGAAATCTTTTTCGGCCCCTACTTCTGCGCGGAGGAGCAAACGCGCTGGTATCAGATGGCGGAGCCGATCCCCGACGGTCCGACCATCAGACTGATGCGCGAGCTGGCCGCGCGACACAAGATGATCATGGTGGTGCCGATTTACGAGGAAGACATGACCGGCGTGTTCTACAACACCGCCGCCGTGCTCGACGAAACCGGCGCCTATCTCGGCAAATACCGCAAGAATCACATTCCCCACTGTCATCCGGGCTTTTGGGAGAAATTCTATTTCAAGCCCGGCAATCTCGGCTACCCGGTTTTCACCACCCGCGTCGCCAGGATCGGGGTCTACATCTGCTATGATCGTCACTTCCCGGAGGGCGCGCGTGTGCTCGGCCTGAACGGTGCGGAGATCGTGTTCAATCCTTCCGCCACCGTGGCCGGCCTCTCGGAATATTTATGGAAGCTCGAGCAGCCCGCGCATGCGGTCGCCAATCAATACTTCGTCGGCGCCATCAATCGTGTCGGGCACGAGAAGCCGTGGGACATCGGCGAGTTTTACGGCTCGAGTTATTTCTGCGACCCGCGCGGGCAAATCATCGCGCAGGGCAGCCGCGATCAGGATGAAGTGATCGTGGCGGATCTCGATCTCGATCAAATCCGGGAGGTGCGCAACGTCTGGCAGTTTTTCCGCGACCGCCGGCCGGAAAGTTACGGCCGGCTGCTGGAGTAGCGGGAGCCGGAGCGCCGGCCTGCCGGCAGCACTTTTCCCCAAAACAAAAAGCCCTGTGCGTCCGGGTGGGGCGCACAGGGCTTGTCATTTTCCGGCGCCGGCTTACCAGCACGCCGGCAAACCGGCGGCGCGGTGATTAGAAACTGTAGGTCAGGCGGCTTAGAATCAAGCGGCCAAGGATGGGAGCACCGATGAACTCACGATGCTCCTTGTCGAGCAGGTTCTGCACGTTGAGCGAGAAGCGCGTGCCGCGTGCGAAGGGCAGATCGTAGCCAAAGTTGAAATCCATCACGGTGTAGGTTTGCACCTCACCCACGAACACGCCGGAATCCATGGGGAAGCCCTCGACATAACGGGCGCGCAATTCTGTGTCATAGCCGCGCTGGGCGGAACGGTACTGCACCGCGAGCGTCGCCTTGTTGCCGGGCGCATTGAGTGCAATGTCGGTGACGCCATCGAGATTGCGATAGATGACGCGATTGGGCCTCTTGAAAAAGTTCAGCCCACTCTTGGTGACGAAGGAGTAGTTGCCGGCCAATACCCATTGCGGTGAGGCATAGTAGGCGAAGTTGAAATCCACGCCGTTGAGGCTGACCTTGCCAAAATTACGGTAGGTGAGCAGAATCGCCACCGGGTCGAAGGCTTCCTTCGGGGTCGCTGTGCCGTAGGGAATCTGCGCCGCGCCTCTGGTGAAGATGGTGGCCAGCTCGTCCACCGGCGTGCCGTTGCCATTGCCGCCCAAGCCCAACGCCGGGTTGTCGAGCGCCGCCAGCACCGCTGCAAGCTGGGCGTTGGCGGGATTGGCGAGCGCCGCGCCGAACTGCTGTCCCAGATTCGCACCCAACGTCGCAGGATCGAGGAACACATTGGGCGTTTCGTTGTTCAGCGGTCCGACGAAGTTTTTGATACGGGAGTGATAAACATCCACGCCCACCACCAGTTTCTCATTGATCACGCCTTTGTAGCCCAGCTCAAAGGTTTCCGTGGTCGTTTCCTTGATGGGTTTGACATCCACCACATTCTGCACCACGAGCGACTGGCGGGTGGTGGGATCGATCACCCGCATGATGTTGTTGACGCCGGAAACCTGTTGCGGCACGATGCTGAGGAATTGCTGGGTGATGGCGTCAATGGCCGCGGGCGGCAGCCCCTGGGCGGCGAGCAGGCCGCGGAATTGCGGTACAAGCTGGGCGAGGACGGCACCACGCCCCACGTTCCACATCACGTTGGTGAACTGGGGATTGTTGAGATCAATGTAGCTATCCCGGGTTAGACCTGCCAGCGGTGCAAACGGCGAGCGGAAGCGCGGCAAGCCATTGGCGCTGCGGCTGAAACTGAAGCCGGTTTCCGGCACGCCCTGGGTGCGCGCACCGGTGGTGATGTCGAACGGAAACGAGGACTGCAGACCGAGTTGGCGAAAACGGAAGATATCCTGCCCCGCCGAAATATCGAGAAAGAGGTTCAGGCTCGAGGGCGTGCTGAAGGCGCGATTGTAGGTGGCGCGCAGGGTGTGGGAGAGATTGGGTTTGTACACCAGCGCGGCCCGGGGCGAGAACACCGGGTCCTTGATGCGGTTGTGGTCATCGATGCGGGCGGCGAGCAACACATCGAACTGGTTGGAGAGTTTGGTTTCTGATTGCAGATAAGCGCCCAGCTCGTTGATGTTGTCGTTGTTCTCATTGCGGCCGTTGATGGTGTTGTCCGTGTCGGGGCGCGTGAGAATGGCATCCGCGCCGTAGGTGAAGCGCTGGCGCGTGCCGAGGGTCGCACTGTGTTGAATCTGGGCGGCAAAGAGCTTGGAATTGTCCACAATCAAAGCGCCGTCGCGCAGCAGGTAGGTATCACCGGCATCGCTTTGATTCATGAAGCCCTGGATAAAGAGGTTCTTGTAGAGGAAGCGGGCTTGCGCATAAGAATAGGTCCAGTTTTTGGCCTGGCCGGCGCCGATGCCGGTATACTCCAGATTGGTGGCGCGATTGTAGCCCCCGCTGAAAATGACGGTGGCGTCATTGCTCAGGCGATAATCCAGCCGGGCTTCCGCCGCAATTTTCTCCACATCAAAATCGCGCTTGTTCGGGATGGGGCCGCTGACCGGCACATTGCCGCTGGTGGTTTGGCGATAGGGCGTGATGGTGGGCGGCTCGGCCGGGTCATAGTTGACCCAATCCTGGCCCTGATAATATTGCGCCGAGAGTTTGTAGCCCAGCTTGTCGCCCAAAACACCGGCGTGACGCATCGAAGTCATGTAAATGTTGCGGCCGCCCTGGGGCTCGCGTTGGGAGATGTTGAAAAAATCCCGGCCGCCGCCGCCAATGCTGAAGGTCGTGCCCTTGGACTCAAAGGGCGAACGGGTAATGATGTGCATCACACCGCTGGCACTGTTGGGGCCATACAGCGCTGAACCGGGGCCGGAGACGACCTCAATGCGGGCAATATCCTCGGTCGAGGTCGGGATGAAATTGTAGGCGTTGAGACGCAGCGAAGGAACATTGGCATAGCGGTTGTCCACCAACGACAGCAACGAGCCGGAAAAGATATTGTTGAAGCCGCGCACGACAACGTTGCTTTGTGCAATACCGTTGGTGGAGATGTCGACTGCCGGCAGACCCCGCATGTAATCAGTCGGAGTGGTGGTCGCACGGCCACGGATCTGCGTGGCTTCCAGGACGGAAACCGCTGCGGGAGCATCAAGCGCTTTCTCCTGGCGCCGTGAGGCCGAGATGATGACCGGATTTAAAGAGATGCCGGAAGGCACAACCTCGATGTCGAGTGTCCTGGTTTCCCCGGCTGCCAAAGTGACATTCCCAATCACTTTCTTTTCATAGCCGATGAAAGAAACAGAGACAGTATAGGTGCCGGCTGGCAGATTCGACACCTGGAAGTTGCCGGAAGCGTCAGCCGCCGCACCGGTCGGCGACATCCCCGGTGCCGTCACCACCACGCTGGCACCCGGCAGCTTTTCTTTGCTCTCTGCGTCGGTTACCGTTCCCCGCAGCGTGGCGGTCTGCGCCAACACCATCGCCGGCACAAGCAGAAGTGTTCCGGCAAACAGGAGCCGCACCAACGTCGAGAGCACTCGTCGTTGTACCATACCTTTCCTCCCGTGGAATTTAGTTTTAACGGACAGCGTGCCGCACCGGCAAATGAAACTCGTCGGTGGCGGCGGTGATGGAAGATGGATGCAGCCGAAGCAAGAGATCGTAGTTTTGGAAACGGCAGGATCACAGAACGGGCAAAGAACTGGCCTTTGCCAGTTTACAGAGTTGAAAAAAATCGGCTTAATTATAGCAAGGGCAAGTTTCAGCCGCAAGCAAAAAAACTGCCGGCCGGCACGAGACCACATGGCCTGTTCGCCTGTTTGGGAGATACCGTCCGTCTCCTCGGCTGTTGCAACTGTGGTGAAGAGACGTCGTGTTGTCGGGACGCTGCCGCAGTGCCCTTGCGTCAGCCCCAAAAAAAATTTGCATTTTTAGGGCTTTCTGGCTATATAGTGCCCTAAAATTACGCATATCATCAACCGAGAGCAGGTGCTAACTGAGACCGGCAGTGCGCCTCCATAAATGATCGCATCATGGCTTCTCCCGACAAGATCAAACACCTTCGCGAATTAAAACAAAAAGCACTCGCCGGCGGCGGCGAGAAGCGTATTCACCAACAACATCAAAAGGGCAAGCTCACGGCGCGCGAACGTCTTGAGTTGCTGCTGGATGAGAACAGCTTCCACGAGCTGGACATGCTGGTACAGCATCGCAGCCATGATTTTGGCCTGGAGAGACAAAAATTCCTGGGTGATGGGGTGGTCACCGGATACGGCCGCATCGACGGCCGGCTGGTTTATGTCTTCTCTCAGGATTTCACCGTGCTGGGCGGCTCCCTGTCCGAAGCGCATGGCGCGAAAATCTGCAAGATCATGGACATGGCCATGAAGAACGGTGCGCCGATCATCGGGCTGAATGACTCGGGAGGCGCGCGCATTCAGGAGGGGGTGGTGAGCCTGGGCGCCTACGCCGATATTTTTCTGCGCAACACGCTCGCCAGCGGCGTCGTGCCGCAAATCGCAGCGATCCTTGGGCCATGTGCCGGCGGTGCGGTCTATTCACCCGCCATCTGTGATTTCATTTTCATGGTGCCGAACATCAGCTACATGTTCGTCACCGGCCCCAACGTGGTCAAGACCGTCACCCACGAGGATGTCACCTTTGAAGAGCTGGGCGGGGCGGAAACACATGCCACCAAAAGCGGGGTGGCGCATTTTCTTGCGCCGGATGAAGTGAGTTGCATGCAAAGCATCCGCCGGCTGCTCGGCTTTCTGCCGCTGAACAACTGTGAAGACCCGCCCCTGCGGCCCAGCAGCGACAGCCCGCAACGCCAGGACGAGATGCTCAACACCATCGTCCCGGAGAATCCCAACAAGCCCTATGACATCAAGGACGTCATCCTGCGGGTGGTGGATGACGGCGATTTCATGGAAGTGCACGAACGCTACGCGCAAAACATCGTGGTCGGTTTCGCGCGCCTGGCCGGCAAGCCGGTGGGTTTCGTGGCCAATCAACCCGCGGTGCTCGCCGGGGTGCTCGACATCGACTCTTCGAGCAAGGCGGCACGTTTCGTGCGCTTTTGCGATGCCTTCAACATTCCCCTGATCACGCTGGTGGACGTGCCGGGTTTTCTGCCGGGCACGGATCAGGAATGGCGCGGCATTATCAAGCATGGCGCGAAACTGCTGTACGCCTATTGCGAAGCCACCGTGCCCAAGATCACTGTGATTACACGCAAGGCTTATGGCGGCGCCTATGACGTGATGAGCTCCAAGCACATCCGCGGCGACATCAACTACGCCTGGCCCTCCGCCGAAATCGCGGTGATGGGGCCGCAGGGCGCGGTCGAGATCATTTTCAAGCGCGAGATTGAACAGGCTGCCGATCCCCAGGCTGCCACCGCCGCCAAAGTCGAGGAGTATCGCGAGAAATTTGCCAGCCCCTACATTGCCGCGGAGCGCGGCTATATCGACGACATCATCGAGCCGGCGCAGACGCGGCCCAAGCTCATTGCCGCGCTGGACATGCTGGCCAACAAGGTTGACCGCAACCCCAAAAAGAAACACGGCAACATTCCCCTGTAAGCCGGCCGCCGGCCCTGCCCGTCGGCCGCAGCAAGACCAGTCCCCCCTTTTGCGGGGCCGAAGACGAGAAGCGCATATGCAATTGCAGTCCGAAAAAAAACGAGGCGTCACCATCCTGAGATTGGAGGACCAGCGGCTCGATTTTAGCGTCGCGCCCGATCTCAAGACCAAATTCGTCGAACTCGCCAACACCGGAGAGAAGCACCTCCTGCTCGATCTCGCCAACGTCGAATATGCCGACAGCTCGGGGCTGGGCGCCATTTTGTTCGGCATCCGGCAACTGCGCCCGGCCAAGGGCAGCTTGAAAATCGTCAATCTGCAGCCGCGTGTGCTCACCCTCATCAAAATCGCCAAGCTCGACAACGTCATCGAGAGCTTCGACGATGAAACCGAGGCGCTGGCCAGCTTCGCGGAAGACTGACACCGGGCAGCCGCAGCAGGTGATTTGCGACATTTCAGGTGGTGGCCGACCACAGCCGGCGGCGGTGCTGAGCGCGGCTCGCCCGCAGCAGAGAGCGGTACAATTCGTGCAATCAGCAAACACGGCATGTTCAAAAAAATCCTGATTGCCAACCGCGGCGAGATTGCGGTGCGCATCATCCGCACCTGCCGCGAAATGGGCATTGGCACCGTGGCCGTCTTCTCCGAGGCGGACCGTCTGGCGCTGCATGTCCGCCTGGCCGATGAAGCCCGGCTGTTGGGCCCGGCACCGGCGCGGGAATCCTATCTGGTGCCGGAGAAAATCATCGCGGCGGCCAGGGCCAGTGGCGCGGAAGCGATTCATCCGGGCTATGGTTTTCTTTCGGAGAATGCCGCCTTCGCCGAGGCCGTGGCGGCGGCGGGCTTGGTTTTCATCGGCCCGCCGGCCCAGGCCATGCGCAAGATGGGCGACAAGGTGGCGGCCCGCCAGTTGATGATGGCGGCGGGAGTTCCGGTGGTGCCCGGCACACACGAACCGGTGACGGGGGTCGAGCAGGCACGCGCCCTTGCCGCAGAAATTGGTTATCCCGTGCTGCTCAAGGCCGCGGCCGGCGGTGGCGGCAAGGGCATGCGGCTGGTGCACCGGCCCGAGGATTTGCCGGAGCTGTTGCGCACCGCCGCCTCCGAAGCGCAATCCGCTTTTGCCGACGGCCGGGTGTTTCTCGAAAAATATGTCGAGCAGCCGCGCCACATCGAATTTCAAATCCTCGCCGATCGCTTCGGCAATGTCATACACCTGGGGGAACGGGAATGCTCGATTCAGCGTCGGCATCAGAAAGTGATCGAGGAAGCCCCCTCCACCCTGCTGGATCCCGGCATGCGGCGCGAGATGGGCGAGGCCGCCGTGGCCGCCGCGCAGAGCTGCGGCTACGTCAATGCCGGCACCGTCGAGTTCATCGTGGACGAACACCGGCGCTATTACTTTTTGGAGATGAACACGCGCCTGCAGGTCGAGCATCCCGTCACGGAAATGGTGACCGGGCTGGATTTGGTGCGCCTGCAGATCGCGATCGCGGCCGGGCAGAGGTTGCCGCTGAGCCAGGCGGAGGTGAAGCGCCACGGCCATGCGATTGCATGCCGGATTTACGCCGAGGATCCGGAAAACAATTTTTTGCCTGCCATCGGCCGGTTGCGCCATTTGCACAAACCGGACGGCTTCGGCATCCGCGAGGACAGCGGCGTGGAAGAAGGCGGAGAGATTTCGGTTTATTATGATCCGCTCATTGCCAAGCTCATGGCGTGGGGTGCCACGCGGGAAGAGGCCATCCAGCGCATGCGCCGGGCGCTGACGGAATATGAAATCGGCGGCGTCAAAACCACCATCCCCTTTTGCCTGTGGGTGATGCAACATCCCAGGTTCCGCGCCGGTGAATTCGACACCCACTTTGTACAAAACGAATTCACACCGGCTCTGCTGGCGCAGCACCGCGATGGTTACGCCGCGGAGCGGGATCTGCCTGCGGCGGCGGCGCTGGCCGCCGTGCTGAAGCAGGAAACCGCAACGGCGCCGCCGCTTGCAGCGCCGGGCAATGGCACACCGCCCGCGAGCAGCAATTGGAGACGCCGCGGCTGGCGGGAGAATATGCAGCACGGGTGAATGCCCCACGGCAGTGAGGAGGGAGAATCATCATGTCGCGGCGCAACCGCAGAGCGCAAAAAAAAGCCGGCGCCTCGCCCGGCACCCTGGTGCACGTGGGCGAAAAAAAAGTCGACCGGCCGGTGATCACGCTGTTTGTCTACAATTCCGAACGCTATCAAGAGCGCCAGGTCGAAAACCTCGAGGAGATTTACCCCTGCCGCACCAATCCCCCCACAAGCTGGATCAACATCACCGGTCTGCATGACGTCCGCCTGCTGGAAAAGTTGGGCCATCATTTCAAGATCCACCCCCTCGCGCTGGAGGATATTGCCAACACGGCGCAGCGCCCCAAGCTGGATGAACACGGCGACCATCTCTTCATCGTGCTGAAACTCCTGAAGTATGATGAATCGGCCGGCGGCATCACCGGGCAGCAGGTGAGCATTTGGATGACTTCGAACTATCTGCTCTCCTTCGAGGAGGCCTTCGAGGATGTCTTCGACCCGCTGCGCGAACGCATCCGCACCACCGGCAGCCAGGTGCGGCGCTGCGGCACGGATTATCTGCTCTATCGCCTGCTCGACGCCGTCGTCGACAACTACTTTCTGGCGCTCGACCGGCTCGGCGAACGCATCGATGCCGTGGAAGACGAGCTGATCGAGCAGCCCAGCAAAAACACGCTGCGCGCGATTTACCACCTCAAACGCGAGTTGCTCTTCCTGCGTCGATCCACCTGGCCGCTGCGCGAAGTCATCAGCGAGCTGACCCGCATCGAGTCCCCCCTGATCAGGGACGCCACCCTCGTTTTCCTGCGCGATGTCTATGATCACACCGTGCGGGTGATCGAAACGACCGAAAGCTACCGCGATGTCGCCGCCAGCATGATGGACCTTTACCTCTCCAGCCTCAGTCACAAGATGAATGAGGTCATCAAAGTGCTCACCATCATCTCCACCATCTTCATTCCGCTCACCTTCCTCGCCGGCGTGTACGGCATGAACTTCAACCCCGCCGCCAGCCCGTGGAACATGCCCGAGTTGAATTGGTACTGGGGCTATCCCGCCGTCTGGCTGGTGATGGCAGCCATCGGCGGGGCGATGCTCTATTTCTTCAAGAAAAGGGGCTGGTTCTGAACGGGCACCCCGGCCCGGCTTCACGTTTTTTTCACCGCAGCATTGCGATTCAGAACTGTTTTCTCCTCCGGATAGGGGGGAAACCTGGCTTCCGCGGCCAGCCGGACATCCTCAATGGAAATGAACGCGCCGGGATTGAACCGTTGAATGATCTCACTCAATTCGGGCAGGCGCTTGCGCTGAATCACGGTGAAAATCACCTTCACCGGGCCCGTCACCCCCTCGCCGTTCAACACCGTCAGGCCATAGCCCGCTTCTTTGAGATGAGCAATCAGCGCGGAGGCATCCTTGCGGGTGATGATGCGCACCACCTGCATGCCGAGCGCCAGCTTGTCCTCGATGTAAATGCCCACGAAACTGCCCATGGCGAAGCCACCGCCATAGGCGAGATAGCACATGAAATTGTCGAGGTGTTTGAAAATCTGGCTGATGGCGAGCAGCCAGATCATCACTTCGAAAAATCCCAGGATCGGCGCCAGCACCCTGCGGCTGCGTGCCAGAAACATGATGCGCAGCGTGCCGATCGAAACATCCACCACCCGTGCGCTGAAAATCAACGCCGGCAAAATCACCCACTGGAACAACTCTGACTGCAGCACAGCGGCAGAATCCATTTTGTCTCTCTCCTTGATTCCAAGCCTGGGGATTTCCAGTCGTGCGTGACGCTCGCGCGTGCCTCGCAGGGGCAAATAAGCTCAAAAAAAGATGGCGTGCAAGCGCAAGTTTGAACTTGCCGGCCGGGCTGCCTGCGGCGCGGCCACGGGCCACGGTTTTCCCGGCGGCTTTGCTCGCATGCCCGCGTCTTTACCCGGCCCAAATTGGCACCATTGGGCAGAGATGCCTGCGCCACTCCACATGTCTTACGAGAGATCACAAGGCACTGGACAAACTACTTGAATTTCAAGCCCCCTTTCCGTATCGTCATGGCCTGCTTGAACGCGGGAGCAGGCCGCACTCACGGCTGTGCTTCCGCAACTGGCAGAGCAAAGTGACCCCCAGGCGCCGGCCGGGGAAACCGGCAAAATCAGGAAAAAAATACGGGCTGTGATGCAATTGAAGCCTGCCAAACTACGTGCCTCCTTTCACACGCTCGGCTGCCGTCTCAACCAGGCGGAGACCGCGCTGTTGTCAAATCGCTTTCGTTTGCAGGGCTATGAAATCGTCTCGGGCGACGAGCCCTGCGAGGTGTGCGTGATCAATTCCTGCACAGTCACCGAACATGCCGATCGCAAATGCCGCCAGCTCGTGAAGCAGGTGCTGCGCCGCAACCCGGACACCTTCGTGGCGGTGGTCGGCTGCTATGCCCAGGTGGCGGCCGAGGCGCTGCAACGCATCCCCGGCATCGACCTGATCGTTGGCACCCAGGAAAAGCTCAATCTCGCCGACCTGATCGTGGATCCGGTGAAACGCACAACCCCGCAGGTGGTGCGGCCGCGCCCGGGGCGCGCGCCCTTCACCATCGCGGGCACCGGCCTGCCCGCGCCCACCACGCGCGCCAATTTGAAAATCCAGGATGGCTGTGATTTCATGTGCAGCTTCTGCATCATTCCCTTTGCCCGCGGCCGCGCCCGCTCGCGCGCCTTCGATGACCTTCGCCGTGAGGCTGTCGATCTCATCGCCGCCGGCCACAAGGAACTGGTGCTCACCGGCGTCAACCTCGGCACCTACTCCTTCGCCGGCAAAACCTTTCTGGACGTGGTCAAAATGCTGCTGGCGCTTCCCGGCCTCGCGCGCCTGCGCATCAGCAGCATCGAGCCCACCACCATTCCGGAGGAGTTGCTCGAGCTGATGGCGGCGTCCAAAATCCTGTGCCCGCATCTGCACGTGCCGGTGCAAAGCGGCGATGATGGTGTGCTGGCGGCGATGAAGCGCCTCTACACCCGCGCCGAGTTCGAGGCGTTGCTCGCCGGTGTGCAGCGCCGCGTGCCGGACGCCATGATTTCCACGGATCTCATGGTCGGCTTTCCTGGCGAGAGCGAAGCCGCCTTTCGCGCGAGTTGTGATTTGCTGCAAAACTCGCCGCTGGCTTATGCGCATGTCTTCACCTTTTCCAGCCGGGCCGGCACCGCCGCCGCCCGCCAACCCGGTCAGGTTCCCGCCGCCGTGAAAAAGGAACGCAGCCAGTGGCTGCATGAAATCTCCGAGGCGAAGAAAATGGCTTTCTACCGCCGCTTCCTCGGCCGCGAACTGCGCGTGCTGCTGGAGGAACAGTCCGACAGCGGCGGTTGGGTCGGCTTCTCGGACAATTACATCAAAGTGCAGGTCAATGGTGCGCCTCTGGCGGAGAATGAACTGGTGCGCGTGCGGCTGGAGAGTGTGCAAGGAGGACGGGCACAGGGCACGATCGTATCGCAAGCCTGAGCCCGGCAAACCGGCACAACGCCCGCTCAACGGGGCCCCGTTTTTTCCCACCCCACGAAAAAAACACATGAACAGATTGCCAGAGGACGAGTATGAGAAAAACGCTTGCCTGCCTGCTGCTGGCCGGTCTCGGACTGGCAGCGGCGGCACCGCTCGCCGCCCAGCCGGATGCAGTTGATTCGCTGCGCCAGGCTTCACTGCGCAAACAGCGGCTGGCGACCCCGCGCCAAACCCTCCAAAATTTTCTGGAGTGGCAAAACCCGCCCGGCATCGATTATGCCATCGCGGCGGAGGCTTTCACGCTCGACCCGACCCGCAACGCTGCCAAACAGCAAACGCTCGCACGCCAGCTCAAACGCGTGCTCGATGGCCGTGCCCTGCTCGTGCGACTGGAAAGCATTCCCGACAGTGCCAATCATCGCGACCCCCGCAGCGGCCAGGCGGAATACACACTTTTCCCCGACAAACTGCCGCAGGTTTATCTCATCAAAGTCGGTGACGAGTGGCTGTTCGCGCCGGAAACCTTGCAGGAAATCCCCCGGCTCTACCGTCAGACTTATTCCGCCTGGCTGGAGGAGGTGCAGCGCCTTTTGCCCGCACCATTCTTCTATTCCTTCCTGGGCATTGCGATTTGGCAGGCTGCCGGCTTCGTGCTGCTGTTGTTCACCGGCATCTTTTTGCGCAGGATCTTTGCGTGGTTGATCAACCGCCTCGCCGGCCGGCTGATCGCGCGGGAGCAGTGGCAGTGGGAGCCGGCACAGTTGCGCAGTCTGCTGCGACCGCTCAGCTTTCTGCTGATGATCGGCTTCTTCTCCCTCACCTATTCCAATTTGCAGCTCCCCCTGCGCGCCAATCTTTTCCTGAGCGTGATGCTGCAGTTGCTGGCGGCGGCCGCCATCATCTGGCAGATATTCAATCTCATCGATGCCTTTTCCACCTACCTCGCCCGGATCACCCGGAAAACCGCCAGCAAGCTCGATGATCAGTTGATCCCGATCCTCAGCAAGGTACTGAAGTTGCTGGCACTGCTGCTCGGCGTCATCACCGTCATTCAGAGCTACGGCTACTCCATCGGCTCGATCGTGGCCGGTCTCGGCCTCGGCGGTTTGGCCATCGCTTTGGCGGCGCAGAACACGCTCGCCAATTTCTTCGGCTCGGTGATGATCTTTCTCGACAAACCGTTTCAAGTCGGCGATTTCATTCGGATCGATGGTGCGGAAGGTACGGTGGAGGAGGTGGGGTTCCGCTCCACGCGACTGCGCACGCCGGAGAATTCCGTGGTGACCATGCCCAACGCCAAACTCGCCGATGTGCAGATCGACAATCTGGGTCTGCGCAACTATCGCCGCATCCGCCTGCTTTTGGGATTGACCTACAGCACGACCCCGCTGCAGATGCAGGCGTTTGTCGAAGGCATCCGCGCGATCATCGCCGCCAATCCCTGCATGCGCAAGGACGCCTATGAAGTCTACTTCAACGAATTCGGCGCCCATTCGCTCAACGTGCTGGTGGTGTGCTTTCTCAAAGTCGGCAGCATCAGCGAAGAGCTGCGCGAGAAACACAACTTCTTCATGGAAATTTTGCGGCTGGCGGCGGCCGTGGGCGTGGAATTCGCCTTTCCCACGCAAACGCTGCACATCGACAGTTTTTACGCGCGCCAGCCGCGCGTCGTCGGCAAACAGCTCTCCGAAGCCGAGTTGGCAAAAATCGTACAAGGCTTCGGGCCCGGCGGCGAATATTCACAACCCTCAGCACCACGGCTGCAGGACAACGGCATCCCCGTTGACTTCACCGCCCAGACGCTGCTCAATTTGCCCAAACCGCAAACCCTTTCCGATGAGGAATGGAGCTGAGCAGGATCATGACCAATCGCAGCCTCTTTCAACTCCTGCTGCTGGCGGGATTGCTGCTGCTCTGGTGGCTGAATCCCAGCCGGAAGGCGCGACCGGCAGCCAAGCTCATGCTCTATCTGTTCGCGCTGCTTGCATTTGTGATTTTGAGTATTTGGAATTGGCAGTGAACAGGCGCCGGTGCGGCTGCGCGGCAACCTCACACCAGCCGGGCTCACTGCGCTGCCAGCCCGTCTCTCCGAGACCCGCCATCCGTGCGAATGGCGGGAAGCGGCAGAACGTGCAAAGCCGCACACTCGCGGCCGCCAATAGTGTCAGATGCCACCCCAACACAGGGGAACCCAGGCAGTGATGATTGCATGGCTTCATCCTTCATCATTTGCCCCGAAGTCTGCCGCGGATTCGGGCAGCAGGAAGCTCGATTGGCACACGGTTGTTGTGCGCGAACCATCAACCACTGCCGCCATCCAGCAGGGATCCTGTCACGCTGGCTGCGCACGGCCGCGCCATTCCCTGCAAAAGCTCACCCCGGGACGCGAAGACCGCCGGGAAGGACTCCCTTGATTTTGAAACGGCACGGCGCAAGCGTTTGGTTTGTGGTCAAGAATCTTTTAAAATTGCGTTTTGGCTTGGAGTGCCTGACGGCCTGATCCGCTTACTCGCAGCCCTTCCCTCCCATGCAAACCAGCCGCATTCTCGTCACCTGTCCCAAAGCCATTCCCCCGATTTTGGCGGATGAAATCCGCACGCTGGGTTTCCCTGTGCTGGCGCAGAAAGAAGCGGCGGTGGAAACCAGCGGCACGTTGCACGACACCATGCGCCTGAATCTCTGGCTGCGCACCGGCCACCGCGTCTTGTTCCTGCTGCAAGATTTCCGCTGCCGCACCCCCGCAGAGTTGTACGGCAACCTCGTGCGCCTGCCGTGGGAAAATTACCTCGAGGCCGGCAGCCCGCTCAGCATCACCTCGGCGGTGCACAACGACACCATCAAAGACACGCGCTTCGCCAATCTCAAATGCAAGGATGCGATTGTCGACCGTCTCAAGCGCACGATTGGCCGGCGGCCGGATTCCGGGCCCCGGCGCCGGGGCGCCGTGGTTTTTCTGTACTGGAAAGAAAGCGAAGCCAGCCTCTACCTCGACACTTCCGGCGAATCGCTGGCGAAACGCGGCTACCGCAAAATTCCGCTGCAGGCACCGATGCAGGAAACTTTGGCGGCAGCCACGATTTTGGCCACCGGCTGGCGGGGCGAGGGCCATTTTATCAATCCGATGTGCGGCAGCGGGACGCTGGCGATCGAAGCGGCATGGCTGAGTCTCGGCCGGCCGCCGGGTTTGCTGCGCGACAATTTCGGGTTCATGCATCTGCGCAGCTTCGCGCCGGCGGCGTGGCAGGCGTTGCTGGCGGAAGCGAAAGCGGGAATGCAAAAGACTCTCCCAGCCAAAATTATCGCGACCGATCACGATCCCCGGGCCGTGGCTGCCGCGCGACAGAACGCCAAAACTGCCGGCGTCGATCATTTGATTGAATTCGCAGTTTGCGACTTTGCCGCAACGCCGGTGCCGGCTGGTGGCGGGGTAATCATGCTCAATCCCGAGTACGGCGAGCGGCTGGGACGACTGCCGGAGTTGCAGGCCGTCTATCCTGCCATCGGTGACTGGTTCAAACAGAAAGGCGCAGGCTACACCGGTTATGTGTTCACCGGCAATCTCGAATTGGCGAAGCGGATCGGCTTGCGGCCCAGGCGCCGGCTGCCGTTTTTCAATGGCGCGATTGAATGCCGGTTGTTGGAATTCGAATTGTATGAAGG
Organism: candidate division KSB1 bacterium; assembly: GCA_034506255.1. NCBI lineage: Bacteria > Pseudomonadati > Candidatus Zhuqueibacterales > Candidatus Zhuqueibacteraceae > Candidatus Coneutiohabitans > Candidatus Coneutiohabitans thermophilus. The sequence goes on along the minus strand of JAPDPX010000013.1, from coordinate 78,094 downwards.
CAGCAAGCCGCGCTGGCGGAGGTGAGAGACGGCACAAATGTTCCCGCCCTCCCGGCTGCATTTCGCCTCCACGGGGCTTGAGCATTCAAAGAAATCCTGTGAGTTGATGCCTGTCTGAAAACCTTCCCCCCTCGGCTGAGCCGGGGTTTCGCCAAGCCCGACCGGAAAAACCGCGGGAATTTTGCGGCTTCGGCCGGGCCGTTGCAGGAACAGGTATTGCCAGATCCGTGACGATTTCGGACGAGCCCCGATTACCCGACATGGTTGCCCAAGCCTGCAAAACAACCTTGCAGGATGACAGCCCCATGTCACTCCCTGAATTTTGCCTGCTGGCTTGCTGTTGCCCGGAAGAAATGGTGTGTTCACAAAACTCCGTCAGGAGTGAACTGTTTGTCGACATGGGCATCCTGCATGGCTTTCAACTCCGTCAGAAGTGGTCTGTCAAATTTCCCATGATCTGGCGCGGTTTTTTCAAGGAGGGCCAGGCAGGTCACTCCTGACGGAGTTTGGGGAAATGCGAGATGCCGCTTCGCTAAAAACAGTTGACTCCTGCCGGAGTTGACAGCAACGTTGTCCGCAAAATTTTTTATGTACCACCCCTTGGGTGGTTGGCTGTCGCGATCAAAACAGCATCTCTCGCGGAGGAGATCAATCTGGGTGCAAAATTCAGGCACCAACTTTTTCAAGAAAGTCATGACAGGAAGATGTATGGCAGAAAGATATTCAGATTTCTTGCCAGAGCGACCAAGAGAGTTTTTGATGAAAACCCGCCCGCATATTTTTGCCATTCATTTTTCTGTCATTGCTTTTGAATTGTTTTGCCCGCAATTGGCTTGCCTTTCCGAAAAGTTGGCAGCATTGGGATACAGCCTGCCACTCGTTGCGGCAGCGCCAGTCCGCCCCCCTTTTGCTCATGCCGTCCTTGACGCAGCGGGCATTGCTGCAAAGCACTTTTTACCGGCAGAGGTTATAATGTGCGATGCGATTTGACCCGTCGCGATTACGCCTCCCCTCTGCGGCGATTGCATTCCGCTTCCGCCTTTTGCAGGCCGTCATCTCCCCGCCGGGGATTTCTGCAAATCACTGCTTGAACGGTAATGGTCTGGGCGGGTTGATCGTCTGAACAGTGTTCGTCCCACATCACGAACGAATGCACGATTGCTGCTGCAACGGCCGGGTCGTTGCTGGCAACCGAAGTTTTCTCCACGACCGGAGTGCGGCATTCCCGGCTCAACCGGGCATGAGGCATTCTCGGGCGAACACTGCCATCATTCTCTCCTCACTCGTGGCTGATAATCCCGCCACAATGATATTCTTTGTACACTGCGGCAGGAGGCGGATATGTTGCCAATGCGATCGGGGCACGGGTGTGCCCGCGGGGAAACTTGCAGGAGGAGCCGGCTTCTGGCTGTCGGTTTGGGACTGGCGTTATGGTGCGGCAGCCCGGGTCCGTTGCAAGCCCAGCCGGCGGTGATGCGCGATCCCGCAACCACGCTTTACGAGATGCCCAGCATCACCAGCCGCCGCATCGTCACGTTGTCGGCCGGTGACACGGTGCACATTCTGCAAAACCGCGGTTTGTGGTTGCAGCTTGTGACGCGCGACGATCACAAGGGCTGGATGTTTCTCGGCGAGACCGCAGAGCGGGGGAAAAGGCCCCGGCCACCGGTGCCAGTCACGGCACCGATGCCGCCCGTGGAAGGCGGCGTCTCCTTGCAGTTTGGAAAATTCGGCAGCGGACTCACGGGCGCGGTGAGCCTCTCTTATCGCAGCCTGGCGCGACTGGAGAGCGAAGCAACGCTGCAATATGCGGCGGGCAAGGCGACATCGTTCTATTTGCTGCACATGAAAGCCCGCTCTCTTCAGCCGCTTGCATTGGGCGGCGAGGCGGTGCTGCTCGTCGGCGCCGGCGTGCTTCGTTCCACGGCGCGGGAGGCGAGTGTCACTCGCCCGTCTACGGCTTTGACAATCAGCTACGGCATGGGCGTGCAGCGCCGGTTGGGCGGCAATCACTGGCTGCGCGCAGAGATGCGCCGGTGCACGGCCTTTAACCAGCCCGGGGTGACGCATTACCTCGAATTCCTGGCCGGGTTCACACGCCGCCTTGCCTGGTCGAGGCTGTGACGGCGAAACCGCTGACCGCGGGGATGGAGATAAATCACAAGAGGCGCGGCTTCGGGTCGCCACCATCTTCCGCCGGCAGCTTGTGGTGCCACATCCTCCAGTGGTTGTCCGGGGAACGCCTGTCGGACAACGGGCAGGGAGTTGCTTTTCACGAGAAGTTCCTTTAATTGCCGGTATTCCGCATTGTGAAAGCAGTGGCAGGAAGCCCCGGCAGAGACGGAGTCTTTTCGAACCGCGACTTTTCCGGAAAGGAAGCACTCATGCCTGTTCGAATGATTGTTTGCGGCGCCGGCCTGGTGGTTTGGTTTGCGGCCGGTTCGCTGTGTGCACAACAAGAAAATGCCCGTCCGGTCAACGCGTACCAGGCGGTGACCCAACAGATTCTCTCCGCCGCGCTGCGCGAGGGCCGGGCTTACGCCATGTTGGTGGAACTGACCAGAATCGGGCCGCGCTTGAGCGGCTCACCGCAGGCTGCCGCCGCGGTGGAGTTGACCCGCCAAATGATGGAACGGTACGGCTTTGAAAATGTACGGTTGCAGCCGGTGATGGTGCCGCGCTGGGTTCGCGGGCCGGTCGAGGAGGCTGCGATCATCAACTCGCCCAGCCATGGCACCGTGCCGCTGGCCGTGTGTGCACTGGGCAGCAGCATTGCCACCCCTGCGATGGGGGTGGTGGCCGAAGTGGTGGAGGTCAAATCATTCGAGGAGCTGCGGGCGCTGGGCAGGAAGGCCGCGGGCAGGATCATCTTCTTCAACCGGCCGATGGATCCCACTCTCCTCGACACATTTGCCGGTTATGGCGGCGCAGTGAATCAACGCAGCCGCGGCGCAGTGGAGGCCGCGAAAGCCGGCGGCGTGGCCGCCCTGGTGCGCTCGCTCACCACCGCGAACGATGACGTGCCACACACCGGCAACACCCACTATGAAGCGGGCGTGCCAGCAATCCCCGTGGCGGCGCTCAGCACGGCCGCGGCCGATTTGCTCAGCCGACTGCTGGCGCATGAGCGCAGCGTAACCGTGCGGCTGCGGCTTACTTGTGAAACGCAGCCGGATGTGCCCTCCGCCAATGTGATGGGTGAATTGCGCGGCGTCGAGCAGCCGGAGGAAATCATCGTGCTGGGCGGCCATCTCGACAGTTGGGACAAGGGCACGGGCGCGCACGATGACGGCGCCGGGTGTGTGCAGGCGATCGAGGCGGTGCGGCTGCTCAAACAACTCGGCTTCCGGCCGAAACGCACGATTCGCGCGGTGATGTTCATGAATGAGGAAAACGGGCTGCGCGGCGCTCAGGAATACGCACGCGTGGCGGTCGAGAAGAAGATCAAACATGTGGCGGCCATCGAATCGGATCGCGGCGGTTTTGCGCCCCGCGGCTTTTCCATCGAGGCGGACTCCAGCACCACGCAGCGCATCCTGTCGTGGCGCGAAGTTTTTGCGCCCCTGCGGGCGGACCACCTGTTTCGCGGCGGCAGCGGCGCCGATATTTCACCGCTGGTCAAAACCGGTGTTCCCGGCCTTGGTTTGATTCCGGAATCCCAGCGCTATTTCGATTATCATCATTCCGACAACGACACCATCGACAAGGTGAATCCACGCGAGCTGGAATTGGGCGCCGCCGCGATGGCGATCATGGCCTACCTGCTTTCCGAGGAGTTGTGAGCTGGCGGCGGCATCGCCTCCGCGTGCGCGGGCTTCATCAGTTTGACCACCGGGACAGCAAACCCCTGGAGAGAACCCGGGGCCCCAGCCTGCTGAGGCTCACATTCGATTGTGCCGCCGGCCCGACGATCATGGCGAGTCCGCGTGCAGCAGTTTTTTGATCTGGCTGGCGGGGATAATGCCGCCCTTGCCGATGCCGGGACATTTCAGGCTTTCCCATTCCCACGCAAGCCGGCTCGCCAGCAGATGCGGCCAAAAGGGGTAGGTGCGGCATTGGTTGGGCCGGGCATCGTAAACCGTGCACTTCAAATCCTCCCCCAGAAAAATGCAGCCGCCGGCCTCGCGATCGCGCAGACTGTAGCGGCCGTGCACACGGCGCAAATAGCGTTTGCGAAATTGCGGCGCCGGCAGCCGCAGATGTGTGGCCAGGCGGTGCGCCTCCTCCCCATTGACATACACTTCGCCCGGCTGGCTGCAACAGGCGCCACATTGGGGCTGGCATTCAAAACGCAGACCGTTCTGATAAAATTCAGCAGACATGTTTTGCTCCGGGAGTATGGCAGGCAATGCCACAATTACGTGGGGCGATGCCGCGCAGACTTCTTGTCGCTGCAAACAGGGATGCCGGCGCCACTCCCACGTTATTGCGGGATTACCACGGCCGCTCGTATTCGCGACGCTCGGCGTTGCAGAAAATTGCTCCGCTTGCTTCGGGTGGATAACGGAATGACAGGATCCGGCCTGCCGGTGTTGCACGAAAGGCCACAGCCTGTCTGAGGGCCCCCGTTTCTCCCGCAAAAAAAGTTTGCCGTGATGTTCGCGGGTGTTCCGGCTTCGGAGGAGGTTTCCTGTCCGCCGGGATGACGATGATATGAATTCCAGAGTGCGGGGCGCACGACCCCGGGCGGCGACTCGATTTCGTCGGGACAGGCCGCGCGACAGGACTTTGCAGGAGGCAGCTTCAGCAAATCACGGTGACAGCGCACCCGGCTCCGAACGCGGCCCCTTTTTGAGGTAGACACGCAGCTTTACTTCCGAATACGAAGCCAAAATCCCGTAACCACCCACGATGTTGCTCTTCGGCATCTCACGCTGCGCACCGTCATCGAGCTGCCCCTGCATGTAACGCGCGTAGGCTTCATCCATCGCCAGCAGCCGAATGGTGTGCCAGCCGTAGTAGTTGAAATACAGCCAGGAAATGCGGGCGCGCATGGGATTGTAATCCGGTGTGAACGCGATATTGAAGCCGAACGGTTCCTTGCGCTGCTGCAAATCCCCTTTGAAAATGTTGGCCGCGGTGGTGGTGTCGCGAATCAGGTTGCGGAAGTCATTATTGTCGGCATCCGCAATCACGCGGTAAAGGCTCACCCCCGGCAACGGCGGCCAGAACAGGCTGAAGAGCGGCGCATCCGCGAAGCTCTTGCCGGAAACATACTCGACGGTGTCGCCGCTGGCGAGCAACGGCCGGTCACCATAGCGCAGGCCGCGGTTCGCTTCGAGCAGACTGATTTGCGGCGGCACCGTTGTCTGCGCCGTCACGGTTTGGCCCAGTGCCGTCACCTGCAATTCATAAGTCTGGCCGCTTTCCACCTGCAAAGATTCGGGCGGCAGGAAATACACGCCGGGGAGGGAAACGCTGTCACCCGCCGCGGTGTGCCGCTCCCGCAGCGTGAACCAGCGGTCATTTTGCCTTCGCAACCGCACCAGGGCACCGCGCACGCGGGAGTGCGCGACATCGAATCTTTCTTCGATGGCAACCGTCCGGCTTACGACAATGCTGTCCACCCCGCCTCCCAGGCGCAGAAACCCGTTGACCACCAGCTTCTCTGCGAAGACCGGTTCGGTGGGTTGCTCACTGCATGCCAACAGAAACGCCGCCATCACCAGCAGGAGCAGAGAGGCGGCCGGCGGAAATTGCATTTTCTTGTTCCTCATTACCACAGACCAGATTGCCCACACTTCCCGCAGCGCAGCGTGCCGCAGGGACAGGATTGCCATTGCGGCTGCGCGCGCTTCACAGCGTCAGGTCTTTGCGCCCGGCCACGGTTCAATGCCGGACAGGTTCATCCTCTCCGCTGGTGCGGGCAAGATAATCCAACAAATCGATACGGGTCAGGATGCTCAGCGGCTTGCGTGCGTTGTCCACCACCACCACGGCATTGCTCTGCCGCAGGGATTCCTGCAGCGTGGCCAGCGGCGTGTGCGGTCCCACCACCGCCACCTGCCGGTTCATGCAGCGGGAAACAAGGGCATTGGCATCGCCGGCGCCCGAGGCCAGGAATTCCATGAGATCGCTTTCGGAAATCATGCCGACCAGCACGCCGCCGGAGGTGACCGGCAACTGCGAGATGCCCTGCTGACGCATGACCGCCACCACCTCCCGCAGCGTTTGCACATCTTCCGCACAAATCAGTGCCGGCCGCGGGCCGTGTTGTGCCAGGAGATCCCCGACTTTGCCGGTGAGCGCAGGGGATTCAAAGAAGCCGTTGTCGCGCATCCACTTGTTGTCGACGAATTTCGTCATGTAGTTGCGCACGCCATCGGGCAGCACCACCACGCAATTCTGGCCGGCTTTGAGTTTCGGCGCCTTTTGCAAAGCCGCGTACAACACCGCGCCGCTTGAGCCGCCCACCAGCAGGCCTTCTTCGCGGATCAGCCGCCGCGCCAGTAGAAACGAATGCCGATCCGTGGTCTTCACCCACTCGTCCACCAGCTCGCGTTCGAGCACGGCGGGGATGAAATCATAGCCGATGCCTTCGACCTTGTAGGTGCCGACCTCGGTGCCACCGCCGAGAATGGAACCCACCGGATCGGCGCCGATGATGAGACAGTGCGGGCAGACCTCCTTGATGCGCCTGGCCACGCCGGTAATCGAGCCGCCGGTGCCGGCGCCCATCACCACCATGTCGACCCTGCCGTCCAGGTCATCGAGAATTTCCTGTGCAGTTTCCTGATAGTGCACGCGCGGATTGTTGGGATTGGAATATTGATCGAGGATGTGGGCGTTGGGCAATTCGGATTGCAGCCGCCGCGCCACGCTGATGTGGCTCTCCGGCGAGTCATAGGCGGCTTCAGTGGGCGTGCGAATGATCTCAGCGCCCAAGGCTTCGAGCACGACCTGCTTTTCCCGGCTCATTTTCTCGGGCATGGTGATGATAACGCGATACCCGCGCACCGCGCCTGCCAGGGCGATGCCGATGCCGGTGTTGCCGCTGGTCGGCTCGATCAGGGTGTCGCCCGGTTTGATGCGGCCTTCGGCCTCGGCCGCCTCCACCATGCTGCGGCCGATGCGGTCTTTCAGCGAGCCGCCGGGATTGAGAAACTCACATTTGGCATAGAGGCGGCACGCCAACTGCGCGCCGACGCGATTCAGCCTCACCATGGGCGTTTTGCCCACGACCTGCAGGATGTTGTCGAAAAGCATGTCGTCCTCACGTTGCGGATTCAGGGTGCGCCGGGCGAAACCGTGCGGGTTGGTTGTTCAAGACCGGTGGCGGGCCCGTCAAAAAACGTGCGATGATAGGAAAATCGCCGGCAAGAAGCAAGCCTGTCGTTGCCTTTTTCCCGCCGGCAGGCGCTAATCCATCAGTAACGTGTGGCATCGCGCAGATTTCCCGGACTGCGGACCGGATGTCCAATGTCACGACCTGAATTGTGCACCCTGATTGATCTCATCAGCGGGCAACGCCGATTTGATCGCGACACGCAACCACCCAGGGGATGGTGCATAAAAAATTTTGCAGGCAAATGTGCGCGCGACTCCGGCAGGAGTGAACTGTTTTTAGTGAAGCTGCTTCTTTCATTTCCCAAAACTCCCTCAGGAGTAACCTGCCTGGCCCTGCTCGAAAAACCGCGCCAGATCATGAGAAATTCTACAGGCCACTCCCAAGGGGCTTTAAAGACACGCGTGATTCCCATGTCTCCGGAGTTATGTGAACACACCATTTCCTCCGGGCAACAACAAGCCAGCATGCAAAATTCAGGGATCTGTCACGGCTTGGCCATGGCATGCCTGCCGAGAGCATCCGCAGGATCGCAGGAGAAAGCCACGATCAGACTGTGGCGGAACGGTTATTCTTTGCGAACCCCCTGTGGCTTCGCGTCCTTGCGCGTTTTGGCTTTTGGATTTTATCGCGGCGAAAAAGTCAGCATCTGAATTTTGCATGGGTCGTCTTGCCTTCACCGCCTGCAATTGAAATCGCAGGCGCAAAGCTCGAGTTGGCCAAGGCCGACTTCTCACCCGATTGGCAGGCCGCCGCCTTCAGCCGGTTTCAACTTTGCGCCTGGGAATTTATGCTCAGGCTATTCTCAGGCGCAGCATTGAACAAGAGGTCTGTGCCACGTCCCCGCACACCTTGAGGCAGGCGGGAATTAACCGTTGCATTTCGGCAGGTGATTGGTTATCATAGCGCCTGTCGCGGCGGCGGGAACCGCCCCTGCCGACGCGGCATGACCATCGCACACTCACCGTTTTCAATAGCAGGAGTTTCACCTTCATGAGCAGAAGTTCGCAGGATCTCGCCATTATTGAGGAAGTCAAACAGGCGTACCAGGCCATCGTTGCCGAAGTCAGCAAGGTCATCGTCGGCCAGCAGGAAGTGATCGAGCAGTTGTTGATCGCGCTGCTGGCGAACGGTCACTGTTTGCTGGTCGGCGTTCCCGGCCTGGCCAAAACCCTTCTCATCAGCACGCTGGCGCGCGTGCTCGAGCTCAAATTCAACCGGATTCAATTCACCCCGGATTTGATGCCCTCCGACATCACCGGCACGGAAATCATCGAGGAGGATGTCAGCACCGGCCGCAAGGCGTTTCGCTTCGTGCACGGCCCGGTGTTCGCGAACATCGTGCTCGCCGACGAGATCAACCGCACCCCGCCCAAAACCCAGGCAGCGCTGCTGCAGGCCATGCAGGAGCATGAAGTCACGGCAGCCGGGCAAACCCACAAACTGCCGGAGCCTTTTTTCGTTTTGGCGACACAAAATCCCATCGAGCAGGAGGGCACCTATCCCCTGCCCGAGGCGCAGCTCGACCGTTTCATGTTCAATCTGTGGGTGGATTACCCCAGCTACGAGGAGGAGAAGCTGATCGTGAAGACCACCACCGGCAGCCGGGTCGCCGACCTGCGTGAAATTCTCGATGCCGAAAAAATCCTGGCGCTGCAGCGGCTGGTGCGCGAGGTGCCGGTGGCTGACAATGTCGTGGATTATGCCGTCACTTTGACGCGGCAAACGCGGCCCCATCACAACGGCGCGCCGAAATTCATTCGTGACTGGATCAGTTGGGGTGCCGGGCCGCGCGCCTCGCAATATCTCGTGCTGGGTGCGAAAACACGCGCGCTTCTCGACGGCCGCCCGACTCCCGATATCGACGACATCCGTGCCGTGGCGCGGCCGGTGTTGCGCCATCGTCTGGTTACCAATTTCGCCGCGGAGGCCGAGGGCGTCACCACCGTGCAAATCATCGACGACTTGATCAAGAACGGCCGCTGATTGCCCCACGCTGCCCCTGCCGGCGCTTGTGCCGGCCGGCAGCCCCCGGCCCACCGCAACCGGCATCCCGATCATGGCAAGCGAACCACTGTACAAAAAATATCTCGAGGCCACCACCATCTCGCGGCTGAAGAATATGCATCTGCGCGCGCGCCTGGTGGTGGAGGGCTTTCTCACCGGCCTGCATCGCAGCCCCTATCACGGCTTCAGCGTCGAGTTTGCCGAGCACCGACAATACATGCCGGGCGATGAAATCCGCCATCTTGACTGGAAGGTCTACGGCAAGACCGACCGTTTCTATGTCAAACAATTCGAAGAGGAGACCAACCTCAAAAGTTATCTGGTGGTGGACCAGTCGGCTTCCATGGGACTGGCAGCCGGCGGCGGGGTGAGCAAATTTCAATATGCCAGTTATCTTGCCGCTGCGCTGAGCTATCTCATGCTGCATCAGCGCGATGCCGTGGGCCTGACGTTGTTCAATCAAAAAATCACCTGCCATTTGCCCCCGCGCGCGGTGATGAGCTACCTCACCCGGCTGCTGAGCGCGCTGGAAAACGTCCGGCCGGACGGCCATGCCGATTGGGCCGGCTCACTGCATCACGTCGCCGAGCGCATCAAACGCCGCGGCTTGGTAATTGTCCTCTCGGATTTCCTGCCGCACGATCTCGAACACGAACCCAAACAGATTCTCACCGGCCTGAAGCATTTCCGCCATCGCCACCATGAGGTGCTGGCATTCCAGGTGCTCGACCGGCGCGACTATCGCTTCGACTTTCGCGAGGACGCCATCTTCGAAGATGTGGAGTCCGGCCTGCGACTGCCCACCCAGCCGCTGCATATCCGTGCAGCGGTGCAGAAGGAAATCGACGAGTATCTCGCCTGGTTCAAGCGCCAATGCCGGGAGAATCGCATCGACTACACCCTGCTCGACACCACCACCACTTTCGATCAGGGCTTGATGGCCTACCTGCTGAAGCGCAAACACCTGGGGTAGGTGGTGGGGGCAGGTCATAGTTCGTGACTGGCACATACTGCCTGACAACCGCCGGCTGGCCGACAGCCCGTCAACGGGGCGCGGAGTTGGGGAATTGGCGGCCGGCATCCAGGCGCAGGCATCCAGCATCGGACCTTCAGCATGACTTTCTTCTTCCTCTGGCTGGCAATCATTCTTTTTCTACTCGCGGGTTATCTCGCCTACCGGTGGTGGCATCCCACCCGGCGTTCACGCTTTCAAGTCCGCCTCACCGCCTTGTTTCTGTTGTTTGCGATCGGGCCGAGCGTGCCGTTGTTGTTTGTCGCGAGCACCCTGACGACCAGCACCATCGAAATGTTGCTGGTGCCGGAGGTGGAGGCCACCATGCTGCAGGCCGTGCAGGCGATGAAACAGCAACTCGAGAGCCATGCCGGGAATTTTGTGCAGGCCGTGCAGGGCGATTCCATCACGCCCGCCCTGCTGCACAAATGGGGGTTCGATTATTTCCTGGTTTGGCGCAAGGAAGGCGAGACAGTGCAACTCGTGCAGGCTGTGGGCCGGGAGGAAGCAGCGTACCAGCAGGGCTTGCATTTTGACGGGGAGCGTCTGACCGAGGCGTGGGGGCAAAGGGACAGCGAGTTGGAGAGCACTTCCCGGGACAGCAGCGGGCTGCGCGGTCATTGCCGGGTGTGGCTGCCGCGCGGCGAAAGGGAAATGGTGCTGGTGGGTTATGCGGTGGCGCCGGAGATCGCCGCTGCGAAAGTTCGTTTGACACAGGCCATAGGCGTGTACAATTCCCTGTCGTTGATCAAGGAGCGTGCCCTGCACGACGAGCTGATCTGGGGCGGGGCGGTCGCGGCGATTTTGCTGCTGGCTTTGCTTTCCATTGCCAGCGCCCGGCTGCTGTCGCAACGCCTCAGCCGGCCGCTCGAGCAGCTCACCCAGGCCAGTTTGCAGGTGGCGCGCGGCAATTTGCAAGTGCAGGCGGCGACTTCGGCAAAAGATGAAATTCGCCAGCTCGTCGACTCGTTCAACCATATGATCAGCGAATTGCGTGCGAGCCGGGAGAGACTGGTGATCAGCGAGCGGCTGGCAGCCTGGCGGGAAGTGGCGCGGCAGGTGGCGCATGAAATCAAAAATCCCCTGACACCCATTCAGCTTGCCTTGTATCGCGTGCGCCAGCGCCTGGATGAATCCACAGCCGCGCAGCCGGCCGTGCAGGAATCGTTTCAGAGCATCGCGGAAGAGCTGGCGAGCCTGCGCCATCTCGCCGAGGAATTCTCCGAATTCGCGCGTTTGCCCAAGGCCGATCTGCAGCCGGGCAATTTGAATGAGGTGGTTCAACTGACGGCGCGTTTGTTTCAGGGTGCGGGCGGGGAAAGGCAGATCAAAACCGAGCTGGAACCGGATATCCCGCCGCGGCCGTTCGACCGTGAGCAAATCAAACGCCTGCTGAACAATTTGATCAAGAATGCGCTGGAGGCGGGCTTCACACCCGGCGGCACGATTACCCTCCGCACGCAGCGCGCCGGCGACAAAGTCCGCCTGATCATTGCGGATCAGGGTCCCGGGCTGCCACCGGACATGCTGGAAAAAATCTTCGAACCCAATTTCAGCACCAAGCGCGGCGGCAGCGGCCTGGGTCTGACGATGGTCAAACGCATCGTTGAAGAACACGGCGGAACGATCACTGTGGAGAGCGCGGCAGGAAAGGGAACGACCTTCACCATCGTGCTTTAAACCCGCGGCCTGGCCGGAGCAACGGACATGACGGCAGGCGGATCGGGCCACCTGGTTGAACAAACGAGGCAAAACGCGCGCGGGAAAGAGGTGCCAACCCGGCGATCAGAATGAAAAGGCAGAGCAGACTTTTTGTGGAATGCGGCCTGTTTTTAGAGAGGCCGGACGGTTGCGGGCAAAACAGCCGGCAGCCATGATCGAAAAATGGCAAAAAAGCGGGCTGGCATTCCAGCCGCAATGCTCATACTCACGCCGTTCTCTCCCCACCCCAGCGCCCCTCCGTCATCATCATCCGTCCGGCAGCCGGCATTGCACCACTGTCTCCTGAAGTCTGTAACGGCAGCGTCAGGCGCAACTGTGTGCCGCCGTTGGGCAGCGCCACCACCTCGGCGGCACCGCCGCATTGTTTGATGACCTGGTAGAGCTTCCACAAACCCAGACCGGAGTGTGGCGCGCCCTTGGTTTTGAAAAACGGCAGAAACACCTTGTTGAGGTCTTCCAGTGGAATGCCACGGCCGTTGTCGGTCAGCAGCAGCCGGAGACGGGCAGCGGCGTGCAGAGGCTCGATGGCGATGGTGATTTGCGTGGCTTCGGCTTCAATGGAATTCAAGACGGCTTCGTCGAGCGCAGTGCGGAATTTGGAGATGACCGCCACCGGCAGGGGGTCCGGCATGGCCGGCAGGCGGAAGGCGATTTTGTCGCTCCAGCGCTGCACCAGGCCGTGCAATTCCTGGCGCAAATCAGTGATCACCACCGGCTGCTTGACGAAATAGGCGCTGCAGTCGATCAACTGGCGGAAGACTTTGCTCATGTCGTGAATCGCGGCCTGCACCCAGGCGATGGCGCGCGCCGATTCGGCATTGGCGAGCTGGGCCAGCTCGGTTTTCAACACGTCGAGGTAGCCCTGGATGCCGGCGAGCTTGTTGTTGAGCACATCGCTCATGCCGGCCATCAAGTCGATCATGGCGAGCTGCTTTTCATTCTCAATGACCTTGGCCTCCAGCTCCTTGTGCTCATCGATGTTTTCGCAGGTCAGGATGAGAAACAGCAGGCGGCCGGCGCTGTCATTGACATGATCGGAATGCACTTCGCAGACAAACCGCTTGCCGCTTTGGTGCAGCCCCATGAGTTCGATATCGGCTTTTTGCGTGGTGAGCATCTCCCACACCGCGTCCCGTTTGAGCAGTGGGCTGGCGAGCAGGGCATGCAGTTCGCGGCCGCGCATTTCCTCGGCGGTCAAACCGAACAATTCCTGCGCCGCACGATTGACTTCGACAACCAGACCGCGGGCATCCAAAACCAGCAAGCCAATGGGCAGCGATTCCTTGACGGTGGCAAGAAAGGAGTGGGTCTCCTGCAGGCGGGTGGTTTTCTCGGCCACGGCCTGCTCCAGCTCGCGTTCGCGCGCGCGCACCTGGTGGACGCGCAAACGGAAGCCGCCATAGATCAAGCCCGCAAGGAGGACGGCACAGCCGGTGAAGAAGGCCGGGGTTTGATAAAATTCCGGCTCGACCTCGAAAGCGAAGCGGGCGGTGTCGGCGGAGGCGAGGCCGAGGGCGTTCTGGCCGCGCACCAGCAGCCGGTATGATTTCGGGGCCAGGTTGGTATAGCGAATCTCGCGCGCGGCACCCAGGTTCTTCCATTCACGGTCGAACCCTTCCAGCATCACGAAATTGCGATTGGCAGCCTCATTGATGAAGGAAAGTGTGCCCAGCCTGAAATTCAGGACGTTGGCTTCGCTGGAGCGCATGGCCACCTGATCGAAGCGATGAAACAGTTTGCCCTGCCGGTCGAGCGTGAGAATGTCCACGCGCGGCGGCACGGAACGAAAGGGCACGGCGGACACGTTCACGCGTGAGGCACCGGCAATGGTGCCGAACCACATCCAGCCCTGGCGGTCGAGCAGGACGGCGCGGGTGTTGCATTCATTGTCGGCCAGCCCGAGGGCGGCATTGAGGTAGGAGAAGGTGGAGTCATGCCGGTAGGCGACGCCGTCGTTGGTCCCGAACCACAGGCGCTGCTGGCGGTCTTCCGCAATGAAATAGATGGTTCGGCTCGGCAGGCCGTCGCGGGCGTCGATGACTTTGAAGACCTCGTTGTCATAGTGCAGCGCGCCGCCGAAACGCGTGCCGAACCACAGCGCGCCGGTATGATCTTCGCAAATACAATAAATGGTGGGCGCAACCAGATTTTCGAAACGGTCAAATACATGCGGCCGGCCGTCGGCCGAAAGCATGAACAGGCCGGCGTCGGTTGCCATCCACAAGCGGCCGCGGCGATCGCGATGAATTTGTGCAACCGAGTTGTGCGGCAGCCCCTGCACAGTGGTGAAGGATTCGAACCGTTCGTTGTGATAACGCACTGCGCCACCGCCCGCCGTGCTGAACCAAACCTCGCCAGTTGCGCTGCAAAACACCTGGCGCAGATTGAGAATGGGCAGCCCCTCGCGCTGCGTAAAAGTGCGCCAGGTTCCGTTGCGCCAGCGCACCGCCCCGCCATTGGTGGCCAGCCAAATATCGCCGTTGGGCGACTGTGCCAGGCCGTGTACAAAATTGTCCGGCAGCACCGTGCGGGCGTCAATGACGGTGATGGAGTCGCCGGCCACGATGGCCAGTCCACCGCCGGCGGTGCCGATCCACACGCGGCCCCGGGGGTCTTCCAGGAAGCTGTAGACGACATTGCCCGGCAGACCCACTTCACGGGTGTAGTTCTGGATGTTCCATCCGAAAATTTTGCCGGCACCGGCCCCAATGGTGCCGACCCAGATGTTGTTCTCATAATCGACCAGCAGACTGCGCACGAAGCTGTTGGGCAGGCCGTGGCGGGTGTCATAATGCACCAGGTTGCGGCCGTCGAATTTGCTCAAGCCCGAACGCGTGCCGATCCACAAATGGCCATCGTGATCCGCTGCCAGGGCATAAATGTTTTGATCCCGCAGTGGCACGTCGAGGGATTGGAGGCGGGAATGCTTCAGCCGGTAGAGGCCGCTGTTGGTTCCGATCCACAGCGTGCTGTCACGTGTGAACAGCAGTTCGCGCACAAGAAAAATTTTCAGCGTCGCCGCTTCCGGCACCTCCACCAAATGCTCCCCCTGCAGCCGGTAGAGGCCTCCACCCGTGCCGGCCCAAAGCTGGCGGTCAGGCGCGAGCGCGAGGGATCGCACCGCCGTGTCGGCGCCGGTCACCGCGAAGGGATACGTGACGAAAGTCAATTCCGGCCGGTGGGGCCTGGATGCCGGAGTGATTAGATTGGGCACGGTCGTGCGGCACAGCCCGTTGCCGGTGCCGATCCAGAGATGACCTTGCTCATCTTCGCGCAGACTGAAGATTTGGTCGGAGGGCAGGCCTTCAGCAGTGGTGAAGTTGAAGATGGTTTCCGCGGGCGTGAGGCAGGAGAGACCTTTTTCCGTGGCGATCCAGACATTGCTCCAGCGGTCCTGCACGATCGCGCGCACCGAGGCGTGTGCCAGCCCCGTTTCGACGGAAAAATGTTTCATATGGCTGCCGTCATAGCGCGCCACACCATTTTCATAAGTGCCGAACCAAACATAGCCCTGCCGATCCTGATAGATTTCCATGATTTCACTTTGCGGCAGCCCCTGGGCGGTGCCGTAGGTATGAATCTGCAGCCGCTGTGCAGCACTGCGGCCGCACAGCAGCAGCGCGAGCACGGCGAGCAGGGGGACAATCACCTGGATTTTCATAAGCAACCTGGCACGATCAGGATGACAGGAGGATTGTGGTCACTGTGCCGGCGGCCGGTTCGAGGCAATGGACGGCACGAGCTTGTCGAAAAGCAGCCGGGTGATGCCGGCAATGGTTTCACTGGCTTGTTGGTGTGTGGCAATCCCATGCGTGAGGATGGCAAGCACCACGGGGTTGCGATTATCCCTTCCGATGATGGCGCAATCATGATCGATGGCGGTAATCGATCCGGTTTTGTTGGCCACCCAGAAGCCCGGCGGCACACCCGCGGGAATGTTTTGCCGGAATTTTTGCTCGCGCATAATCGCGATCATCGCCTGACAGCCGGCGGGGCTGGCGGCGCGTCCCTCGGCGATTGCCTGCAGGCAAAGCATGAGCGCGCGGGCGTTGGTGCGATTGTTCAGGCCGCGCTCATACGCCTTGCGGTCTTCCACGCCGCGCAGCACCTGCAGCTCATGAATGCCGAGGCGATGCAGCGTGTGCATGACGCTGTCGGCACGCACCAGTTCGATCAGCAGATTGGTGGCGAGATTGCTGCTCAGCGTAATCATGTGGCGAACCAGTTCCAGGATGGGCATTTTGCCGCCGAGCGCGGCGTAGACGGAGTCATCGCTGTCTTCCTCCAACTCCAGACTGTAGGGCGAGCCGTCGACAATGCTGATGAACTGATTGCGGACAGGGAGCGAATCGCTCAGTTGAAATCTTCCCGCCTCCGCCTGACGGAAGACTTCGATCATCACCGCCACTTTCATCGTACTGGCCGCATGCAGCATGGTCTTTTCGTTGAAGCAATACTCGCGGCCGGTCTCCAGGTCACGAAAAGCCACGCCGATTTTCGCCTGCAGACTGTCGCTGAGATGCTGGAGAGAACGGTCGAGTCCGGCGAGCACGTCGGAAGCAGGTGGGGTGGGCATGAGAGTCGGCTTGGTGCCGGGCTGGGCGATGCATGCCCATTTCCCGGCGCACAGGACAATGAGTACGGCCAATCGCAATGAGGACGGCATGGGCGGAAAAGAAATGTCCCGCCCCGGTTCCGGCCGGGAACCGGCAGCGGGACGCGATTCACTTCAGCAATGCGAGAATTTCATGGCCTTGGGGAAAGCGACCGGTGGCATATTTCGAGTAAATCAAACGGCCGTCCTTCTTCACATCAAAAATACCACGGCTGCCTTCGATCAACTCGACAACCGCCTCGGGAAAATGGGCTTTGATCTCGCGCTCCAAACTGGAGGCCTGCGGCCAGTAGTTTCACTGCACGCAGTATTCAATGGTGACTTTCATCTCTCCATCATTCCTCACAAAAGATGGCGGTGTTCATCCATCGCTCCGACTTCCTCCTCCTTACTCTTACTCTTACTCCTACTCCTACTCCTACTCCTACTCTTTCTCATACCCACGCTCGCTTTCAAGTGTCGGGATTTGAGTATGAGTATGAGAAAGAGCAGGAATAAGAGCCGCTATCAGGTCACCGCGTTACAGAGCGGAGGCACACTTCAGACGTACACTTCTTCCAGCGGTTCTTCATCGGTGACGCGCGTCCGGGCGGTTTTGCCGTTGCCGATCAGATTTTCGGGATTGAGCGCCAGCAGTTCCGGGATTACGAATTTGCCGTCGCGGCGCACGAGGACATCATCGAAGTAAATCTGGCCGCCACCGTACTCGGGCGTCTGGATCATCACCAAATCCCAATGCACCTGACTGCGATTGCCGTTGTCGGCATGCTCGTAGGCGTTGCCAGGGGTGAGATGGAAGGAGCCGGCAATCTTCTCGTCAAAGAGAATGTCGAGCATTGGCCTGGTGATGTAGGGATTGAAGCCCAGGGAAAACTCGCCGAGGTAACGCGCGCCTTCGTCGGTGTCGAGAATCTCATTGAGGCGGGCGGTTTTGTCGGCCGAGGCTTTGACGATCCTGCCGTTCTCGAAGGTGAATTCGATGTCGGAGAAGGTCACGCCCTGATAGATCGTCGGTGTATTGAAGCGAATACGGCCGTTGACCGAATCCCGCACCGGCGCGGTGAAACACTCGCCGTCCGGGATGTTGTACTCCCCACCGCAGGGTACGGCCGGCATGCCCTTGATACTGAATTCCAAATCGGTGCCGGGCCCAACGATGCGCACGCGGTCGCAGCGTTCCATGAATTCCTTGAGCGCCTGCATGGCATGCGACATGCGGCCGTAGTCCATGGTGCACACTTCGAAGTAGAAATCTTCAAAGGCTTCCGTGCTCATACCGGCCTGCTGCGCCATGGCGGCATTGGGATAGCGCAACACCACCCACTTGGTTTTCAGGCGAATGTCGTGATGCACCGGCTGCAGGATGTGGCGCTGCAAATGCCGCATGTTGAGCACCGGCACGTCGGACATCTCGCAGATGTTGTGACTGCCGCGCACGCCGATGTAGGCATCCATCTTGGCCATGCGGTACTTCTCAATGTCGCCCAGCAGCTTGAAGGCGTCTTCGCCGTATTTGCGATACATCTGCCGCAACACCTGATTGTGCCTGGTCTCGACAATCGGCAGCGCGCCGCATTGCACCGCCGCGGCAATCAATTCGTTGACGAATATCTCCGGAACATCATAGGCTTCGATCAAAACCCGCTCCCCCTTCTGGAGGCGGGTGGAGTGACGCGTGAGAACCTCCGCCAACCGTGCTAGTCTTGGATCTTTCATAGCATTCCGCCAATGTTGAAGTTCGTGATGCCAGTCGCGCAATGCCGTGTTCATTGAATTAGTGGCATCTGGCAGAACGACCGGCAAATATATTAAATGATTGCCCGATTGTCAACAACCGGTCTGGTCGTTGCCTGCTTGCGACTGGCCAATCACCAGCCGCTTATTAGTATGCGCCGGGCAGCGATCCTGCGAATTTTTTTCTGTTCCCCTTCCTGCGGAAAACAGGCTCCGGCAACTGTTGTTTCCCTGCCTCGGGATTCCACGATGCCATTCCGGCCGGGCTTCAAGTGTGTTTAGCCGCAACATTTTCTTGTACAATCAACCTGGCAAATCTGCGGAAAAGAGCGGCTTTTCCGGCAAACTGCAGTAGACATTTGTTCGCCGGCAGACATGCCGGGTTGGCCCTCTCAAATTTCCGGCCGGGAAAAAAACCTTCCGCAAGAGGATCGGCGCACTGGCGGCCCGCCTTCTCAAGTAGGCCATCGTTTCCGAGTTGGCGAGCAGGCGGGCAGGATCCAAAGTGAGAAATGCCTTTTCAGGCAATCTCAAAACAGTGTGATGCGACAATCAGCAAGAGCGGCCGGTTGCGGCTATTTTAGTGTTTGATCAAAAATGTTTCCATGCCTGTTCAGGCTGCGGTCTCCAGAGAGCGGCGCACGTCGAGGATTCTGAGGCAACATCCTGGTCTTTGGATTTGGACCTGCGGCGTTGCCGTGTGACCCGCGCTTTTGCAGGCTCGCTGTCAACATTTCTCACGCCAGCTTGCCGGCCTGGGGAAAAGGCCCCGGCCAGACCCTTTATGGATGAAGAGGAGCAGCATATGTTGATTTGCAAAGCGCCTGTTTACCTGTTCACGTGGTGCCGCCGCCACCGGCGTGACCAGTGGCAAACCGCGGCAGGTATATGGCTGGCAAGGGTGATTCTCACGGCCATCATTGGACCGTGCGCTGTGGGATCGGCGCAGAGCCTGCCGTCACCCGGGCCATTCCATGCGCAATTGCTGGTGGATGATCAACTGCGTTATCGCACTGTCTCCGGGCATAACGTGTTCGGCGAAACCCTTGTGACGATCGTCCATGACCGCGCCGCCGGCGTCATTCACATCAGCGAAGCCACCCGT
Source organism: candidate division KSB1 bacterium (assembly GCA_034506255.1). NCBI lineage: Bacteria > Pseudomonadati > Candidatus Zhuqueibacterales > Candidatus Zhuqueibacteraceae > Candidatus Coneutiohabitans > Candidatus Coneutiohabitans thermophilus. The sequence goes on along the minus strand of JAPDPX010000013.1, from coordinate 58,614 downwards.
GGATTGTTCGCACGCACCACCGCCTTCACGTTGCGAGCTGATTCGACTTTGCAGCCGTTGACCAGCCACACGATCGTGTCCGATGAGGATTGGACGCGGGAAGCCCATCTGCGCTATGAGGATCGCACGGTCAACGGCATGGTCAAACGGCCGGAGGCGCTCGGCGGCAATTTGAACATTCACCGCCTGCTCTCCTCCGGGGTGGCGGATGTCAACGCGGTGCCCTACCTCCTGCGCGCCAGCCGGTTGGCGGTGGGGCGCACCCTCACCTTCCCGATTTTCGACGCACTGGAGAATGAAGAAACCCTCGCGCGGGCCTGGGTGGTGCGCACCGAGGAAGTGTCGGTTCCCGCGGGCTCGTTCCACTGCTACCGCGTTGAAGGTTTCTCCGGCAAAGCGCGCTGGATTCTGCTGTTGGAAAGCACAGCTCCCCACCGCCTCATCAAACAGATTCTGCCCGCCGCGCATTTGAGCTTCGAGCTGGTCGAAGTATCCGCCACATTTTGAAAGTGATCGCGAGCGCAAACGCGCCACCCCGTCACTTTGCGGCGTGGCGCGCTGCCTCTCCCGCCGCGCACCAACACAGGCGCCCCGGCCACCATGCAGCGCCGTCAAAGCCCTTGACATCCTGCAGGCGGATGCTTACTTTTCACAAAATTTTTTCGCTTGTGCGGGCGCGTCAGGAATCCCCCATGCTATTTATCGATCATCTCCCCAAAAACACTCTGTTTCGCCTGCGGCCGCGCCGTGCACCCGCGGCGGAAACGACCGATCTCCTTTTCGTTTATGGCACACTCATGCGCGGCATGGAGCGCGCAGATTTTTTGAACAATCCCGATAAAGCCAGCTTTGCCGGGCCCGCCACCGCTGCCGGCAAACTGTATGACGTCGGTTCCTTCCCCGGCATGATTGAAAGCGACAACGGCGAGCGGGTGCATGGCGAGCTGCATCGGTTGCAGGATCCCGAACTCTTTTTCGAGACGCTGGATTTGATTCAAGGATACTGGCCTGATCAACCCGAGCGCAGCCTGTACATTCGCAAAATCATCCCGGTGACCACCGCACAAGGAACCACCCAGGCCTGGTCTTACATCCTCAACCTGCCGGTCAACGGCCTCAAGCCCATCCCCTCCGGAGATTTTCGTCGCTATCAACCCACGGACCACTGGCTTGACGACTGAACCGGCTCGCTGACAGGGGCCGCCCGGCACGACTCTTCGCGATCCTTTCCGCAGCCGCATGCCCTTTTACCCGGGCAGCGCGGGCCGTGCCATGGCCACACTCACTCACAGCAGCCATGATGCTTGATGCTCTCACCCCGCATGCGGTGAACCTCATAATCGCCGGCAGCATCGCGCTGTTTCTGGCGTGGTTTGCCAGCCTGTTTGCCCTGCAAGTGTATCGTGCGCAGGGCTTCGTGGTATTCGCGGGTCTGGTCACCACCGAGCTGCTCAAGCTGCTCTACCTGCTCACCCTCGCCGGGCAAGCCCTTCCGGCACTCGCCTGGACCGGCAGGCACAGCCTGGAATTCGTGGCGCATGGTTTCCTGCTCGGCTTGAGCCTGCATTGGCTGCTCATGGCGTTTCTCGCCTTTCGCCTGCCTTCTCCCAAACCCAAACCGTATCTGCGGTACTGGCTTGCCGGCGGTGCCCTCACCTTGTCCCTGCTTTTCGGTCTTGCCCTGTGGCACACTCGCGGGTTGAGCGCATGGTCGCCGGCACCGCCCACGCTCGCGCTGCTGGAACAAATCGCGGCCGGCATTTGTGCCGGCTGCTTTTTGCTGGCTGCGATCAGCGCGCTGTTGCGCTGGTGGCGCAGCCGCAACGGGCTGTGGCTTTGGCTGGCAGCCGCGGCGTTGAGCCAGTCCGGCACGACGGCACTGCAGTTTCTCCTGCCCTTCGCCGCCCTGCCCGTCACGCTCACCCTCGGCCTGGCCAGCCTGTTCATCATTGTGGGATTGGCCGCCGATCGCGGCCGTTTTCTGCGACTGGAGGCCGAGCTGCGCAAAAGCCTGCTGGAAAACAACCTCGAGCTGGAAGCGCGGGTGTACAGCCAAAGTGCCACTCTGGCGTTGATGAGCGAAGCCGTGGTGCATCTCGATCTGGACGGCCGCATTCTTTTCGTCAATGACGGTTTTCTCCAACTCGCGGGGGTGACGTCTGCGAATGGCATCAATGGCCGGCTGTTGCGTGACGGCGTTGCAGCGGAAATGTACCAGGCGCTGCAACCATTGCTGCGCGACATGCGGCACGGGCACAGCGGCCAAACCGAAATCCGCCTGCCCACAGCCGCCGGCGCGCGTGTGTTGCGCGCGACTTATGCGCCGCTGCGCAACGAAACGCAGCGTGTCACCGGCATGCACCTGGGGCTGCAGGAAATCACGGCTGAGCACGCCGCCAGGCAGGCGCTGCAGGAAACAGTCGCGCGTCAGGCGGCTGAATTGCAAATCCTGCAGCAGAGTTTCACGCAGGCCACGCTGGCCATGGCACTCACCGATGCAGCAGACAAAATCGTCACAGTGAATCCCGCCTTCGAAAGATTGTTCGGCCTTTCCCGGTCGGAGCTTGTGGGCCACGCGCTGCCTTTGCTGTTCGAACCGGACTCTTTTCCGGCGGAGGCAATCAACCGGCGGCTGTCACAGCAACAACCCTGGCAGGGTGAGGTGAACAGCGCCAGCACCCTGCCGCGAGGATTCACCTGCGAGCTGACGGCAGTACCGCTCGTGGCCGGCGATCCGCCGTCGCTGCGCCACTTCTGGATGGTGCAAGATCTCAGCGAGCGCCGGCAAACCGCGGAGGAACTTGCACGCCATGCTGCCGCCACGGCAGCCGTGCAGCAGGAATTGGCGGCGCAACGGCTCCACTATGATGCCGTGCTGGATGCGCTCGAGGACCTTCTCATTGTGGTCGATGCCACAGGCCGTTGCCTGCATCTGAATGCCAGAGCGCAACAGCGCCTGGGTGTCACCGCGGCCGGGATGACACCGGCCATGCTGCCCGGCTTTTTTCAGGAGCTGCAGCGCCTGATGCAATACGGCGGGGCGGTCAAGATCGAATTTCAGCAGTTCGACGCGCCGGTGCAAACCCGCGGCGGTGAGATGCTCATCTGCCGGTGGAATGCGCGGCCGTTGTTCAATTCTCAAAAAGAATATGCCGGGGCAGTGGCCTGGGGCCGCGAGCTGGCCGAAAGCGAGCGGCTGCGGCGCAGCGCGGACCCGGACGATCTGGAGGCCAAAACCGGGGCCACGACGGCCGCACTGCGACGCCGCGTCGATCGACTCGGCAAGGTCCTGGAAATCGGCGAGAGCATCCGGCTGGGCGTGGGTCTGGAGGTGATTATGCCGGCGATCGCTTCGGCCATTGCGGCACTCGGCTGGCAGCGGGTGGTGGTTTATCAGGCGGCCGGGGAGGGCGATTATTTGTTGGCAGCCAGCACCGGCTTTGCGGAAAATGGCCAGCGCCTGCCGCGGAGTTTGCGCAAGCTCGCGCATGCCGATCTCGTTCCCTATCTGCTGGAGCAATGGCGCGTCAGCCAATCATTCCTGCTGCAGGCGCAAAACCTGCCGGAGGGCCGGCCGCGCTTTTTGCCGCCAGATTGGGATCTTCCCGGCACCGGTGACTGGCAGAAACATGATTGTCTGCTGGTGCCCATTCGCGGTCGTGAACGCTGGGACGGTCTCATTCTCGTCTTCAATCCGCAGGACGGCCGCCAGCCCGGCCGGGAAGAAGTGCGGGACATCGAAAGGATCGCCGACGGTGCGGCTTTGGCGATGGCAAACAATCGTCTGCTGGCGCTGCACGCCGCCAATGTGCGCCAGGCCAAATTGCTCGCGCAAATCGGCAATGCCTTTCAAGCCGCCGCAACCTTGCAGGGCGTGGTCAGCGAGATCGCCGCACTGGCGGCACAAGCCCGGGCACAACCGGTTTTCCTGGCGGTGCAGGTGGAGAACGAGACGCGCGAAAGCCGCGAGGGCGGGGAGCCCACCGCGCCCTGGGTGCTGGCACTGGGACAGCCGGGCCGCGGCGAAAAAGGCCGCAGCAGGAATCTCACGCTGCGCGAGGTGCCGACTGCCAGCCTCACGCCGCTTTTTGAGCGCGCACTGCGTGAAGCGGTGGCGCACGTGGAGTTGCCAGAGGCGCCCTGGCCGGAATTGGCGGGTGTAAAGGCCGGCACCTCAGGCACCGCAAAACTCATGGCATTGCGCTCACGCGGCCGCGTTTTTGGATTGCTGCTGGCCTTCAATGCGGAAGCCACCGTCACCGAAGCGTTCGACCGGGATTTGCTGGCGCAAATCACGCTCACGCTCGACAACGCGCGCTTGTTTCATCAGGCGGAGGCCCGCGCGCAGGCACTGGCGCGCGCCAACCAACACATCTCGGATTTTCTCGCCAGCGTGTCACACGAACTGCGCACGCCGTTGCACGCCATCCTGCAGTTCTCCGAAATCCTGCGCGAACAAACCGCCAACCAGCTCGCGCCCGGGCAGCGGCATCAGCTCGAGATCGTGCATCGCAGCGGCCGCAACCTGCTGCAGCTCATCGACGACATTCTCGACTTGAGCAAAATCACCGCCGGCAAAATGGAGGCGCTGCTGGAGGAGTTTGATCCGGCCATGCTGATTCGTGAGACGGTCGAAACCGTGCGGCCGCTGTGTGAGCGGAAAAAACTGGCGCTGCAGCTTGATTTGTCCGAAACGCTGCCGCCGCTGATTCGCAGCGATCGCAACATACTTGCACGCGGCCTCACCAATTTGCTGGGCAATGCCGTCAAATTTACCACCCGGGGGGAGATTGCCGTGACGGCACAATTCCAGCCGCCACTGCTGCGTCTGGCCGTGCGCGACACCGGCATCGGCATTCCTGCCAAACGTCTCACCGAAATCTTTGAGCCGTTCCGGCAACTGGAGGCCGGTGAATCCCGGCGCCAGGGCGGCACCGGGCTGGGTCTGGCAATTTCGCAACGGCTGCTCGCGATTCTGGGCGGCACCATCACGGTGGCGAGCACACCGGGCGAGGGTTCCACCTTCACAATGACAGTGCCGGTGGAAGTGCCGCGCGCAAAAGCCGCGGGCAAAACGCCCGCCGGCCAGCCGCAAACCCGTGTGCGACCAGCCACTGCGGCCGGGAAATGGCGCCGCCTGCGACCTCACATCCTCGTGGTCGAAGATGACGAAAACACCCGCTATGCGATGCAATACATTCTGGAGGAACAGGGCTATCAGGTGAGTTTTGCCGAAGGCGGTGAGCAGGCGCTGTGGAAGGCGCAGCATGAACGGCCGCATCTGATTTTGATGGACATCATGCTGCCGCAGATGGACGGCTATCGCGTCGCCCGCACCCTCAAAACGCAGAAACAGCTCGCGCACATTCCCGTGGTGGCGCTCACCGCGGCCGCGATGAAAGGCGATCGGGAAAAGGCGCTCGCCGCCGGCTGCGATGACTATCTCACCAAACCCTTCGCCAAAAAGGATATTCTGGCGATGATTGAAAAATGGCTGGCAAATGACAAGCGTTGAACCGCTGCGCGCGCACGCCGGCGCATGACTTTCTTTGACAGGAAGAACTGGATTGAGGCCGCTCCGGTGAATGCAGACCTGCTTCAGACACAGTTATGTGGCTTTACTCCAACCCGCACGAACCGGCGGCAAAAAGGATTCATCGCCCACGAAAGGGCGACTCCCGCGAAAATCAAAAGCTTTCTTCATGGCAGTTCCATTGTCGGTGGAGAAAGCCCGGCCTTTTTGCAAAGATTGTGCTCGTAACACAGACATCCTGTCTGCAAACCAGTGCAGGCAGGATGCCTGCGTTACAAAATCTTTGTGGTCGTGATAATTTTTCCAGACTAATACTATACCAAACTGATTCGCAGCCGTCCAGAAACAAGAAAACCGTCCGGCCCCCACGGCAAACGGGGGGCGAAGGAGACGCTTTCGTTTCTGACGCCGTCTGCAAACGGACGTTTCCCGTGTCCGTCCGAAATCACGAACTTTGGAGAAAATGCTCCTGCACTGGCTCGGCCATTGCAGAAGAGAATCCCCGGGGTTCACAACACCCTGCGTTTTGGAAACCCCGACTCATTCGGATTGTCGGACAGACGCTATTTATGGAGTGCATCGCCCAAATGGCCGCACAAAAGGATGCTCGCAAAATTCTCAGCAAGCTGGCGCACGACCTGCGCAACCGGGTGAACACCGCCCAACTCAATCTCGAAGCTGCCGGGCTGCTCGCCGGCAAACTCACCGGCCCCCAGGCCGAACGGCTGCAGCAGCATCTGCGCATCGTGGCGGACGAGCTGTCCAAACTGCAGGCGGCGGTGGTGCAAGCAACGGAGCAATTGTGAATTCCGAACGTGATCAAATTCTGCTGGCGGATGACGAACCCGAAGTGCTCTTCGGGTTGGAGACGCTGCTTCAGGATTCCTATCGCATCCTCACGGCCACCAGCGGCGGGCAGGCCTGGCACCTGTTGCAGGCGGAAGACATTGCCGTGGCGCTGGTCGATCTTACCCTGCCGGATCTCGACGGTCTGCAGGTGTTGCAGCGCGTGCGGAAAAACCGGCTGGCGAGCCAGTTGATTCTGATTACCGGCCACGGCAGCATCGACACCGCCGTCGAGGCCATGCGCCAGGGTGCCTATGATTATCTCACCAAGCCGGTGGAAAGCAGGCGGCTGCGCCAGGTGGTGGCCAAAGCCGCGGAGAAATACCGCCTGCAGCTTTCCAATCGGGCGCTGGCGCGGCAACTGCGCGCCCTCACCAGCTACGAGGATTTGCTCGGGCAGAGCGAGGCCATGCGCGAGGTTTACCGGCTGATCGAAACCGTGGCCGGCACCGATGCCACGGTGTTGCTCACCGGTGAAAGCGGCACCGGCAAGGAGCTGGTGGCGCGTGCCATTCATCGCCGCAGCCACCGCCGCCAGGCCCGCTTTGTTGCGTTGAATTGCTCGGCCCTGCCCGGCGAAATCCTGGAAAACGAGTTGTTCGGCCATGAAAAGGGCGCCTTTACCGGTGCGCTCGGCGAGAAGCCCGGCTGCTTCGAGCTGGCGGATGGCGGCACCCTGTTTTTCGATGAAATCGGCGAGATGCCCTTCGAGCTGCAGGCCAAGCTGCTGCGCGCCCTGGAAGAACGCAGTTTTCGCCGGCTGGGCGGCCGCGAGGAAATCCGCGTCGACGTGCGCCTGATTTCCGCCACCAACCGCGATGTGCGCGCCGCGGTGCGCGACAAAGTCCTGCGCGAGGATCTGTTCTACCGCCTGGCGGTGGTGGAAATCGAGCTGCCGCCTTTGCGCGAACGTCTGAGCGATCTGCCGCTGCTGGTGAATGATTTCATAGCGCGCTTTGCTGAAAAAAACGCCAAACAGGTCGAGGGCATCTCCCGTGAGGCACTCGACCTGTTGCGGCGTTACTCCTGGCCCGGCAACGTGCGCGAACTGCGCAACGTCATCGAACGCGCGGTGATTCTCTGCCCCGGCCGCGAAATCACCGTCACCGACCTGCCCAAACACCTCGCCAGCGCGGAAAACACCACGGCGCTCACTCTTCCGCCCGACACCACCCTGGCAGAGGCCGAACGCCTGCTGATCCTGCGCACGCTGGCACGGCACCAAAACAACAAAACCAAAACCGCCGAAGTTTTGGGCATCAGCGTGAAGACCCTGCACAACAAGCTGGCGCGATATCAGAATGAGGCCTCGTGATCATTGCCGGTAAAAACTGCCCGTTTTCTCCTTCCAGTCCGGTAAACTTTACCCACCGTTTCCCAATTCCCGCCCGACAAAAATCACGGCACGGACTGCCAGAGATGAGCTAACCGGCTGATTCTGCGGCCCGTTTGCCGGCAAGGCACCAACCCTTGTCCTGCCCGCGCCGCTCTGGCAATCATTTTGCTTTGAGAATGTGCGAGCCCACGCTGGCGCACAACACCCATGCGCCATCAAACAGGCAAAGTAAAATTGCTGCACGCGCACACTCATCAACTTTCGGAGAGGTTGCCTTATGTTGCTGCTGCTGCCGCTGCTGTTCGCGAGCATCTTCGGCTGGGTTATCGGCCACTTGTTTGCCCTGTGCGACCGCGCGCCGGAGCGCCAGCGCCGCTTGAATTACGCGCTGGGCATGGCGGGTGCGGCTGCCGGGGCGTTGCTGAGCAGTCTGGCGCCGGTCTTGTACAACAAACTTCTGGCGATCAGCCTGCTCGCCGCGGTGGTCACGCTGGCCCTGTTTCACGGGTTGCGCCGCGTGTCGGGCATGCACCCGGGTTGAGCCAAACCGCGGTTTGTGAACGCCCCTTCGAATCTCAAACAGGCAGGAGGTTGCGATGAAGAAAATTCTGCTGGCCGGATTTTGCGGCCTGATTATGCTGCTGGTGCTGGTGCATGACAGCGTGCTGCTGAGCCGGCGGCGCTGGCTGGAGACACCGCGCTTGCACAAAGTGCAAAAGGGTGAATCGCTCAGCAAGCTGGCCAAAGAGCATTACGGCGAAGCCGGTTATTGGCGGGAGCTGGCACTGGTCAATCGCGCCCCCAATCCCGATCACCTCGAGCCGGAAGAGCAGATCCTGCTGCCCGCCGCCAGTGTGATCGTAAATCTGCGCAAAGCCCGCACGATCACCGGCGTCAACACCCTGGTCGAACAACAACAGCTCCTGGCGCAGCAGGCGGGCCGGCAAGGCAGCGCCTCAGCGCGATCGACCGCAACCGCCACCTCCATGCCCGTTCCGGCGCCCGAAGTGAATCACACGCCGGTGACTGAACCGGCGCCGATGCCGGCACCGCAGAGGTCGCAGCCTGAGCCGGACATCCCACAATCGCAGCCGGAGGCTTCCGGTGATCGGTCCTGGTTTTGGTTGATTCTTGGCCTGGTGTTGCTCGGCGGTCTGGTGGCATTCGTGTTCTATCGTCGCCGCCAGGAGGGACAGGCCGCACAGGAGCAGAGGGAACAGGAGGGTCTGTTCCGTCGCCGGCCAACCCCGGTGGAGGAAGCTGCCGGCACAGGAGAGAATCCGCAAAATTTTCCCAACGATCGCCGGTCCCTCATGCTCAGAAAAAACGCCGCGGTGGACACCACCGCCTGAGAGCCGCACCACGCCTGCGTGCCCGGGTTGACACGCAGCACCACGACTGGCGATCGACGATTGCTGCCGCCGCGGCAAAATGCGGCTGGCATTACCGCCGCCAGCCACGCTCGCAAACCTTCAAATAAAAATTTTCCGACAGGATTTTTTCGCGCAGACCCCCATTCCCTTCCCCTTCAACCTCGTGTCGGCTTTCGTCAATGCCCCTGGTGGCGGGAGCCGATTTCCTCCGACGAGGAGCACGACACAGTACGTGTCGTGTTCCTCTTTTTTCCCGCCGGCAAACATTCCCGTGACAGCTGGCCGTGAAACGCATGCGCTTTGGATGCAACGGCCGACCGGCCTGAAGCAAGAACGTTTTCCATAGCGCGGTCACAGCCGCAACCGAATCTGTAGACGAAAAAACCGCAAAGCGCGCAGGATTTCCATGTGTTCTTCACGCTTTTGCGTGCAATCATGCGCAGGAGGCGATTGACAGAAACTTTGAAATCAGCGCCAGGTGAAACGGGCCAGCAGGCGGGAGGAAAAGTGGAAAGTGAGGAAAGGGATCGCTATCGGTGTGATCACGGCCGGCGGTCATGCGCTGGCGTCAGACACACCGTGCCGGAAAGGCGGGGCCAAATCCAGCGCTTCATAGATGAGTTGGCGGAGATAGCGGATTTCGAAGGGCTTTTCGAGATAGAAGGCGGTGCCGCGCGCTTCGATCTCCCGGCGGAGATCATGCGAGCCGTGCGCGGTCATGATGATCACCTTGGTGGCGGGATGATCGCGCCGGATGTCTTCCAATAGTTGCAGACCGTCGCGGCCCGGCATGCGAATGTCCGACACAACCACATCCACGCGCCGTTGCGCCAGGACCGCGAGGGCGGCGTTGCCATCGGCCGCGCAAACGACCTGGAAATGCCGGTCGTTCTTCTCCAGCGTCTTGGCGATGCTCCAGGTCAGATCATCTTCATCGTCGACGATCAAGATGCACTTGTTGCTGAGATTTTCGTTCATGTTGAAGCGACGGCTGTCAGCGACCGTTGCGGTCTCTTGTCTCTTCGGCTCCGGTCGATGGACGGCGGAATACATGTTTGGGCATCGTCTCTCTGATTCGTGAAACTCGGAAGAGATTGGGTGGCTGGCATGACTTCCTGCGCAAAGCGAACAACTTGTCACATTACAACGCGCGTTGTGAAGCAAAGCCAGTTTTTATTCACTGAGCAAAGCAGGTGCCATTCAGCATCAGGGATGGGGAGCATGTGGGAAGAGGACACGGATGGAATATACCGGCTTAACAAATCTAAAAACAGGCAGAAACGGCGGGGGAGGGTCGTGAAATCTTTGTAACAAATCATATTGCTTGTCAAAGCGGCGCAGTCTCCTCCGCGGGCGGCGTAAAAACGAGCATGTGGTGATCAATTTTCGAACGCTGCTCATCCCGGGATTTGATAGAGTCGCATCTTCTCGCGCAGGGTGGAGCGGGAGATGTTGAGGGCACGGGCAGTGCGGGACTTGTTGCCCTTGTTTTGCGCCAGCACATTTTGAATGTGAATCTTCTCCATCTGTTCGAGTGAAAGGGGGGGATTCATCCCGCCGGCGGCAGAAAGCGGAGCCGCGAAGAAAACCGAATTGCGGCTCTTTTCATCGCGCAGCTCCATCGGCAAATGTTCGGGCTTGAGCACGGAATCCTGGCAGAGGATCACCGCGCGCTCGATGACGTTCTTCAGCTCGCGCACGTTGCCGGGCCACTGGTAGAGGCGCAGCAGCTCCTCCGCCTCGGGCGAGATGCCGGTGATGTTTTTGTTGAACTCATGATTGTTGCGCTCGATGAACAGCGAGGCCAGCGGAATGATGTCTTCGGTGCGCTCGCGCAAGGGCGGCAGCACAATCACCATCACCTTGAGGCGGTAATACAAATCCTCGCGGAACGAGCCTTCGCGCACCATTTCCTGCAAATCGCGGTTGGTGGCCGCCACCAGGCGCACGTCGATCTGGATGTCGGCAGTGCCGCCGATGCGGCGGAAGGTTTGCGTTTCCAGCACCCGCAGCAGCTTGGGCTGCAGGGCCAGGCGCATGCTGGAAATTTCGTCGAGAAAGATGGTGCCGGTGTCAGCCAGCTCGAAGATGCCCTTCTTCAGCGTCTTGGCGTCAGTGAAGGCGCCCTTCTCATGGCCGAAGAGCTCGGATTCCAGCAGGCTTTCGGGGATCGCGCTGCAGTTGATGGGCACGAAGGGCTTGTCGCGACGGCTGCTCCACTGGTGCACGGTGTTGGCCACCAGCTCCTTGCCGGTGCCGCTTTCACCCTGAATCAGCACCGAGGTGCGCGGCGTCTCGCTCACGATGCGGATCATGTTCTTGATTTCCTGCATGACGCGGCTGTTGCCGAACAGCTCGGTGCCGGGAAATTTGTCGCGTTGCTGCTGCTTCAGCCGGGAGACTTCGCGCTTGAGGCTCACGGTCTCCAGCGCCTTGGCCACCACCAGCTTGACTTCGTCGAGTTCGAAAGGTTTGGTGAGATAGTCGAAAGCGCCGACTTTCATGGCTTCGACCGCGGGCTTGGGATCATTGGCGAGCGCGGTCATCATGATCACCATGATGTCGGGATCGACCTCCTTGGCAAATTCCAGCACCTTGATGCCGAGCATGTCGGGCAGGCGCAAATCCAGCAGCGCGAGATCGATGATCTCGCTTTTGAGAATTCGCTTGGCATCGGCACCGGTGAACGCCGTCAACACCTTGTGCCCGCTCTTGCGGAACACTTCCGCCAGCGTTTGGCAGAGATCGGTGTTGTCTTCCACGATCAGAATTTTGGCTTGTTCGAGCACAGCGATTCACTCCTCTCGATCAACGCGAACGCTTGGCTTGCTCCCGCCGCCGGGCGGGGGTGGGGCACCGTCCGCCGTTACACGGCCGGCAGCAACAGGTTGAATGTGGTGCCCCGGCCGAGAACGCTGCTCACCTGGATGTCGCCGTGATGTTCCTCGATGATGCGATAAACGATCGACAATCCCAGACCCGAGCCCTGCGGTTTGGTGGTGAAAAAAGGATCGAAAATGGCCGACAAATTTTCCTGGGCGATGCCTTCGCCGGTGTCACTGACCACCACCTCGGCATACAGGTTTTTGCCGCCGGGCGCTGCCTGGTTGCCGCGGCCATCGCGGCGGTGCAGGGTGGTCAGCCGCGGCCGGGAGTGCAACGACAGACTGCCGCCATTGGGCATGGCATCGATGGCATTGAGAAAGAGGTTCAAAAACACCTGCTGGATTTGATGAAAATCGACATACACCAGCGGCAAATCCTGGGCATAATATTCTTCGAAACGAATGTCGGTGCGCTCGAAGCGCTGCTGCATCAGGCCCTTGACCTCGTTGACGATGTCCTGCAGCCGGCAGTGCTGGCGCATCGGCGATTTCGGCCGGGCGTAGGAAAACAGCGTGCGCAGCAGCTCGTCCATGCGGTTGACCTGGCGGATGATGCGCGCCACATATTCGCGCTTGCTGTCGCCCGGTTCGAGGTCCTCCTCCAGCGTTTGTGCCACGGTTTTGATGCCGGCGAGCGGGTTGCGGATTTCGTGCGCGATGCCGCTGGCCAGCACCCCCAGCGAGGCCAGGCGGTCCATGCGCAACACCTCGGCCTGCATCTGTTTGATCTGGGAAATGTCACGGAAGGAGATGATGAGGCCCACCCGGCGGTTGCGGTTGTCGCGCCGCGAGGTGAGCGTGAAGCCGATGGGGATGCGCTTGCGATCCTTGCGGGTCAGCTCCATTTCACGATGCAGCAGCGGCGAGCCGCCCTCGCCGGCATCGGGGTCGGACAGGAGCTGCTGCACCTCCTCCGCGGGGAAAAGCTCCTCCATGTAACGCCCGATCGCCTCGTTTGCCTGCCAGCCCAGCGCCTGCTCCGCGGCAAGATTGAAAGAGGTGATGCGGCGGTCGAGATCGAGCGTGATCAACCCCGAGCCGATGCTCTGCACGATGCTCTCGTTGAAGTTCTTGAGTTCGGTGATCTCCTGTTCGAGCTTCTTGCGCTGGGTGACGTCGCGCGCGATGCCGACGCAGCCCACCACCTCGCCGCGCTCGAACATCGGGTTGATGTTGGTGGAGAGGTGAATCAAGCGGCCGGCCTGGGACCGCACGCGCATTTCGAAGATGCGCGACTTGCCGTTCAGCGTGTTGCGAAAGTTGGTTTCCACCACCTCGCGATCCTCGGGGATCACCATTTCCACCAGCGGCCGGTCTTTCCAGGCCTCGCGCAGGTGGCCGGTGAGCGCCGAAATCCGGCGGTTGATGAAGACAAATTCGCCGCGGGCATTGAGGGTGAAAATCAGATCGCTGGCGTTTTCGATGAGATCCTGGTATTTGTACTCGGTGCGCTTGATGCGCTGTTCGACCTCGCGGCTGCGCTGGCGCTGATCATGCAGCAGGAAAACGTTTGCGATCACGTTCATCAATTCATGGCCGGCAAACGGCTTCTCCAGAAACATGCGCAATCCCATCTGAAACAGCCGTGCCTGGTTGACCTCCGCCATCTTCCTGTCCGACAGCATGATGACGGGGGTGTCGCTCACCGGTTTGTAGTAGGGGTTGCCGGTCAGCTCCTGCATCACTTCCGCGCCGTTCATGCCGGGCATGTCATAGTCGAGCAGCACCAAATCGGGATGGAGCGTGCGAATGCACTGCAGGCCCTCCTCTCCCGAGGCGGCCTCGGCAAAGGCATAGCCGTGGCTGCGCACAATGCGACCCAGCACCTCGCGCTCGTTGGGGTCGGCAGCAATGAGCAGCAGGCGGCGCACGGCGGGCGGGGCGGGGACGGCGCCCTCCTCGCGCGCACCGGCTGCCGCGAGTTGGTCAATCATACCCGTTTCAAATGGCATCATGAGATTGGGACATGCAGTTTTGCCTGCTGGCCGGCAGCGGGCCAGGCTGATCCCGCGCGGGATGCAAGGCCGGATTAGGGGTGCAAGCGCGCCGGCTGGCGCATCGGGATGCAGTGCCGGAGATGGGGAGCGCAGAGCGCAACGAAGTCCACAACCGAAAAAGCCGCGGCGAACAGGCCCGGCGCCCATGGGGCGCAGCTCAGGAATAATGCGGGCTCATCGCCGCTTCGATCTCCTCGTCGGCGCCGGCTTCGTGCAGCTTGCCGTTGTACTTCGGGAGATTGAAGGAAAAGGTCGAACCCTCACCGACCTTGCTCTTGACCTGAATGGAGCCGTTGTGCAGTTCAATAATTTCCTTGACCAGGGACAGGCCGAGGCCGGTGCCCGTCACCTCGCGCACCTTGTCATTGTCGGTGACGCGATAAAATTTTTCGAAAATGCGCGGCAGCGATTTTTCAGAGATGCCATAGCCATTGTCCTCGATCTCGAACAGCACGTCGTTGTCGCGCTCCTTCAGGCGAATCTCAATGGCGGTGTTTTCCGGGCTGTATTTCACCGCATTGTTGAACAGGTTGAGAATGACCTGTTCCATCATGTCCTTGTCACCGTAGACCAGCGGAATGTCCGGCGCCACCTTGACGCTCACCACGATGCCTTTCTTCTCCGCCTGATGCAGATTGACATCCAGCACCTTGTCCAGCACGTCGGTGATCTGCATCGGCGCCTTCTTCATCTGAATCTTGCCCGCTTCGATCTTGGAGATGTCGAGAAACTTGTTGATCAGCTCGCTCAGGCGGTTGGATTCTTTCAGGATGATGCCGGCATATTCCTCCGCCTGCTCGCGGCTGACGGTGGGATCGAGCAACAGTTCGCTGAAACCCGAGATCGAGGTGAGCGGCGAGCGCAGTTCATGGGCGACCATGGAGACCAGCTCGGTTTTCATGCGGTCGATCTCTTTCTCGCGCGTGACGTCACGCAGGATGGCGACGATGCCGATCAGTTCGCCCTTCTCATTGATCACCTTGGCGGCGCGCGCCTGCAGGAAGATGTTGCGCCAGGTCTTGGTGGATTTGATGACAATCTCGCTCTCGGACACCCAGACACCGGGCTTGTCTTCGTCGCGCACTTTGCGCAAAAACTGCAGCAAGGGTTGATTGCTGATGCAGCTCGCAATCGGCTTCTCCAGGCATTGGCGCTCGCGAATCCCGAACCAGCCCTCCATCACCGAATTGAGCATCATGATCTTGTTGTCGACGTCGATGCCGATGACGCCGTCGGCGAGGTTTTTGAGGATGGATTCGTTCTTGATCTTCTCGTTGATCAGGCGGTTGAGATCCATGTCCCGCAGGCGGCGCAGCTCGGTGGTCATATAATTGAAGATCTGCGCCAGGCGGCCGATTTCATCGTTGGATTCGATCGCGACCCGTTCGCTGAAATTGCCGCGTGCAATCGCGGTGGCGGTTTTGATGAAATGGGTGATCGGCCGGCTGATGCGTCTGGAAAGATAGTAGGAGCCCCCCAGCGCCAGCAGGATGGCAAAACCGGTTGCCGCATAAAAGCCGGTGACCACCGTGTGGGTTGGATCAAAGCCGTGCTCCGCCGCCACGCGCAAGAGATACACCCACGACACCAGCAACGGCAGCAAGGACACGATAACCGTGATGAAAAAAACTTTGCGGAAGATCGTCTTTTTCTTGAAGAACACCCAATCCACTGTGCTTTCCCTTGGCATGAAATGAGGAAGCCGGGCGTGCAAACCGGAAAGCCGTCTCCGCCGGCCGCGAAGGGCTGTCGGCGCGCCGCACTCTGGGCGTCCCCTGCGGCGCGAGGCCCAGACCAGTTTCTATGCAAACACCGCGGGGTCTGACCGCGACACAGACGGGATCACCCCCTGCGGCACGAACCCCAACCCGCGATTGCGCATATGCGTGATCAAACACACCGGATTGATCACGGCGGCGTTACTCCACCACCACTTGATTGCGCCCGCCCTGCTTGGCGTGATACAGCCGTTTGTCAGCCACCGCAATCAGCTCATTCACTTCCATGGCATCATGCGGGAAGGTCGCCACCCCCAGACTGATGGTGACCCGGCCGTTGGCGCGCGCAGCCAGCGGTTCGAACTGCGCCAGCTCGACCAGTCGCCGCATTTTTTCCGCCACCACCGCGGCGGCGGACTTGCCGGTCTCCCCCAACACCAGACAAAATTCCTCCCCGCCATAGCGGGCGGCAATATCGATCTTGCGAATGTTCTCCTTCAGCAGGCGCGCCACCGTGCTCAACAACTGGTCGCCGGCGGGATGACCATAGGTATCGTTGAACTTCTTGAAATGATCGATGTCGATCATGATCACCGACACTTCTGAGCGGTGGCGCAAGGCGCGGTACAGCTCCTGCTCGAGATGCTCTTTCAAATAGCGATGGTTGTACAAACCCGTCAACCCGTCGGTGATGGCCAGTTGCCGCAGGCGCTCCTTGGCCTGCTCCAGTTCCCTGACTTTGGCGTTGAGTTGATCGTGCAGTTCTTTAATGCGCAGCAGCGATTTTACCCGTGTGAGCAGCTCGAGCTTGTTGAACGGTTTACTGACGAAATCATCGGCGCCCGCTTCGGTGGCGCGAATCTTGTCCTCAATTTCGTTGAGGGCGGTGACCATGATCACCGGAATAATGCGGGTGGCCTCGTCGTTCTTCAGGCGCTCGCACACTTCGAAGCCGTTGAACTTCGGCATCATCACATCGAGCAATACCAAATCCGGATGGCAGGCGGCCACCTTCTCCAGCGCCTCCTGGCCATCCCGGGCCGCGATCACATTATAACCCACCGACGAGAGATAAGTGGTTAATAGCTGCACATTGACGGCGACATCGTCGACAACCAAAATCTTGCTCTTGCTCGTGTCCTTGTTGGAAAGTCCTGTAGTCATGACAGAGAACCAGTTCGTGCTGCAATACGCAGGCCCGGCCTGGATGAAAATTGATCATCGGCTGGGTGCGAAAGTACAATCACCCTTCTTTTTTGTCAAGCAGTTTCTTATTGCACAAGTTCTTGCTCCAGAAGCAGTCGGAAATTTACCACTTTGAGCCGGTAGTTGCGCTTGACAATTCAGAATTATATACAGACAGCAGCCTGCGGTGCAGATCGATGGCAGAAATTTCAAGGCGCAGCCCACACCTGCATCGCCGCCAAACAGGTGTTCACATGAATCGTCACGGTATCGTCGGTATTGCAGGCATACCCACCCCCCAGCGTAACGGCCACCGGGATGCTGCGCGCCTTGGCCAGATTGAAGACAAGCTCATCACGCCGGCGCAAGCCCGCGATGCTCAGACTCAAGTCACCGAGTTGATCATCGCGATAAGGATCGGCACCCGCCTGATAGAGAATCAACTCCGGCCGGAAAGCATCGAGCACGCGCGGCAGGTGTGCGTCCAGAAGGCCGAGATATTCTTCATCCTGCACGTGATCAGGCAGTGGAATGTCGAGATCACTCTGCTGCTTGACCGGATACAGATCCTCCTGATGAATGGAGAAAGTGAAGACGGTGTCATCGCCCGCAAAAATTTTGGCGGTGCCGTTGCCCTGATGCAGGTCGCAATCAATCACCATCGCGCGCCGGATTTTGCCCCGCGCCTGCCATTCCCGCACTCCCAGCGCAAGATCATTGAGATAGCAAAACCCCTCGGCCTTGTCGGCAAAGGCGTGATGGAAGCCGCCGCCGATATGCACCGCCGCGCCCTCTTCCAGCGCCAGGGCCGCCGCGCGAATCGTGCCCCCCGCCGCCAGTCGCGCCATCCCGATCACCGCGTGGTTCAAAGGCAGTTCGGAATAAGCGGTGCGAGCGGTGAGTTTGAGCTCGTCCAAATCGGCGAGATATTCCGGCGTGTGCACGCGCAGCAATTGCTCGCGCGTTACCGGCTGCGGGTTTTCGAATTGTGCCTCGGGCAGGTGGAGCTGCCGGCGCAGGCGCTCGTACACCATGCGATACTTCACCACCGGGAACACATGCGGGCCAATATCGACGCAGTAAGCGGGGGAATAAATGAATTTCATGCGTGCGAACTCATCGTATCATTGCGGGAAAATTTGTGCGAAAGTTCGCGATTTCTCAGGCGGTGCCGGCGCCTGCGACTTGTTCGCGGCCGGCAGGCCCGGAGCGTTGCCGGCCGGCGGTGGACATCAAAGCCGGAGGCGGGCGGCGGCGGCGCGATCCAAAAACCATGTGACGGCCCCGTGTTCCGGCTGCACCTGCCGTGCCGGAATCGCCGGAGCGGCCGGCCCGGGTTGCAGGGCATGCGCAACCATCTCCGCCTTGTCCGCGCCGGTGACGAGAAACCAGACATTCGCGGCGGCATTGATCACCGGCAGGGTGAGGGTCAACCGCATGGTCTGCAATTGCGGCACCGGATTTTCGGCGACCAAGCGTGCTCGTTCCGCCAGTGCCGGTGTGCCGGGAAACAGCGAGGCCACATGGCCGTCAGTGCCCAGCCCGAGCAGAATCAGATCAAAAACCGGCAGTGCGCCAGGCGGCAAATCGAAAAACGCACGCAGTTCATTGGCATAGCTGCCCGCGGCCACTGCCAGATCGTAATAATCGGCGGGCATGCGATGCACATTGGCAACCGGCAGCGCAAGGTGGGCGAGCAAGACCTGGCGCGCCATGCCGTAGTTGCTGTCGGCATGATGGGGCGCAACGGCGCGTTCATCACCCCAGAAGAGATGCACCCGCTGCCAGTCGATGGCCCCGGCCAGAGGCGGCACGGCCAGACGGCGATACATCCCGGCCGGGGTTGCGCCACCCGACAAAGCCACTGCCAGGCGCCCGCGCCGGGCGATCACCTCCGCGGCCAGCGCCGCAAACTCCTCGGCGCTGCGCTGTGCCACCGCGGCCGCGTCATCAAGCATGATGATCTTCTGTTCGAGGCTCACGGCCGGACTCCGCCACTTTTTGCCTAAAGCAACTGCGTTGCCTTGCGCAACGCCTTCTCATAAACTTCCTCCCGCTGATGACGATCAAGCGCACGCGCCATCAGCGCCGCCAGCGAGGCCTCTTCCAGCCGCAGCAGGCCGGGAGGCGTCTCTTCAGGCCGTTCGGCAAAGCCACTAACTTTGGCCTGCAACGTCAAAGTGGTTTCGCTCAGCCGGCGGGTGATCGACAATGCGCCCGGCCGGCCCTCGTGATTGAGATCGAGATGCAGGCCGGTCAATTCCGCCTGTTTGCCATTGTCGACGCGAACGATTTCAGTGCGAATCTCGCGGCCGGCAGATTCCCACAGCGCGCGCCAGCCATTTTCCGTGGCGGTAAACGGCTCGGTCAGCCGCCACTGCAATTGCGCCGCCAGCCAGCCCAGCAGCAGCGCCGGCTGCGACATTTCAAGCTCCGTCATGCCACCGCTCATCTGCACCGTGACTTTTTCGATGCTTTGCAGGCAATCGGCCACACCCGCCAGCTCGAAAAGCCGGGCGAGCAGATCGCGCCACTGCGTCAGGCGCAGCCAGTTCAGGTCGATCAAAAAGCCGTCCCGCCAGTTTGCGTTGAGGGAATTGGCGGCGGCAAAGGTGAGGCTCAAATCCAGCGCGACCGCCGAGTCGAAGATCAGGCAATCGCTGGCGCCGAGCAACTGCTCGAAGAGCGCGGACTCGCGGGGCAACCCCGACAGCCACCACAGAACGACACGCAAATCACCGATGAGCAGCGGCAAGACGGTGCCCGGCACTTGCGCGACCGCTGCACCGCGCGCGATGACGGTGATCTGCTCACAACACACTTGCGGGGCGTCCGGCACCGGCAAATGGCAATGCGCCGATACATAAGCGGAGAGCGCCTCAGTTTCTGATTCGGCATCAGCGACAACGACAAGGGCGCGGCAGGGATGACGGCTGGTGAATTCCGCGATCGCGGCGGCTGCCTGATCCGCCGTTTTGTCATCGGGTGCAATTGCCATCACATTGAGCGTGCACGCACGCATCACAGGACGGCCGGCCGCTGCGGCCGTGGCCGCGCCTGCCGCCTCCTGCTCCACCGCAACTTCCTGCCACAGCAGTGTCAACTCTTTTTCGATGGCAGCCACATCAACCGAAAGCTTTTCACCCTGAATGAAGGTTGCAGCAGAATGAGCAGACATGGGCCGGGCCTCGCTTGGTGTTTGCACTCGTTTGAATTCTTTTGCGACACTAAAGCCGGCGCCAGCGCCGGCCTTCGGATTCGATGAAGGTCTCGGCCTGGGGCGGGCCCCACGTGCCGGCTTGATATTGCGGCAGGGGCTGGTCGTTGCGTTCCTGCCAGGCTTCCAGGATCGGCGTGACGAATTGCCAGGAGGCTTCCACCTCATCGCGGCGGGTGAACAGCGTGGAATCGCCCAGCATGCAATCCCACAGCAAACGCTCATAAGCCTCCGGCGAGGGCTTGCCGAAAGAGGTGCCGTAGCGAAAATCCATGTTGACCGTGCGGACCTGGATCGCGGCACCCGGCAATTTGGCGGCAAATCGCAGGGTGATGCCTTCCTCCGGCTGGATGCGCAGCGCCAGCACATTGGCTTCCAGACCGGCGGTATGCGCCCCAAAGAGCAGATGCGGCGCGGATTTGAAATGAATCGCGATCTCGGTTGCGCGTTTGGGCAGCCGTTTGCCACTGCGCAGGAAAAACGGCACGCCGGCCCAGCGCCAGTTGTCGACAAAAAGCTTGAGAGCAACGAAGGTCTCGGTGCGTGAAGTCGGCGCGACCCCCGGCTCCTGCAAATAGCCCGGCACCAGCCGGCCGCCGACCAAACCCGGGCCGTATTGTGCGCGCACCGTGTGCGTGGCGATATCCCCGGGCAAAATCGGACGAATGGCCTGCAGCACTTTCACCTTTTCGTTGCGCACTTCCTGCGCGGCAAAAGCGATCGGCGGTTCCATCGCCACCAGTGCCAGAAGTTGCAGCATGTGGTTCTGAATCATGTCGCGCATCACGCCCGCGGTTTCGTAGTAACTGCCGCGGCCCTCCACGCCCAGGTCTTCCGCCACCGTGATCTGCACATGGTCGATGTAGTGGCGGTTCCAAATCGGCTCGAAGATGCCGTTGGCCAGGCGAAACACCAGGATGTTTTGCACCGTCTCCTTGCCGAGATAGTGGTCGATGCGAAAGACCTGGCTTTCATCGAACACTTGCAGCACCTGCCGGTTCAATTCGCGCGCTGTTTCCAGGTCGCGGCCAAACGGCTTCTCGATGATCACGCGCGTCCAGCCGCGCTCATTGCGGGCCATGCCGGTCCGGCCCAGGCGCTGCACAATCACCGGATAGTGCTCCGGCGGGGTGGCGAGATAAAAGAGCCGGTTGCCCGCGGTTTGATGGCTGGTATCCAGCTCCGTGAGCAGGCGCTGCAAACCGGCATATCCGGCCTCGTCTTCAAAGGTGGCAGCATGATAAAAAATGCGCTCGCTGAAA
Organism: candidate division KSB1 bacterium; assembly: GCA_034506255.1. Classification (NCBI taxonomy): domain Bacteria; kingdom Pseudomonadati; order Candidatus Zhuqueibacterales; family Candidatus Zhuqueibacteraceae; genus Candidatus Coneutiohabitans; species Candidatus Coneutiohabitans thermophilus. The sequence continues at coordinate 37,262 of JAPDPX010000013.1, read as the reverse complement.
TGCTGCAGCATGTTGCCGTCGAACTCTCGGTTGCGGGAGAACTGGGTGATGGCCTGCACCATCTCTTCGCGGAACGCCGCGTGGGTTTTCTCCCGCCGCGCGAAGCCCACCACGGCAAAATCCTGGGGCAGCAGGTTGTCGCAGGCGAGATTGAACAACGCCGGCAGCAGTTTGCGTTTGGTGAGATCACCGGAGGCGCCAAAAATGACCAGGACATTGGGTTCCGGCATGCGTTCGAGACGCAGACCCTCACGCAGTGGGTTCTCGCTGGCAGTGGTGTGGGGCATGTTGTCGTTTCCTTGTCATGAGGTGTTTTCATCTCCCTCCGAAACAGTGAATGCTCAAGATATGCTCCCGCAGCGGCTGGGCCGCTGCATTGAACCCTCTGCCCCTCCTCCACAACCAGGCTCTACAAACCTCCCCTCAACCGAAGATGAACCCCGCCGGCAGTTGCAGCACCGCCCGGGCTGCGGTGTTGAGCCCCTGCTCCCATAACGGCCGTGGCAGTAAACTTCCAGCGTCTCCTCCACGCCGGAACTTGCGCAAACCCGGCTCAACCAGGGGGCAACGTTCTTGCCTGCAGATCCAGCGGCAGTGTCCGATTCCGCAGATAGCGGTCGTGAAAGGCCCTGGCCTTCGCGCGGTTGAGGTTGGCATAGCAATAAAGACAGCCATGCGGGCAACTGTCGTAATAGCCGAGGTCGCGGCTTTCATAACAGCCACAGTCTTCACGCGTCGGTGCCGCACGCAGCCGGCGCCAGCGCTCCGGCGCCCATTGGCGCACGGCTTCGGCATCGACACAACGCGCCTTCAGCACTTGCGGCACCGCGCACAGGGCGTCCTGGCAGCAGGAATAAAGCTGAATGCCATGCGGTGCCGCCAGATCTGCAAGCGCCTGTACCAGCGCCAGGCGTTCCGCCAAAGGGGGATCATGAAACTGTATGCCATGCTGGCGCGCCGCCCCGGCAAAGTTGCGCCGGACCTTTTGATACCATTGCACAAAAGAAAAATAGCAGCGCGTGGTGGCACCGCGCAGCCGGCGGGCGAGCTCATTGAACTTTTTCAGATGATAATCCACCGGTGTGTGATCGGACAGGACGATGGGATCATAGCGCCAGTAAACCCGGCCGGGATACCGCTGCGCCAAGCGCCGGAAAGTGGCGATGGCAAAATCCAGCGGGGGGTTGTTGCTCTCCAGAATTTTGGGCAGGCCGTTGATGGTGAAGTGGAAATAGAAGGCACAGCCGTAGCGCGCCTCCAGCCGGTCAAGATGGCGTTCCAGCGGATGCGGATTGCGCGTCCAGAAAACCAGCAACAACACCTGCTCGGGCAGCAGTGACAGCCGCACCGGTTGAAAGCTGACGGGGTTGGGATAATAAACCTCCCCCTTTTCCACCTGGCGCATGAACCAGTCAGCATAGTAGGCGGGAATGTCAGTGCGCCGCGATACCGAAATGATGCGCGGCGCGCACTCAGTGCGAACGGCCATGCGGCATCCTTGCGATTGCGTCGGGCTTTTGCCCGTGAAACTCGAAATCCCGCGAAATCATGGTGAGTATTCCCGTGGCGCTTCTGCTTTCGCCGGAGCATCCCGGCGGACTCGCTAGTTTTTATCGCCGCCGAAATCGACGCGCGGGGCCCGCTGCGCTGCGGCGGAGGCTTCGAAATAAGGCCGTTGCTGGAAGCCGAACATGCCGGCAATCAAGTTCACCGGGAAAGTGCGCGCCATGCTGTTGTAAGTCTGCACGGCTTCATTGAAGCGCCGGCGTGCCGTGGTGAGGCGGTTCTCCGTGCCTTCGAGCTGGGTTTGCAGATCGAGGTAGTTTTGATTGGCCTTCAGCTCGGGATAGCGCTCGACCACGACCAGCAGGCGGCTGAGCGCCGCGCCGAGATTGTCCTGCGCCTGTTGAAACCGCTGAAACGCCTGCGGGTCGTTGAGCACATTTTCGGCATTGATCTCCGGGCGTGTGGCATTGCTGCGCGCTTCGATCACTTTCTGCAGCGTCTCCTGTTCGAACTTGGCGGCGCCCTTCACCGTCTCCACCAAATTCGGAATCAAATCGGCGCGGCGCTGATAGTTGTTTTGCACCTCCGCCCAGGCCTGCTTCACGCCCTCGTCCAGGCTCACCAGCTTGTTGTAGTTTCCCGAGAAAAAGCTGTAGACGAAAAGCACCAGCAGCACGATGATGCCCACGCCGATGAGAAACTTTTTGCTCATGCTCCATTCCTCCTTCAGTCAGATGGGGGAAAACCTACATGTGGTCGATGTACTCGGTCAGTTTTGTGATCTGCGCGATGTAATCTTCCGTGAGCTGCCACAGCTCTTCGCGATAGGGCCGTGCGCTGCCTGTTTGCAGCCGGAACAGCGGGGCGATGAAACCGGTATCCAAATTGGCAAGGGCGGCAACTTTGAGAAAACTCTCCTGGCGGGTGGCGGGAATCGCTTCGCCTTTGAGAAACAAGAACGCTTCGAACAGCGCGTAAAAATCGTTGATCGAGGCCCGCAGCAGCGCCAGCAGCGCCTGGCGATCCTGGCCCCGGCCAAGCAGCCCCTTCCACAGATGCACGAGCTTGCCTTTGATTTCGCGCTCGAGTTGCAGCCGCAAATGCGCGGGCGCGATTTCCAACCGCGACAACACGTCTTCGCCGAAGAGCACGCGGTGATGGCATTGCATGCTGAGCAACTCGATGGGAAAACTGTCGCGCGAGGCCTGCAGAAAAGCGCGGGTGAGCACCAGCGGCGTGACCATCGCGCGCTGCTGCCATTTGGCGGTGAGCGGGATGGCCTGCCGCAGCCGCGTCATGCCGGCGGGCGTGAGTACGATCAGGAAATTGATATCGGATTGGTCGGCGGCATATTCGCCGCGCGCCGCGCTGCCGTAGAGAATAACCGCCTCCAAATCGGCACCCATTGCGGCCTGCCAGTCCTGGACATACGCTGCAAAAATCGCCTCCGAAGCTGCGGGCATCTTTTTCATCTTCACCTCGATCGTCTGGTCGATCAGAAGCTGCCGCCGGCGCCACCGCCACCGCTGCGGCCGCCGCCAAAACCACCGAATCCGCCGCCGCCAAAACCACCGCCAAATCCGCCGCTGCGACGGGAGCCGCCGAGACCGCCGGAGAGCACCAGCGGGCCGAGCAGGCCGCTGCGCGCCAGGATCAAAATCACCAAAAAAAAGAAGAGCAGCGCCGGCATCGACAGGCTTCTATCTGCGCCGCGCTCCCGCCGCAGCCGCGGCTGGATCGCGCCGGTCAGCTCCACGCCGGCATCGGCGGCAATCAGACCGGCGAGAGCAGCCGCGCCCGCCAACAGGCCGGCACCGTAATCATTGCGCCGCAACTCGGGCAGCATGTACTGGCGGAAGATGCGGCCCACGGTAATGTCGGGCAAAATGCCCTCCAAACCGTAGCCCACTTCGATGCGGGCTTTGCGCTCGCGCACCGTGAGCAAGATCAACACGCCGTTGTCGCGCCCCTTCTTGCCGATTCCCCATCGTTCAAACAACCGCACGGCATAATCGACATAGTCGTAATCGCCGATCGAGTCTACGGTGACGATTGCCAGCTCGGCGCCGGTCTTCTGCTCGAGCTCGGTGCACAGCGCGGTGAGTTGTGCGGCTGTTCCCGCAGGGATGACCCCGGCAAAATCATTGACATGGCCGACGGGCTGCGGGAACTCCTGACCGTGCGCCGATGCCCACAGCCAGAGAAGCTGGGAAAGTGCAAGGCCGGTCCAACGGAAACGCCTGCAGGCGTGCTTCACTTTCACGTTCCTTCCAGTGCAGAAGACCTCATTACTGCGCCGGGGTGTCTGCCGGCCGTCGCGTTCAACCGAAAAAATTGGCCGGCGGCAGGACCTCGTCTGCGGCTCATCTCATCAATTTTCCAGGAATGCCATCCGTCATGGAAGGATGCCATGCAGGAGCAACACGGCATGTGCTTTGGACGAGCAACAAGGAATGAGGCATGCGTGTGCCGAAAAATTCAGCAAATATGCGCCGCAGCTTACCATATCATCACCAAAAAATCAAGCGGAAAAATGGCCGGAGCGTAATGCCTCAGTTATGTGTTGGGACGTGGCCCAGACATCTTGTCCGGCATCACTGCCTGAATTTTGCACCCAGACTGAACTGATCTCCGCCGCGAGAAACGCCAATAATCGCAACGCCCAACCACCCAGGCAGTGGGGCATAAAAAATTTCGCAGGCAAACCTGCGGTCAACTCCGGCAGGGGTGCACGTCACACACGCCCTTTCTTCCGGACAACAGCAAGCCAGCATGCAAAATTCAGGCACAAACTTTTCAAACAAAGCAAGAAGCTCTCACGCAAAGAGTTTTTTCTGGAGCACCTGCCCAACAACAAGCCTCAACACCACCAAAATCACACAGGCCGCCGGATTTGCTCTCGTGCTCTTGGCGGGTGGCGTGGTTCAAAAATCTTCACGCTGACCGTTCCCTCCCCTTTTTGATCTGCCACGGCATGGCCGTGGTATTCCGGCAGAGAGCATCTCCAGGATCGCAGGATAAAGCCACGGTCAAAGCGTGGTGGAACGGTTATTCTTTACGAAACCCCTGCAGCTTCGCGTCCTTGCGTGTTTTTGGCTTTTGGATTTTATCGCTGTGAGAAAGTTGGCAGCATTGGACACCTTGTCTGCCGGCAGGGCTGTCTGCGCTGCTCCACGCGTTACTGCGGATTACGGCGCCGGTGTCATTTTGCTTGCATCTTTGCCTCCCACGGGCTATTTACCTGCATCGTCATACGGCCTTGCAACATGATCACAGGACACGGTTGTCATGAAATGGTCATTCAAATTCGCCACGATTTTCGGCATTGAAGTCAAGGTGCACGCCATCTTCCTGCTGTTGCTGTTTTTCGTCGGCTGGACGAACACCGCCGCGGGCGGCCCGGCGGCCGGCCTGGCTGCCGTGCTTTTCTTTTTGACCATCTTCCTGTTCGTGCTGCTGCATGAGCTCGGGCACAGCCTGGCGGCGCTGCGCTATGGCGTGGTGGTGCGCGACATCGTGCTGTTGCCGATCGGCGGCGTGGCGCGCATGGAAAATCTCCCGAAAAATCCCCGCCAGGAAATCGTCATCGCGCTGGCGGGGCCGGCGGTGAACTTTGCCGCAGTGATCGTGCTCTACCTTGTCCTGCAAACCCTCGGTCTGCCGGTGGATCATTTGAGCTTCGATCTCAGCGGCAAAGACTTCTGGAACGGCATGCTCAGCCTGAACGCTTTCATGGGGCTGTTCAATCTCATTCCCGCCTTCCCGATGGATGGCGGCCGCGTGCTGCGCGCGTTGCTCGCGCTGCGCTATCCCTACGGCCGCGCCACGCGCTATGCCAGCAATATCGGCCAGATCTTCGCGGTGTTGTTCAGTCTGGCGGGCATCTTCTTCCTCAACAATTGGTGGCTGGTGGTGATTGCAGTGTTCATCTTCACCGGCGCCGGCAGTGAAGAGAGCATGGTGCGCTTGCGCGAGGCGATTGAGGGCGTCGCGGTCGCGCGTGTCATGTCCACGCGCGTGTACACACTTGCCCCCGACGATCCCCTGCGCAAAGCGCTCGAACACTCCTATCAAGGCTGTCAGGATGATTTCCCGGTGCTGCAAAACCAGCGGCTGGTCGGCATTCTCCCCAAAAGCAAAGTCATGGCGGCCATCTATCAACGCGGCGTGGAAGCCCCGGTGTGCGACTTCATGGAGACGCGCTTCACCGCGGTGCGGCCCTTTGCCAGCCTGGCGCGCGTGTACGAAGAGATGCTGGAAAAAAAGCTGGATTCCGTGCCGGTGGTGGACGACAACCGCATTCTCGGCATGCTGACCCTGGAAAACATCGGCCGCTACTTCATGGTGGCCTCCACGCTGGAAAAAAAGGCAGGATAAGGAGGAGGAATGCAAAACGAGCTTTTGAATTGGATCAACACGGCCAGTAGTTACGTTTGGGGACCCCCGATGTTGGTGTTGCTGGTGGGCACCGGCATTTATCTCACCTTCCTGTTGCGTGGCCTGCAGTTTCGCACGCTCAAGCATTCACTCTATCTGGCACTCATCAAACGCAAAGAGGACAGCCATGCGGCCGGCGACATCAGCCATTTCCAGGCGCTGATGACGGCGCTGGCGGCCACCGTCGGCACCGGCAACATCGCGGGTGTGGCAACGGCAATCGCCTCCGGCGGGCCGGGGGCGCTGTTTTGGATGTGGATCACCGGCTTGTTCGGCATGGCCACCAAGTATGCCGAAGCCGTGCTGGCGGTCAAGTATCGCGTGGTGGACGAGAACGGCATGATGAGCGGCGGCCCGATGTACTACCTGTCGCGTGGCCTGAAGAATCCGCGCCTGGGCAAATTTCTCGGCATGCTGTTCGCGCTGTTCGCCGCGATTGCGGCGTTCGGCATCGGCAACATGGTGCAATCCAATTCCGTGGCGGATGCCATGCACAGCTCCTTCGGCGTGCCGCATGCCGCCACCGGCATCGTGCTGGCGGTCGCCACCGCCCTGGTCATTCTCGGCGGCATTCGCAGCATTGCCCGCACCGCCAGCGTGCTCGTGCCGGTCATGATCGTGCTGTACATGCTCGGCGGGCTGCTCGTGCTGTTGATCAACTGGCGCGGCATTCCCGATATCGTGCTGTATGTGCTGAGTGATGCCTTCACCCCGAGTGCGGCCATCGGCGGATTTGCCGGCGCCACGGTGCTGCAGGGCATTCGCTACGGCGTGGCGCGCGGCGTGTTCTCCAATGAATCCGGCTTGGGCAGCTCACCGATCGCCGCGGCCGCCGCGCAAACGAAAAACCCCGTGACCCAGGCGCTCGTTTCGATGACGCAGACCTTCATCGACACCATCGTGGTGTGCAGCATCACCGGCTTCACGATCATCGCCACCGGCGTGTGGACCACGGGCAAAACCGGCGCCCAGCTCACCACCGCCGCGTTCAGCACCGGTCTGCCCGGCGAGAGTGGCGGGTTGATCGTTGCCGTCGGCTTGATTCTGTTCGCCTACTCCACCCTGCTGGGATGGAGCTACTATGGCGAGAAATCCGTCGAGTACTTGTTCGGCGTCAAGTCGATCAAACCGTATCGCGTGGTGTTTTCCATCTTTGTCGCCGTCGGAGCCGTGGCCCAGTTGCAGCTGGTGTGGTCACTGGCGGATTTGATGAACGGCCTCATGGCGATCCCCAATCTCATTGGATTGTTGGCGCTGTCGGGCGTGATTGTGGCAGAAACCAAGAAGCATTTCTCCAACGAGAAAACGTGAACGCGTCAGACAGCAAAGCTCAAAGCCACCATGTTCGCGGAGAGCATGTGTGGCTCGTTCATTTGCACGAGCAGGATTCTGTCATTCGGTGCGTCATCCCCTTCGTTTTTGCACCGTCCGGATCTCGGGAAGATCCGGACGGTGTGGCACAGCCAATGCTCTGATGCCGAAAAATCCGGCAATCTTCACCATCTCAAATCCCACCCGCGCGCGAGGCGCGCCAGCAGGCGTGTCGTCCCCTCCTGCAACACCGCCGGCCGCGTCAACAAGCTCACCACCAGGAAACCCTCCTGCGCGAAATCAAAAAAATAGCCCGGATGCACCAGGACATGATCCTGCGCGAGCAGAGCAAGCGTGAATTCCTCCTCACGCACGGACGGCGGCAGCGCGAGCACGGCATACCAGCCGCCCTCACGCGGCAACAGCCTGACTCCGTGTCGTCCATGGCATTGTTCGCGCAAATGCCGCTCATTGGCGGCCACGCGCTGCCGAATCTGCTGCTGTATTTCCCGGCGCAACGCCAGCAGGCGCGGCGTCGCCTGTTGCACGGGCGTGCCCACGGAAAGATAGGTGTCGGCAATGAAATCGAGGCGCTCCCGGGCTTCCACCGCCAGGTCGGCCGGGCCGGCCACGTGAATCCAGGCCAGCTTCATCTGCGGCAGACCGAGCGTCTTGGACAGCCCGCCGAGCACAAAGGTCAGGACGGCGTGATTGTCGATCAGCGTGGTCACGCGCTGCGGATCATCACCATGGCCGTAGTCGGCAAAAACTTCGTCACTGATCAAGGCCAAATCATACTCGCGGCACAGCGCGTTCAAAGCCTGACGTTCCTCCTGTTTGAGAAAGGAGCCGGTGGGATTGTTGGGGTTGACGACAAGCAGCGCGCGTGTTTTGGTGCTGATCATGGCTGCCAGCCGTTCCAAATCGATACGCCAGCCCGCCTGCCTGTCATGATGCAGGGGATAATGCAACAGCTTCACCGCCTCCAGCGCAGTGAGAAAATCGAACAGCGGATAACTCGGCTGTGGTGCCAGCACCTCGTCTCCGGGATCGGCGAGCAACTTGAAGAGAAAGGCGTAGGCTTCACTGGTGCTCGCAGTAAGATGCAGCGCCTCCGGATCAACGGCATGGCCGAGAGAAGCATAGTAGCCGGCAATCGCCGCCCGCGCGGGGGACAAACCGCGTGGCGACGGCTCATACACCAACGCCTGCGGCTGCGCCAGCGCGGCCAGAATCGTCTCTGCCGAGTAATCGAAGCCGGCCCGGGTGGGATTCGATTCCGTGAGATCGAGCACATCCTGGCCGGCCGCATGCCGGGCTTCCAGCACACGGGACAAACGATTGGCGTGGAGGCTCCACGTGAAGCGCGAGGAAAACATCATCCTTGCTCCTGTGCATGCATTGAAGCAGACCGCCGTGCAAACTTTGCCGGAATGCCTTTGCCGGGAGAGGGTTTCCCGCGTGGCAGCATGATGACGGCGTCTGCCAGTCCGGAAGGAGGCGACGGCGCGGCTATGCCTCGAGTATTTGCGGCGAACGACATGCCGCAGTCCTGTCTGCAGGCCTGCCAACTCGCACGCCACACCCAACGGACGGGGTCTCGCAGCGCGATACTGCCTCGGTAACACCTGGGGACATGGCGCAGACATTTCGTCTACAGGCTGGGATGCCTGCGCTGCCCCACACATTGCGCAGGGAGCACGCGGCGCACCAGTTTTCCCTTGCGGTTTTCACGGGCAAAAGGCAAATTGCGCCGGTTTCTTTTCGCAGCAAACGCCCCACCCGCCAAGGCACGCGGGTTGATCATGATGCGCCACAACTGACCTGACGAGGAGGAAAATCATGGTTGCCATGCTTCGCACCGTCATGCTGTTGCTGGGAGCCGTCTCTCTGCTCACCGCCTGCGCCGCGGGTCGGATGAAAATCAGCGAGCTGACCGCCAACCCCGGCAAGTACAACGAACAACCGGTGACGGTGAAAGGCAAAGTGACTTCGACTTTCGCAATTCCCATCCTCGGGCAGAGCCTGGTGAAGATCACGGATGACACCGGAGAGATTTGGGTGAAGCCGTACAACCGCGTGCCCTTCGAGGGCCAGGAAATCACCGTGCGCGGCAGGCTCAAAATCGGCATCACCATCGCCAACAAGAATTTCGGCGTGATGGTTTACGAGGATGAGCCCAAAAAGAAAAAATAGGATTGGACGCACACCCTGCCGTCGGGAAGATCATTGTCAATCGCAAGGAGCAAGCGGAGATGTCGGCTGTTACCATTCGCGTGATTGGTGTGCCCATGGACCTCGGGCAGTCCCGGCGCGGCGTGGACATGGGGCCGAGCGCCCTGCGCTACGCCGGCTTGTATGACCGCCTGTTGCAACTCGGGCACGAAATCGAAGATTATGGCAACGTGCCGGTGGAAGATCGCGCCATCCTGCCGCGTGAAGGCGGCATCCGGTTCCTGCCGACGGTGGTCAAAACCTGCGAGACCGTTTATCAACTTGGCCGCGAAGCGATTGCCGCCGGCAAGATTCCGTTGTTTCTCGGTGGCGATCATTCGATCGCCGCCGGCACCATCGGCGGCATCACGCACGATTCACCCGCCGGCGTGTTGTGGATCGACGCCCACGGTGACTTCAACACACCGGAGAGCTCGCCAAGCGGCAACATTCACGGCATGCCGCTCGCCGCGCTCATGGGGCAGGGCGCGCCGGAGCTGGTCAATCTCGGCCGGCCGGGCGCCAAACTCCGGCCCCCGGATCTCGTGCTGATTGCGGTGCGCGACCTCGACCCGCTGGAAAAAATCCTGCTGAAGCAAAGTGGCGTCACCGTCTACACCATGCGCGAAATCGATGAGCGCGGCATCTCCGTCGTGATGCGGGAGGCGCTGCGGCGTTTGAGTCATTTGTCACGGCTGCATGTGAGTTTGGACATGGACAGCCTCGATCCGCTCGATGCCCCGGGCGTCGGCACCCCCGTGCCGGGCGGCCTGACCTATCGCGAAGCCCATCTTGTCATGGAAATGCTGGCCGATTCGAAACTGGTGCGTTCGATCGACATCGTGGAGGTCAATCCCATTCTCGATCATCGCAATCACACCGCCAGCATTGCCGTCGCGCTGCTGGCCTCGCTTTTCGGCCAGTCGATTCTGTGACCAGCGGCCGCGGGCCGCCGGCGCGCTCAAAATCTCACCACCTCTCCCACCTTGACACCGTGCCGTGCAAACCAGCCGGCGTTCACTTCCAAAACATACTGCGCCGGCGCGACCGAGACATAACTCTTGCTCTCATCCAACGGCACCATGTGTTGGATGTCGACGATTTTGCCGTCGCTGGCGATGAAAGCAATGTCCAGCGGGATGAAAGTGTTGCGCATCCAAAACGATTGCAGGCGCGCCACTTCAAAAACGAACAGCATGCCCTGATCCTCCGGCAGTTGCGCGCGAAACATCAGACCGCGCATGCGTTCTTCGTCGGTCTGCACGACTTCGACAAACAGCGGGGTTGCGCCGACGGTGATACGCTGGCGGCCTTCCGGGATTTGCGCTGCGCTCCCGGTTGCAGGTTTCGCATCGGGCTGCTGCTTGCAGCCCAACCCGCCCAGCAGGCAGATCAGGCCACTGATGATGCTGGTGTAGAAAAATGCTGTGCTGGAATTTCTCACGTACGACTCCGCTCGCTGGAGGGCTTGGTCTCAGTTATTTTTGCCTGCGAAGCTAACAAGATTCTCGACCTCATGCAAGGCGGAAGCGTTTGCCGGTCAGTTCCGCCCGTTGTGATCTTCACTTCTGCCTGCGCGCGCTTGCCCGTCTGCGGACGCATGTCAGAGGTTCCTGCCTTTCAACCCAGGGCAAGCCGCATTCTAAAAAGGATCTTCCAACGGCTCAGAACAAGCCGGCGGATCAAAATCTTCCTAATCCGCCGGGGCGATTGTATTCGTCGGAAAGCCTTCACGATTGCAAGCACCGATGTTTCGAATGAGATTGATGGAATTACGCATCAGACACCGGGAATGAAACCACGGGCTTTCTACGTTCATACGAGGGATTGCAATCCGGTTGGCACCCATCTCAGCGGAGAACACATGCAGGCTCGCATTCGTCTTCTGTTGTGCGGCTGGTGTGCGGCGCTGTTGCTGCCGCTCACGCTCCGGCCGCAAAGTTGGCAGGAAATGACCCCGGCCTCCGGCGCCGCGCCCGTGCCGCGCCGCAATGCCGCCGCGGTTTATGATACCGCCGGCCACCGCCTGATTATCTTCGGCGGCCGCAGCACTGCCGGTGATCGCAACGACGTCTGGGCATTGCATCTCACCACCAACACCTGGACGGAGCTGACGCCGGCCACCGGCCCTGCGCCAGCACCCCGCTTCACGGCCAATGGCGTTTATGATTCGGCGCAGCAGTTGATGCTCATTTGGTCGGGCCAGGGCGCAGTTTTCTTCAATGACGTGTGGGCCTTCGATCCAAGAAGCTATTCCTGGTCACAATTCAACCCGCCTGATCCCAGGCCCAATGTCCGTTACGGCACGGCCGCGGTGTACGATCCCCGCCGCCGCGAGCTGGTGACGTTTGCGGGCTTCACCGATCAAGGCCGCTTCGATGACACCTGGCGCTTCAAGCCCGCGGACAACGCCTGGCAGCAGCTCAGCCTGGCGATTCATCCTGAAAAGCGCTGCTTGCACACCGCCTGCTACGACAGCCGCAATCATCGCATGATCATCTACGGCGGCCAAACCAACGGCGCCCGCGGCGATATCTGGGCATTTGATTTGAATCAAAATCAGTGGCGGGATTTGACGCCGGCAGCAAGTCCGGCGGGGCGATGGTTTCCGGCGAGTATCTACGACAGCCGCAATCATCGCGTCATCAACTTTGGCGGCAATCTGGGCGCCAGTCAGACCAATGAGGTTTGGGCCTTCGCTTTGGAAAGCGGCCGGTGGCAACAATTGCATGCCACCGGCGTTGGGCCCGCGAGCCGGGAGGGCGCGGCCGCCATTTATCTGCCGGAGGAGGATCGCATGGTAATCTTCGGCGGGCGCGGTGGCGCAACTGATTTCAACGACGTTTGGTTTCTGAATGATCTCTCCGTGGCAACTTCGGTTGAGCAGGACGGTGGAACGAGTACTGCCCCACGTTCTCTGCGCCTGTTGGGCAATTATCCCAATCCCTTCAATCCGGAAACAGTGATTGTGTATGAATTGCCGCAGCCGCAAACCGTGACGCTGGAAATCTACAATGCCCTCGGCCAACGCACACGGCGCTTGCTCAGTCAACTCGTGCCCGCCGGGCAACACCGCGTGCATTGGGATGGAAGAGATGAAAGGGGCAGAAAAGCAGCACCAGGAGTCTACCTCTGCGTTTTGCGCTCGGGCAAATTCTCTGCGGCGCGCAAGATGGTCTTGCTCGAATAGCGCGGCCCGCCCGCTGGATCTTCGACAGGATTGACTGGATTGGCGGGATTCGACGTTAATCCTGTCGATCCTGTTGCGACAGCGTCGAGCCGGGCACCACCCTGCATTTGTCACCCGCGAGATCACCTCAAATCACAACTCCCGCGCCACGGGATAAAGATTCGCCTCCTGATCGTAAAACGGCGTGCGTTGATAGAACCACTGCAACCGCTCGTGCGGATTTTGTGCGAAAAGCGAATCGCTCTGCACTTTGGTTTGGAAGGCGGCTTTGAGCTGTGCGTCCTCGGCGAGCATGGCTTCCGCCATCGGCTGCATGACATAGTCCTCGACATATTCCGCCGGCGACAGACATTCCAGAAAAAATCCCCAGCGGAAAAAAGAATCGCCGGAGGCCGGCTCCAGCAGGAGGACAGCGAGGTCACCCAGCGGCTGGTCGGTGGCAATGCGCACGGTGCCCGCCGGGAATTGCCGCGTTGTCGTCTCCGCCACCGCCGTGGCACTCACGCTGACATGGCCTTCAAAAGGCCGGCTCGCGAGTTTGACATTTTCCAGTCGATACATTTCCACGGCGATTTCGCGCGGCGCAGTCAACCGTTCCATCTGGATGCCGTGCAGGGCCAGGCGTTCAATCACCTCCGGCCATGCCGGCGGGATCCAGTATGCGGTGGGACGGCGCACGGTCTGCGCCGCTTCACTCATCTTCTTCAGCGGAATTTTGGCGGCGTAAGTTTTGCCGGTCCATTGCAGGTAGCGACTGTTGGTGATGGCAGAGAATACTTCGCGGGCTTCCACTCCGAGAAAGGTGAAGCTGTCGGGGGAGGCGGTTTGCGGCACGCGCCAGGCGAGCGGCACTTCCGGCATGCGCCGGCGGCGGTCTGTTGCAATGGCTTCCTGCAATGCGCTGCCGTGTCTGGCGAGGACGCGCAGCGTGCTTTCCAGCAGCACATAGGTTCCGAGCACGCGCTGTTTGTAGGGTTTGAGCGAGTGGTTCTCGACCAGCACAGTGGGCAGATGACGCAGGTCGCCGTAGCCGTTGGAAAAACGCGGCGAGGCGGTCCACTCGATCATGCCGGTGCGAAAATCTTTGCCGTCCGCCGGACCGCCAACCAACGGGCCGGGGATGTGCCCCATGGCCTCCAAATCGCGATGGACGGCGGGCGTGAGAAACTGGTCGAGCCAGGCGGCACCGGCCGGCGAATGGGCATGCGGCCCGTTGTAGCCGAAGGTGATGTCGTATTGATAGTCCGCGCCGTCGGTGACGTGAATGTCGAAATAAAGATCGGGATCGTACTCGTTGAGGGCGCGCACCAGGCAGCGCATCTCGGCGGCATCGAGCTTGGTGTAATCGCGATTGAGGTTGAGATTGCGCGCGGTGGTGCGCCAGCCGGTTTCCAGCGGGCCGCGCTGGTTGATGCGGTTGTAGGGCGAGAAGCGTTCATGGGCATCGACGCTGAAAATCGGCACAAACAGCAGATTCACGTGGTCGAGCAGTTCGTGCTTCGTGCGGCGCACCGTCAGGTCGCGCAGCAGCATCATGCCGGCGTCCTTGCCGTCGATCTCGCCGGAATGAATGCCGGCCTGCACGAGAAAAACCGGTTTGCGGCTGGCGCGCAGGGCGGCGGGGGTGAAGGCCTTTTCGCGGGAGGCAATCACCATCCAAATGTCGCGGCCTTGCAGACTCTTCCCGAGCGAGACCATCTTCAGCTCCGGCGCCGCCGCGCAGAGCATGCGCAGCCATTGCACGGTTTCGTCGTAGCGCGGGGTGCGTGTCAATCCGCTTTTCTCCGCCGGCGTGATCCAGGGATCATCGGGCGAGACAATGAGCGCTTCACTTTGACCGCGCCACGGCAATTCGGGCGGAAGGCGGGGGTGGTGGGAGGCCTGACTGAACAAATCTGCGGGAAGCAGAGACAGCCAAAAAATGCCGGCAAAAGGCATTTGCCAGCGCAACCATCTTGTGCAGCTCATGAAGCTTTCCTCCTTTTCCGGGCGGGTCGCTTGACTGTTCGAACAGATCTTGTTATACTCGTTCAGGTTGAAAGTTGAGGCGGCGGCATAAACAGTTCACTCTGCCGGTGCTGTTTCTGCCGCCGCCAGCAGGGGAGCGAAGGACGCCCATCAGCGCCGCGCGGGACGCTCTGTTTACAACCCAACAGTTATTCCGGCCTCGCGGCCCCGTCTGTATTCGTTGCAGCTTGAAATTTGAATTTCAAAGTGCAGGACTTCCGTCGTGTAGTCCAGCTCGAAAACAACGCCAGCCGGAATATGGTTTGCGCCACCAGCAGCGTGATTGCAGTGCCTGCTGAACCATTCAAAAAACCATTGCCGCAGATTTTTGCAAGACAAATTTGCTCAACAACAATTGTGTCCGACTTTCCCTGCGGAGGCCTCCCGTGAAAGAAACCACCGGTGGTGAAATCCTGGCGGCGATGCTCGCCAAAGAGGGCGTGCAAAAAGTCTTTGGCATCATCGATGGCACCTATTTCGGCTTCTATTCCAGTTTGAAAAAATTCGGCATCGACTTGATCAGTCCGCGGCATGAGGCGTGCGCGCTGCACATGGCCGGTGCCTATGCGCGGCTCACCGGCAAACTGGGCGTGGCGATGGCAAGCAACGGTCCGGGCGTCGCCAATGCGCTGGCGGGCGTGGCGGTGGAAAACGGCGAGGGCAACCGTGTGCTGCTGATTACCAGCACGCGGCGCAGTGGCATCGGCTATCCCGATCGCGGCGGCACCTATCAATATTTCAACCAGGTCGGCGCGATCAAGCCGATGGCGAAATGGAGCGGGGTCGCACTGTCATTCGGCCGGCTGCCGGAGATGATGCGGCGGGCGTTGCGGCTCTCCTATCACGGCCGGCCCGGCGTGGTGCACGTCGATGTGCCGGAAGACCTGATGAACGGCAAAACCGGGGCGCAGCCGCTGCTGGCGCCCGGCCGGTATCGTCGGGTGGAGGCGATTTGCGCCAGTGACGAGCAGGTGGCGGTGGCGGCGGAGCTGCTCGCGGCCGCCCAACTGCCGATGATTCACGCGGGCAGCGGCGTGATTCATGCCGCGGCTTATGACGAGTTGCGCACGGTGGCCGAGCTGCTGCACGCACCGGTGACCACGAGTTGGGGCGGCCGCAGCGCACTGCCGGAGACGCATGAGCTGGCGATTCCAATGACCCATATCAAGCTCAACCAGGCGGTGCGCACCAGCGCCGACGTGGTGCTGACGCTGGGCTCGCGGCTGGGTGAAACCGATTGGTGGGGCAAGCCGCCCTATTGGGCGCCGGCGGGCAAACAGAAAATGATTCAGGTGGACATCGACGAGGAGATCCTCGGCCTCAACAAACCGGCGGATTGGGCCATTCTTGCCGATGTTAAAATCTTCCTGGCGCGACTGGCGGAGAAGCTGCGGCCGCTGCAAAACAAAATGCCGCTGACCGAGCGCCGGAAAGCAGTGAAGAAGTTTCAAAACGCACGAAACACTTACCGGCAAAAACTCGCGGCGGCCTTGCAGGACACCAGCGTGCCGATGAACCCCGCACACGTGGCGCAGGTGTGCCGCCGGGTGTTTGCGGATGACGCCATTTGCGTGATCGACGGCGGCAACACCGCGGTATGGGCGCATTTCTATCACGAAGCGCGCGTGCCCAACACGCTTTTGCACACTGCAAAGTTCGGCATGCTGGGCGCCGGGGTGGCGCAGGCGCTGGGCGCCGCCGTGGCGTTACCCGGGCGCCAGGTTTATTGCATCATCGGTGACGGCGCGATGGGATTCAACCTGCAGGAAATCGAGACCGCGGTGCGCAATGATCTGAAGCCGATTTACCTGGTCTGTTGTGACCGGCAATGGGGCATGGTGAAGATCAACCAGCAGTTCGCGCTGCGGCCGGTCAAAACGATGGTGAAAAAAGCCCTGCCGCCGGAGGAGACCATCAATACCGATTTTGCCGAAATTCAATTCGACCGGCTGGCGGAGAGCATGGGGGCGCACGGCGAGCGGGTGGCGGATCCGGCGGACTTGCAGCCGGCGCTGGAGCGCTGCCTGGCAGCGAACAAATGCAGCGTCATCCACGTGGACGTCAACCCCGTCAAGCACATGTGGGCACCGGGATTGATTCATTTCAAGGAGATGCACCGCGAGCCGAGGGGCAGGTAAGTTTGTCACCATCAAAGAAGCCGGGCTTCGGGAGCGGGCGGCCGCGGCCGGTCATGCCCTCGTACCAGAAAGGCACAGAGTATTTTCAGGTCCCCACAGTAACGGGTGAAATGGTGCAGGCCTCCTGCCTGCTGGCGAGATGTCTGTACTGCATGTCCCCACACGTGACCGAGACATTACGTTTCCAGTTTGTATTGTCGAGGCGCCGGGCGAAGATTGGGATAACACAGAGTGTCGCTGCAACGGGCTGCGAAGATTGCTGATTGAAAATCGAGAAGCGAGCCGGGCATTCCCGCTCTTCGCCTCCCGATCATCACTTGCCGGCGGAAGATTGTTGCCAGCAGCCTGCCGCCTTGCCATGCACAGCCGCCCGCATTTTAATCCTGCCTGAGCCGGTGAAGATTTGAGGCCGGGGCCCCATACCTCACGAGATTCCTTATACTGAATTTTGCACCCGGATTGATCCTCTCCGCGGGAAACGTCGCTTTGATCGCGACGGCCAACCACCCAGGGGGATGCATAAAAAATTTTGCAGGCCACCGTGCGGTCAACTCCGTTAGGAATGAACTGTTTTTAGGGAAGCTGCTTTCTGCATTTTCCCAAACGTCGTGAGGAGTGACCTGTTGGGTTCTCCTCAAAAAAACCGCGCCAGATCATGAGAAATTCTACAGGCCACTCCTGACGGAGTTTTGTGAACAGGCCAGTTCTTGCGGCAACAGCAAGCCCGCATGCAAAATTCATGGAGTCACAAGCGTCGTCCCCTTTGGAAACCAGCCACCCAGGCACGGGCTGCGGGTCTGCTGTCCCCCATCAAGCCCCTGTTCAACCGGCGCGCCGGGCCAGTTTCTCCTGCGGAGCAAACTGCAATTGATACAGCCGGTAATAGATGCCGCGCAATGCCATCAGTTCCTCATGCGTGCCGCTCTCACGCACCTGGCCCTTGTGCATGACGATCACACGGCTGGCATGCTGAATCGTCGACAGCCGGTGCGCGATGATCAGCGAGGTGCGGCCGCGCATCAGGCGTTCGAGCGCCGCCTGGATGAGCAGCTCGGTTTCGGTGTCGACGCTGGAAGTCGCCTCATCGAGCACGAGAATGGGCGGATCATAAGCCAGCGCGCGTGCGAAGGCGATGAGCTGCTTTTGGCCAACGGAAAGCGAATTGCCGCGCTCGAGCACCATCTCCTGGAACTGCTGCGGCAATTTTTCGATGAAGCGCAGCGCGTTGACCTCGGCGGCGGCCTGGCGCACCGCCTCCAGGGTGATGGCGGGATTGCCGAGCCGGATGTTCTCCGCGATGGTGTCGGCGAAGAGAAAGACGTCCTGCAGCACCAGGCCGATTTGCGCGCGCACGTCATACAAGGGCAGCGTCGCCACATCCCGGCCATCGATGAAAATCCGGCCGCTTTTGGGCGTGTAAAAGCGGGACAGCAGGCTGATGAGGGTGGTCTTGCCGGCGCCGGTGGCACCCACGATCGCCACGGTTTCACCCGCGGCGATTTTGAAGGAGACATCCTGCAACACCAGCTCGTCATCGCGATAGCCGAAGCTCACGTGGCGGAATTCGATTTCGCCCCGCGCCCAGCGTGCCGGCAGCGTGGCGGCCGGGGCCACACTCACGCCGTTGGTGCCGGCCAGTTCGTCCGGTTCGTCCAGAATGCGGAAAATGCGCTCGGCGCTCGCCATGGCGGTTTGCAAAATGCCGTATTTCTCCGCCAGGTCGCTGATCGGCCGGAAGAACATCTCGACATACATGATGAAGGCCACCAGCGCGCCGAAGGAGAGCGCCCCGGCAATCACCTGGCCGCCGCCATACCAGATGATCAGGGCCACCGCCAGCGCGCCGATGAATTCGACCACCGGATAGAAAACGGCATAATAGAAAATGGTCTTGCGATAGGCTTCAAGATATTCGCGATTTTTCCCGTCGAATTGCCGGAAATTTTTCTCCTCGCGGTTGAAGAGTTGTACCACCGTCATGCCGGTGATGTTTTCCTGCAGGAAGGCGTTGATTTTCGCCAGCCGCACGCGAATGTCGCGCTCGGCTTCCCGCACTTTTTTCTTGAAGATGGCGGTGGCAAGATAGAGCAGCGGTACGGTGGCCAGGGTGAGCAGGGTGAGCTGCCAGTTCAACTGAAACAGCGCGAGGATGATGCCGCCCAGCATGAAGATATCGCCGAACACCGCCACCAGGCCGGAGGTGAACAATTCGTTGAGTGACTCGACGTCGTTGGTGACGCGCGTCATCAGCCGGCCCACCGGGTTGCGGTTGAAGAAGGCGAGCGGCAGGCGCTGCAGATGGCCGAAAATCTGCATGCGCAAATCATACATGATGCGCTGACCGATGCGCTCCATCAGCACCGCACGGGAATAGTTCACCGCCAGCCCGAGCAGCAGGATGGCGAGAAAGGCCAGGGCGACCACCGTGAGGCCGCGCAGATCCTTGTTGGCGATGTGCCGATCGATGGCGATTTTGGTCAGCAGGGGGCCGAGCACCGACAGCCCGCTGCTGAGCAGGAGCAGCGACACGGCAAGCGCCATGCGGCCGCGCATCGGGCGCACATAGCGCAACAGCCGGCGCATGAGCACGGCGTCATAGGTCCGGGTCAGTTTTTCTTCATCGTATCCGGCCATCGGGCACGTCCTACAGGTTCTCCAAATCCTCTTCCCATTGCTGCATGCGGCTCAGCTCGGCGTAGAGGCCGTCCTTTTCGAGCAACAATTCATGCGTGCCGCGCTCGACGATCATGCCGTCTTTGAGCACGACGATGAGATCGGCATCCCGCACCGTGGAAATGCGGTGGGAAATGATGATGCTGGTGCGCTCGCGCATCACCCCGCGCAGCCCGCGCAGAATCTCGTCTTCGGTGCAGGTGTCCACCGCTGACAGGGCATCGTCGAGAATCAGGATGCGCGGCTGGCGCAGGATGGCGCGCGCGATGGCGACGCGCTGTTTCTGTCCGCCGGAAAGATTGATGCCGCGCTCGCCCAGCAGGGTGGCATAGCGCTCCGGAAACGATTCGATCTCGTCGCGAATGCGCGCCAGGGTGGCGGCTGCCTGCAGCGATTCCCCGTTGTTCACCGCGCTGCCGAAGGTGATGTTCTCCTGAATCGTGTCGGAGAAAAGAAAGGTCTCCTGTGGCACACAGCCGATGTGCCGGCGCAGCACCGCCAGCGGGATGCGCCGAATGTCGGTGCCGTCGATCAGCACGCGGCCTTCCGTGGGATCGAACAGCCGTGGAATCAAATTGACCAGCGTGGATTTGCCGCTGCCGGTGTGGCCCACGATCGCCAGCGTCATGCCGGCGGGAATTTTGAGATTGATGTGGCGCAACGCCCACGCCGATTCATGGTAGCGAAAACTGACGTTCTGGAATTCGATTTCGCCGCGAATGGTGGTGAGAGTGTGATCGGTGTCCGGCGTGTCCCGAATCTCCGGCGTCTCGCGCAAAATGCGGTTGATCCGCCCCATCGCGGCGGCGCCCTGCTGCACGACGTTGATCACCCATCCCAGCGCAATCATCGGCCAGGTCAGCATGCCGAGGTATGCCACGAAGGCGACGAATTCCCCCCAGCTCAGCCGGCCGTAAATCACCTCCCGGCCGCCGACCCACAACAGCAGCAGGATACCGGCGCCGGAGAGCGTGCCCATGCCCGCCCACAACAGGCTCTCCACTTTGCTGAGCGCGATGTTCTGCCGCATGTACTCGCGGTTGAGCCGGCCAAACTGCTCAATTTCGAAAGCCTCGCGCAAATAGGATTTGATGACGCGGATGCCGGAGAGATTTTCCTGCACGCGCGCGGTGATCCTGGAAAACTGCTCCTGAATCTGGTGGTAGGCGGTGTAAATCCTGTCCATCGTGACTTTCACGATCACCACCATCAGCGGCAGCAGCAGCATCGCCAGCAGCGTGAGCTTCACACTCATCAGCATCATCAGAATGAAGGCACCCATGCCGACCACCAGCGTGTTGGAGGCATACATGATGCCCGGCCCGAGCACGGCGCGCACGGCGTTCAAATCGTTGGTGGCACGCGCCATCAAGTCGCCGGTGGGATGACGGTTGAAAAAGCCGCGTGACATGCGCTGCAAATGCCGCAGGTAATCGTTGCGCAGATCGTATTCCACGAAACGCGACACCACGATGATGGTTTGCCGCATCCAGTAGCGGAAAAAGCCCTCGGCCGCAGAAACCAGCAAAATCAGGCCGGCGGCGCGCAGCAGCCGTGCGGAGGTGAGATCGGCGCGCAGCATGTCGATGGCGCGCTGCAACACCTTTGGCCCGAGCAGGGCAAAAATGTTGGTGACGAAGATGAAAACCACGCCCAGGGCAATCCGGCCGCGGTATTTCCGGAGGTGGGGCAGCAGCGGCGCCAGCTCACGCAACTCGCTCAAACTTGTTTTGATGGTGGAGGCAACGGCCATATGGCATTCTTGAAATATTACCCCTGAAAAAATAGCCCGCCCGCGCAGTTTCTTTGAACCGTCAGGGCGCGCAGAACACCAAGCCATACAAACTTGCGTTCTCGCGTTTCAACTTTGGTAGCCACAAAAACGCCGTGGCGCAGACTTGCCAGCCGGCAGGCGGACAAGAGGGCTGGGTGGCATTTTTATCGTGATGGGTGTGCAGGCGCACATGGCAATTCATCCGGGGAAACGATCACGCCTGAAAAGTTTTGCACTGCAGGCATTTTGCCTGCCTGGTTTGCAGACGGGAAGTCTGCCTCACAGGGTGGGTCAATGCCGAACGAGTGTACCATCTGAATGGACGGGACGCGTGCCGCTCCGCTCTAGCGGGCCGCCGTCACGGCGGCGGGGACGGTCACGTGATGGATGAATGCCAGCACGCGCGCAAAAATCTCCTCGTGATCATGATCGACCGTCAACACATGATAGGAATTCGTGACGATCAACTTCTCCACGCGGGGAGATTTCACCTGGCGGAGCAGATAGTCGAGATTGCCCACCGGGATGACGTGATCATCCTGTGCATGCACCGCCAGCAGCGGCGCCGTGATGCGGGGGAGTTCACGCCGCACCAGCCGCATCAGCCGCAACGCCGGCTTGGCCGCGGCGATGGGATAGGATTCATAGCTCTGCAGCAGAGCCTTGCCCGCGCGATTCTTCACATCCGGGCCGGCAGCTTTGTGGCGAATGTAGTTGAAGGGTGAGAGCAAATACACACTGGCAGCAGCCCACCAGGAGAGTTTGAGCGCGGGCGCCAGCGCCACCACTCCTGCCACCCTGAAGTTGGCAGCCAAGTGCAAAGCCAGAGTGGCTCCGAGCGACAGGCCGATGGCCACTTGTTGCCGGCTGATTTGGCGAATTTCCTGCAAACCTTGTTCGGCGGTGGCCAGCCAGTCATAATGGGAAACATGGAGCAAATCGCGGGGATGAGTGGCGTGCCCGGGCAAGCGTGGAGTGCGAACGGTGTAACCCTTTTCGGCAAGCAACGCGGCCAACCCGGCCATTTCCTGCGGGCTGCTGGTGAATCCGTGCAGCAACAAACATCCGATTTCATGCGGTGGCCTCATCGCTGGCAATATATCATCCCGTGGGGCAAAAGTCAACCGCGTGGCAGAGAATCATGGGACTGCCGCATGAGGGACCGGGCGGGAAGCCGCGACGCACAACACTCGGGGAGCGGACCGGCCGCCATGCCGCGCCGACCGGTCCGCAACACTCAAAACACGAAGGCAAAGGTGAAGCGATGGGCCTGGCTCAAGCGGCCGAGATCGGAGTAGGCATAGTCCAGCCGCAGGCGGTAACTGGATTTGGCATGGTGCAGATCCAGGCCGCCGCCCAGGGTTGGAAGAAAGGTCTGGTTGTCGGGGTCATCGATGTTGTCGGCATGGGTGAGTGCGCGGAAGCCGCCGCGCACAAAGACGAAACGATTCAGCGAGTATTCCCCGCCAACGCAGAAGCCGGGGGCCACGTCGCGATAGTCGAAGTAGTCGACGTTGGCGACCAGCGCCTGGTGTTCAAAGCGGAAGACATCGAGCGACACGCCCAGGCGAAACACCAGCGGCATCGGCCAGGCCTCGGTTTCCAGACGGGCGGGCGTTTCATCGGGGTTGGCGCCCAGGCCGGGAGCGACGTCCACGCGGATGAGCTGCTCGCGTCCGGACAATTGCAATTTGGTGCCAAAATGGGAGATCGACATGCCGATCTTCAAGCCGCGAAAATTGGTTTGATAAAGTGTGCCGAAGTCAAGCGCGAAACCATGGGCCTTGGAGTTGGCCACGCTTTCGCCGACATACTTGCCCTGCAGGCCAACGGAGAAACGATCGGTCAGCCGTTTGGCATAGGCCAGCCCCGCGGCGAGATTGCTGCCGCCGAGGTGAATGCCGGTGCCATCCGGCGCTTCCGGGGTGGTTTCTTCGAAGTCACCCATGCTCAAAGCGTTCACGCTCGCTGCCAGGGTGGCATTTTCACCGAGCGGCAGGCTGACAGCCACCGCCACGAGATTGACGTCGAGGATCCAGTCCGTGCGGGCGATCATCAGCTCGCGCTGGCGCACATCCGCCAGCCCGGCGACATTCCAAAAAACGGTGGAAATGTCGCTGGCTTGCGCCACGTAAGCGCCGGCCATGGCTTCCGCCCGGCTGCCCACACCAATCTTCAGGAAATTCGCAGCCGAGGTGCCGGCATTGTCGAATTGCGCCAGTGCCGGTGCCGGCAACAGCACCAGCATCAGCAACCATGTTTGCGATTTCATATGCCCGTTCTCCAGGTCGAGAATTCAAAATCGCCGGGGCCGTGCGGTGTTTGTTGTGGCACAAACGCCGCCGCGCCCGCCGGCCTCACTTCACCACCGCAAACTTTCCCATGGACTGCTGGCCGTTCGGCAGCGTGATATGATAGAAGTAGATGCCGAAGGCGATCTCCTGATCGTTGTAGGTGCGCAGATTCCACGGCTCCATCGCGGTGCCATTGTTGTGCTCGATGGTCTTCACCAATTCGCCGGCGAGGTTGTAAATGCGAATGGTGCATCGCGCCGGCAGGTGGCGAAACTGGATTTCCTTGTTGAACAACGTCGTTTCGAACACCGAGGCGACGCGATAGGGATTGGGCACGACGCGCACCCCCGCCAAATCGGCCGCACTGGCCGCCGTGCTGGCGGCCCGGGTGGTGAATTTGAAAGCATCTTCACTCTGGAAGGGATGGGTCAAATAGACCCGCGCCACGTCGCCAGTTTGCGGCGCAATGGCCTCGCCCTCGGCAGGCGCAGCCAGCGTGATTTTCCAGGTGAAGCGGTCACGGCCCGCCACCTTTTCGCGGATGGTCATCTCATCGCCACTGGTCCACATGCGCCGCATCTCCGGCGTCGAGTCGGTGCTCGCCTGGGAAAGAAAGAAATCCACTTTCACCGGTGCCGTGCGCTCATAGACATTCCAAATCTCGAAGGGCACAGGGATGGCGGGATTGGTGCCGAGCCGCAGCGAGGTGTCGCCGGCGGCGGTAAAGCGCACTTCATAATCCGCTTCATTGATGGCCTGCTGCGGCCGCACGCTGATGGTGTAGTTGGTGGCCGCAGGCTGGTCGGTGTTGCCCACGAAGAAACCGGCCAGCCGCGTGTTCAAGACATTGTCGGGATCGTTCAACACTCGCAGCCGGATGCCATTGAACACCGGAATCGTCTCCTCACCCTGCACAGCGGTGACGTTGCTGAGCACGGCTTGACCGGCTTTGTTGGTGATGGTGAAACGCAGCGCAGCGCCGGAGCCTTCAAATTTCAGCGTGTATTCCTCGGAAAGGACGCTCACCTCATCGAGCAATTCCAGCAGGAGATCGCCGGTGCCGTGGCCGCTCAAACGCTCCGGGCCGGTGAGTTGGCCGGCCTTGAAGCCCGCCACCCGCGGCAGCGGCACCACCGCCACGGTGTTGTCATTGGGAAAATTGGGATTGTTCTTGCGTGAATTCTCCAGTGGCGGCACCGGAATGCCGCTGGGATCGCTGGGGTTGACTTTGAACTCGTCACGCGAATCGTAGGCGGTCACCGCATACCAGTACTCATAGCCGTTGATGACGTTGTTGTCGACGAATTTGTGCGCCAAACCGGTGTTCGAGCCCAAATCCAGATACGGTGACAGGGGATCGATGCCGGTGATGTCGTCATTC
The DNA here is from genome assembly GCA_034506255.1 of candidate division KSB1 bacterium. Taxonomy (NCBI): domain Bacteria; kingdom Pseudomonadati; order Candidatus Zhuqueibacterales; family Candidatus Zhuqueibacteraceae; genus Candidatus Coneutiohabitans; species Candidatus Coneutiohabitans thermophilus. The sequence goes on along the minus strand of JAPDPX010000013.1, from coordinate 12,337 downwards.
AAGTCGAATTGCGCCAGCGGCACATACGCGACCACTGTGCCGTTGACATCGGTGATCGGTGTGCCCCAGGTGCGGCCGCGGTCATCGCTGCGATAAATACGGTAGCCCTGAAACCGGTTGTTCTTGGTGAGACGGTCACTGCTGGTTTCACTCGGTGTGGCATCCCAATAGAGTGTGACGCTGCCATCACCAGGCACGGCGCGCAGCCACGGCTCCTTCGGCGGTTCGGCCGCTTTGTAGTCGTTGTTGTACAGCACCTGTGCCAGCACGGCATTGTTGAGCACGTCCGCACGATTGGCGCCCAGGATATCCGCCAGCACAAAAGTCAGGCTTTCACCCGGCGGCAAGTCAAAGGGGCCGGAGGCAAAAACGAACGTGATGTCGGGGCCGTAGGAGTTGGGCGTCCGGGTATAATCGTCGGGATGCGGATTGACATTGTCGGGCGGTTGAATCCCGAAGCTGAGCTCGGCGTAGGCGGCGCGGTCGCTTTGCGCAGCCGAGCTGTAGTCGAACAAATACATGGTGGTCAGCCCGCGCTGCCGGCCGGTGGCCGGGTCAACCGGCGTTTCCAGCACTTTCATCGCGATCCACGGCACGTTCTTCTCGATGAAACCCTGCGCCCGATCATCGCCATCCCACACCAGAACCGTATTCCACAACAGCGGGTCATAACCGGCGGAATTGGGCGGAATGAACAGTGCGAAGTCGTCGGTCCATTCGTTGGTGCCCTGCTCGGGTGTGTCGGGGTCGCCGTGCATGCCGATGTACAGGTCCTTCAGGGTGTCCCCGCCGATGTTGGTGACGATCTGCTTCCAGATGATGAAATCTTCATTGAGGGCATCGCCCCATTGCAGACCCCACAGATCGACCCGGATGTTGAGCGGCCCCACACCGTCATTGGCACTGGCGATGTTGCCGTCCTTGGGATCATTGTCGGTCACGACAAAATAACATTCGCGGTCGGCGACGACCTTGCCGTTGAACGAGCCGGGGAAACGCAAACCGCGGCCCTCGGGATGATCCTGATCGAGCGGCTGTTCGATGTTGAAGCGGAGCTTGGTGATGCCGTCGGTGTAGGGGTTGCGCGGCCAGTTTGCCGGCCAGCTTTGCGGGAGGTCGCTCATCGCGATGCCGATGTTTTCCTCCTCGATGACTTTGCCGGCATCGTAGCCCGGCAGCGGCTGGTATTCCTCTTCATGGTCGCGCGCCGCACCGCGCGTGCCAATGGCCACGCTCAAGCCGCGCGGCGTGCGAGCCCCCACCATCGGCGCCAGCGTCCAGTAGTAGGTCAAATCACCGCCCGCCGGCCATTGGTGATTGAGGCCCCAACGATCATAGCCCAGTACCGCGCCGTTGGAAAGGCGCACCACCAGCTTGCCGACATCCAGCACGCTGCGCTTGCGATCGATGAAGGCGCCCGGCTTCGCCGGTGCGGGCAGTGGTTTCAGCCCGCGCGCGGGAGCGAGAATTTGCTCGAAAAACTCGCGCTTGGTCATGCCGGGTTCCTGCGCGTGCGCCGGCGGTTCGACAAACGGCCACAGCGCGATGAGCAGGAGTGAAAGCAAACGGTATTTTTTGAAATCCATGACACCCTCTCTTGAAACCTGGTCGAAATGCCTCCGGCAGGGAAAGTGTCCCCTTCCCCGCCGTTGCCTTCCTGCGCCTCTGTCACAATCGCGCCACCCGGCCTTCAAAATTCCACCTGCAATCCCAGTTCGACGTGGCGCGGCGGCCCGAAGAAATAGGGCCGCTCTTCGTTTTCCACGCTGATGCCGGGCACGGTGCTTTGGTAGGGACTGCCGGTGGTTTGAAACACCGAGATCACGTTGCGCTTGTTGAAAACGTTGGTGAGGTCGGAAAACAGCTCGAAGTGCAGGTTCTGCCAGGAGAACTCTTTGGAGAGGCGCAGATCCACCGTGCCGGTCCAGGGCTTGCGCGCACTGTTGCTCTCATCGAGCTGGCGGCCGCGGGCATCCACCGGGGTGTAGGGCAAACCGCTGCCGAAGCGGCCATAAATGTTCACGCCCCAGTTGCGCGGCTGGCGAATATCCAGCACAAAGCTGAGTGTATGCGGTTGATCCCAATCCATGGTGATTGCTTTCTTCGGGGGCACCTCCTGCAGCACGGATTGATTGATGTACTCGTTGTAATGGGTGTATTCGCTGGCCGAGTTGCCTTCGGCGCGCGAAAAGGTGTAGGCCAAACGGCCGGAGAAGTTGTGGCGGAAGCGTTTTTCGAGCGTCACTTCGATGCCGCGCGCGTTGGCATAATCCTCATTCACGAAGGTGAAATAATCCTGCGGCGTGGCATCCGCGAAGTAGATGGTCGAAACATAGTCAAAGATGTCCTTGTAGTAAACCGTGACATCGCCGGCGAGATCCTCGGCGATCTTGACCTTGGTGCCCAGCTCGTAAACCGTCGAACGCTCGGGTTTGAGATTGGGGTTGCCGACGATGAAATGGTCGGCGATGTTGGGCACCGCGGTGGACCAGCCAAAATTCAGGCCGCGGTAAAAGAAGTTGTAATCCGGATTTTGCGTGAACTGGCCGTAGGCAAAGTGCAGCACAGCGCGATCGGTGATGGGGTAGCCGAAGCCCAGCCGCGGGCTGAAGTGAATCTTCTTTTGGGCCCGCTCAATCACGCGCGTTTCGGTGAGATCGCGCTTGGACTCGACATAGTCACTCTTGGGGTCGAGATAATCCCAGCGCAGGCCGAGGTTGATCACCATGTCCTGGAATTCCATCTTGTCCTGCAGATAGGCGGCGATTTGCACCGGTTTGAAGCGGTAGTAGGTGGTGATGTTGTAGGTGTTGAGGCTGCTGATGATGTGATTGCGCAAATCCAGCCGTTTGAACTCGGCCCCGAATTTGAGTTGGTGATGGCGGGACACTTGCGAGGTCATATCCAGGTTGAGGGTCTGCGTCCAGGAGCGGTAGGCCTGGCTGTAGTCGTCATCGGAGAGCACCACCACGGTGTCGCCGTCGGCGGTGAAGTCGATGTAGGCACCGTAGAACTCGTAGTTGGACTGCCCGCCGAAGGCATCGCTGACCGCGCGCGGCACCACGATCTCATCGTAGGGTTTGCCCAAACCTTCCCGCCGCCACAGCCGGAAATCGCCCAGCCGCAGGGTATAAAACGTGCTGGGCGAAAGCGTATGGTTCCAGGTCAGATTGGTGAGCGCGCTTTTCACCCACGTGCGGTTGGCGTGGTTGGGCAGCATCTTGAAGGCGTGGCTGTAGTTTTTGTAGCGCTGGTCGGTGAGTGTGGTGCCGATGATCAGTTTCGTGGAGGGGGTGGGCGCAAAGGTGAGTTTGGCGTTGCCGCGATACTGAAAGTTGAAGGTGTTGTTGTTGTGATAATGCACCACTCCGGCCCGTTGCACCTGCGGCGTGGTGCCGGGCGCAGCACGTTCGCGCAACACCGGCACGCCGTTGACGACTTCAATGTAGTATTGCGGCAGGCGCACGAAGCCGTCCCCGTCGAGATAGAGAATCGCCAGCGAATCCGGCCGGCCGAACACGTGGGCATCCTCCGGCAGCACGCTTTTGGTGACGTTGAGATAGGTGTTGGTGACGTGGTGATCGAAGGAGGCGTAGAAGCGGAACTTGTCGCCGAGCATGGGCACCGGCCCGCCCAGCGAAAACTCCTGGCGGCGGGTGTGCCAGTTGTTGTGTTTGATGTCGCCGAGCTGGCCGATCATCAGCTCGTCGGTGGCGTAACGCAGCAGGCCCTCATACTTTTGCCCGCCCTCCTTGGTCACCAGATTGATCACACCGGAAAGCGCCTCGCCATATTCCGCGTTGAACGTGCCGGTGAGCACGGAGAGTTCTTCAATGCCGTTGCGCGTCACATCCGAGCCCAGCCCGCCATACAAGGCATCTTCGACATAGAAGCCGTCGATCATGTAGCCGAGCTGGCCGCCGCGGCCGCCGCGCACGTGAATGCCGCCGCCCTCCGAATCATTCACCGCTCCGCCTTCGCCCACTCCCATCACCACGAAGCCCGCGGTTTGCACCATGGCACCGGTGAAGGAATTGACTGCCGCAGCGGTAATCTCCTCGCCGCGCACAATGTTCTGCGTTGCCGTCACATCCTTCTGCAGCAACGGCCGTTCCGCCACCACCTCGATCCCCTCGCCCAGCTCCAGCACCGTCGAGCTCATGGCGAAATCGATTTCGGTGGTGAGATCGGCGTTGACGCGCACCTTGCTGACCCGTTGCTCGGCATAGCCCATCATGCGCGCCACCAGTGTGTACTGACCGGGCGGCACGTTCAGAATGTAGTAGACACCTTTGACATCACTCGCCGCGCCCAGCGTGGAGCCCTCGAGCAGGATGCTCGCGCCCGGCAGCGGCTCCCCGGTTTCCCGGTCAATAACACGGCCGGAGATTTTACCGACCGTGCCGGCAACCAGTGCCGCCGGGAACAGCAGGAGAAAGGGCAGCAGCATTTTTTTCATAATGCCCTCCAGGAAATGGTGAAATGGATGATGCTTCTCAGCGCCGCTTTTTGACGAGGCATTGTCGCAGACACGATCTGGCAAAAATTGTCAATTGCAAGGCCGGAGCAGCGTCGGCGCAAGATTGAGCCGGGTCGGAGGGAAGAGGTTCCGGCGTGCCTTTCTCACATGGCATTGGGTATCAACACGACTGCCTGCCGCCCGGTCATGATGGTTGCGGTAAAAGAATGCAACTTTGTTTTTGGCGGGCTGCACGGCGGTGCCAGGCCAGGTTGCGGGAATCTCGGAGCCGTGGAAGAGGGGGACGGGGCGAACGTCGTTTCGTGCCGAGGTTCGCCAGCCGAATGATGCCTGAAGATAAAAATCCTGCCCAGAGTGTCAAGAGCCGGATGAACGGAACATGATCAGGATTTTTTCACCCGGTCGATGTCATTGAGCAGGCGCTGTTTTGCCATTTCGACCTCGTCGGTTGACAGCCAGCCTTTCTCGACCAGTTGTTCGAGCCGTTTGATGTGGTGCCGGCACGCCTGCACAATCGTGGGCCGGGGTACGAAGGTGGTGGCATGCGCGAGCCAGTCGAGAATGTCGCGGTAACAGAGCGCGAGTTTGTTGGTTGTAAAGTCCACCCGAACGAGATCATGAATATTGGAGGGCACGTTCACACCCTCCTCGCAGAGCACCAGCAGGCGCAGCGCTTCGAGGTGGCGCATCAGGTAGCCGAGCTCGTGATAGACATTGGGCCGGGTGAAGCGCTCGCCGGTGGTGCTGGTGATGTCCATGGTGAGCAGGATGATGGCCAGCGTCGATTGCTGCAGCCGGGCATAAAGCTGGCGGGTCAGAAAGTCACCGGTGGCCGCCTCCATGATATGGATCTCCAGCAGCGGCTTCTCAATGCCGAAGCCAAAATCCTCCTCGAGATACTCGAACACTTGCCGGGCCGAACGGTTGGGCACATGACGCTGGTCTTTGCTTTTTTCCCAACTGCAGGCGATGAACAGCGATTCGGAGTTGGGCGCCGGTACCGGATCGATACAAAAGCGGTCGAAAATGCGGGTGACCACGAAGCGCCAGTGATTCAACTCCTCTTCGCTGACATGCTTGTTGCGGCGTTGCAGGCGTGCGGCCTTCTTCGAGAAGTCGATTTGGCGTGGCGGCCGGATCTGGCGCAGACTGTTGGGGACGCCGGGCTGGTAGTAGGTTGCGTCTTCGCAGTCCAGCGTGGTGTCATGATCCCAGAGATAGCGAAAGTGATCTTCCAGGCCAGCAAAGGCACTGCGATCCTCATCACTCCCCACTTGAATCAGCGGCACAACAATGGCACCGCGCTTGGCCAGACGGCTTTTCTTGGCGCTGAGATAGGCGTCACAGAAGGCGGTGTCATTCATGATCAACAGGCAAAGATCCGGGCTCATGGGCGTGAAACGCACAACGACCTTGTTCAGCGCCTGCGGCCCCCAGCCGTATTTGTCGACCCAAATCTGAATCTGCTCCAGGCCGTTGGTTTGATTGCGCACCAGCGCGGACTGCAAAAAGGTGGTTTCATTCACCTGTTCGATCAGTTTGAAATCCCGCACATAACGCGGCTCGTCGATCGCGGAACGATTGCGGGTGGATTCCGCCTGGATGCGCGAAATGGCATAGGCGGCGTAGGGATAGCAAAACAGGAACCGCATCTTCACGAAGCAACCCGCGTCGTTGAGCACATGGGCCTGCTGGAAAATTTCTTCAAGGCAATCGGCCACACTGGTGGGAACATATTCGCCGCCGGCATCCAGCAGATTGCTGGCGGCGAGACCCAGAAAATCGATGCGGCAGCAATGGGTGAAGTGCCTGCCCTCCGCCTCCACCACACGGCTCATCCGGATGGCGCGCTGGCGCAAGCCGTTGGGCCCGGAGATGCTGAGCCGTTCCCGCAGCGTGGCAAGGTATTTTTCATCGCGACGATTCTCGAACAGTTTCATCGCCCGCCCCTTTCAACAGCTTCCAGGATGCGATGTGAAACGATTGCGAATGGCAGGGAAAATTTTGCCCGCCGCAAGGTGCAAAAGCGATCCCGCGATCGCGCAGCCGAATGGCGCTGGTGCACACCCGGCATCGGCGGCGCGGAGGGCAGACCTTCGCAAGGATGTTCAGTTGCGCAGTGCGGGAGACACACCGGCCGCAGCTTCATGTGCTGTTGCCTGATTCCACAAGAATGATTTTCAGAATGTCATTCAGGCGAATCTTGTGCAATACCCGCCAGCGTGCCGGAAGCTTCACGAGACCTCGCCGCTTGACAGTGGGAAAGGACATTCTTTTCAAACTCACAGTGCCGCAGGCGCAAAGGAGGCGGCACATGAGAGCAAGAGTTCCCCTCGTCATGCAGCCGCAGGTTGCCCATGGCCTTGCGGCACGCCCGGACTACCAGGCAGGAATTACTTCGTGTCCCTGGCCTTGCGATCCAGAAACATTTGCACGAGATCGATGGGCACCGGGAAAATCGTGGTGGAATTGTGCTCGGAGGCGACTTCGGTCAGGGTTTGCAAATAGCGCAACTGCACCGAAATCGGGTTCGCGCTCATGATTTGTGCGGCCTCGGAGAGCTTGGTCGAGGCCTGCAGTTCGCCGTCGGCGTGAATGACTTTGGCGCGGCGCTCGCGCTCGGCTTCGGCCTGGCGCGCCATGGCGCGCTGCATCTCCGGCGGCAAATCGACGTGTTTGACTTCCACCATGCTGACTTTGATGCCCCAGGGGTCGGTGTGTGTGTCGATGATGTTTTGCAACTCGCTGTTGATTTTCTCGCGCTGCGCCAGCAGCTCATCCAGTTCCGCCTGCCCCAGCACACTGCGCAGCGTCGTCTGGGCGAGCTGTGAAGTGGCGAACAGGTAATCCTCCACTTCGAGCACGGCGCGATTGGGATCGATCACGCGAAAATAGAGCACGGCATTGACTTTGATGGAGACGTTGTCGCGTGTGATCACATCTTGCGGCGGAATGTCCATGGTGATGGTGCGGGTGCTGACCTTGATGAAGCGCTCAACAAACGGAATGATCAACACCAAGCCGGGGCCGCGCGCGCCGACATGTTTGCCCAGGCGGAAAACCACCAGCCGTTCGTATTCGCGCACCACCTGGATCGCCATCGCCAGCAGCATGATGCCGAACACGACCAGAAAAATCATCCAAATTGGCAGACCCATCTTTCTCCTCCTTCCGCAGCAATTATTGTTTCGCCGACTCCACTTTCTCGACTGAGAGCAGCAAGCCCTCCAGGGCAACGACCCTGACGGTGTCACCCGCGGCAATTGGTGTGGCACTCCTGGCCTTCCAAATCTCGCCATGAACTTTCACGCGACCAAGCGGGGCAATCGGTGTGAGGGCTTCGCCGATTTCGCCGATCATGCCCTCGGCGCCAGTGACGGTCGGCCGGCGCTGTGACCGCACCACCATGCCCACGGCAAACACGAAAAAGGCAGCGGTGGCGAGCGTCGCCGCCAGAATCACCTGCAACGACAGCCTGGCAACCGGTTCGAAGTCCGTGGCGGGTTGCTTGAACAGCATCAGGGAGCCCAGAAACATTGCCACAATCCCGCCGATGGTGAGCACCCCGTAGCTCGTCACTTTCACCTCGATGATGAACAGCAGCACGCCGAACAAAATCAACAACACGCCGGCCCAATTCACCGGCAGGGTTTGCATCGCGTACAATCCGAGAATCAGAAAAATGCCGCCCAGCACACCCGGCAAAACCGCACCGGGATTGGAGAGTTCGAAAAACAGGCCGTAGATGCCGAGCAGCATGAGGATGTAAGCGATGTTGGGATCGGAGATGCGATCGAGCAGTTTGTGGCGCCAGTTCATTTCCTGCACCACAATTTGGGCGCCGGCGGTGTGCAGCGTGTCGGCGCGATTGACCAGCTCCACTTTGCGGCCGTCGAGGAGGGTCAGCAGGCTGTCCAGGCTGGGCGCGATGAGATCGATGACATTGAGTGCGAGTGCCTCCTTCGCGGTGATCGACACGCTTTTGCGGATGGCTTCCTCCGCCCATTGCGCGTTGCGGCCGCGCTTCTCCGCCACCGCCTTGATTTGCGCCACGGCATCGTTGGTCACCTTCTCCATCATGGCGTTGGCAGAATCCGCCCTGCCGCCTTCGCCCCCCAGGTTGACAGGATGCGCGGCGCCAATGTTGCTGGTGGGGGCCATCGCCGCGACATGCGCGGCATAGGCAAGGAATACGCCCGCCGAGGCCGCACGCGCGCCGGTGGGTGAGACGTAAACCACCACCGGCACCTCACTGGCCAGCATGGCTTTGGTGATGATGCGGGTCGATTCCATCAAACCGCCGGGCGTGTCCAATTCGACAATCAGGCATTCGCGTTCCGCCTTGACCGCGGCGGCGATGGCATCGACAATGTATTCCGCCGCCAGGGGATTGATCGCGCCGTTGAGGCGAATCACGGCCACGGTCGTCCGTGCTTCTTCGGCGCCGGCGGCCAGCCCGCGAACGACAGCGGCGAGCACCACGACAGCCGCGCCAACGCAGAGCGGGAATGTGCGACGCAGTTTCATCTCATCGTTTCCTGAGCAAATGCAGCAACAGCGTGAGCACCAGGCTCAGCACCAGCGAGGTCACAAGCGGAAAGTAGAAGGTGAAATTACCCCTGCGAATGAGGATGTCACCCGGCAATCTGCCCAGCCACGACAGCGATTTGGCATGGGTCAGCACCAAACCGGCTGCAACGAGCAGCACACCGAGTATGAGCAACAGACGTCCGAGTTCCTGCATAGGCCGATGGGGATCGAAAAAATTTTTCGCGCCTTCAGACTCTCAAAAGAGGCGGTGTCCTTGCGGTTGCAAGCACATGCATGCGGCAAACGCAACGGACCATGAGATTTTGTGCTTGACTTTTGTGACGATTCTCTTAGATTAGCCGCTGGCTTTTGAAAGCAAAGACGAATGTGTTGCGCGTTTGAAAATCCCTGCGTTCCGCAGTGTGGGTAACAATCAAAGAGCCAACACCTTCAAATTGGGAACTCAGCTCTCTCTCGTGGATTACATGCCTCATCCCGTTGCGGCGGGATCCAGGGGACGTGAGAAACGAGAAGGCGGCACCCACCGTGTGCAACACGGTTCTTTGAAGGCCCATATCTCGGAAGCAGGGATTTCTATTTGGTACCCTCCTGCAAAAGTTTGATGCCCTCCTCCTGCGATTTGGCCACCGGAATCAACGTTTCGAGTTTCATCCGGCTGAAAATTTCCGCCATCACCGGCAGCAGATTGCAGATCACCAGGGCCCGGTTTTGGCGCTGCAGTTGATCATGCACGGCGATCAGCACGCCCAGGCCGGCGCTGTTCATGACGCTGACTTTGCCGAGGTCGAGCAGCACCGCACCGCGGGTATTGGCGATCACAGCCTGCAAGTCCGCGCGAAAGGCTTCCACCACTTGCAGATATATCCGCCGCGGCAGCGCCTCGATCACAGTGATCTCCCCCTGCTGGCGCACAACAATCGTCGAAAAAGTTGACATATTACTCCGCCTCGATCAGCGTGAGACCCGTCACGCCCGGGCTGCTGCCGGGGCGGGCGCTCAGCGATCCGCATTTTGAGCGTCCACTTCGAACTTGTTGCACGAGTCGTCGAGTTTGATCCTTTGCCGGTGCCGGGCACAGCGATAAAGGAGCCTTGTGCTGCCTGCCGGCGCGAGAAAAGTCTGGCGGTATCGGCAGTTTTGGCTCGGCGGCGACGGCTCCTGAAATTTGATCCGCGCCGGCGTGGGCGCCGCACTCCGGCTCTGCTCCCGCTCATGGTGGATGGCCGGGAGGTGACGGATCATGTTGTTAATCTTACCGAACGCCCCACGCTGCTGCCCGAACAAAAGTGTGAAAAATTAGCAGCAGATAGGGTGACCGGCGCGTTCCGGGGTAATGCAGCTTATCGAATTGTGCTTTCCCGGCGGCCCGCTGCCGGAGCTTCATGCCTGACCGCCGAGCTGGCGGTCAAGCGAACGGTATTGAATCGCTTCACTCACGTATTCCGGCAAAATCGCTTCGCTGCCATCGAGATCGGCAATGGTGCGCGATACTTTCAAAATGCGGTCATAGGCGCGTGCGGAAAGTCCGAGCTTGGTGATCGCGGTCTTCAGCAGCGCCTCCCCTCTGGCGTCCACGCGGCAGAAGGTGCGAATGTCCCGGGATTCCATCCGCGCGTTGCAGTACAGGTGGGGGCGTGAGCGAAAGCGGTGCAACTGCCGCTGGCGCGCCGCTTCCACGCGTGCGCGGATGCTCGCGGAATTTTCCCCGGTGGCCTCGCCCGCCAGCTCGGCGAACTTCACGGCCGGCACCTCGATGTGAATATCAATGCGGTCCAGCAACGGGCCGGATACTTTGGCGAGATACTTTTGCACCTGCAACGGAGTACAGGAGCAGGCATGGCTCGCGTCTGTGGCATAGCCGCACGGACAAGGGTTCATTGCGGCGATCAGCATGAACTGCGCCGGATAGGTGAGCGAGAGTGAGGCCCGTGAGATGGTCACGCGGCCGTCTTCCACCGGCTGGCGCAACACCTCCAGGACGTTGCGCTCGAATTCCGGCAGCTCATCCAAAAACAACACACCGTTGTGCGCGATGCTGACTTCCCCCGGCCGCGGTACATGGCCGCCACCAATCAAGCCGGCATAACTCGCAGTATGATGCGGCGCGCGAAACGGGCGGGTGGCCACCAATGCGGCATCCGCCGGCAGGATGCCCGCCACCGAATGAATCTTGGTGGTCTCCAGGGCCTCGGCCAGCGTCATATCCGGCAGGATGGTCGGGAAGCGTTTTGCCAGCATCGTCTTGCCCGAGCCGGGCGGCCCGATCATGATGAGATTGTGACCACCGGCCGCCGCGACCTCCATCGCGCGCTTGACATGCTCCTGCCCGCGGACGTCGCTCAAATCCACGGCGTATTTGCGATGGGTGGAAAAAACCTCCTCGACATTCAGTCCGCAACGCGGCAACTCGGCTTTGCCATCGAGAAAAGCCACCACCTCGGCCAGCGAGCCGGCAGCGCGCACGTCGAGGGCATTGACCAGTGCGGCTTCCCGGGAATTTTGCACGGGCACAATCAGCCCGCGTTTGCCCTGTTGCTGCACGGCCAGGGCGATGGGCAGAACACCGCGAACAGGCTGCAGGGCACCGTCCAGCGAAAGCTCACCGAGAATCACATAGTCTTCCAACCGGGCCGCACTGATCACACCGGCAGCGCTGAGAATGCCAACGGCCATGGGCAGGTCAAAGGCGGAGCCTTCTTTTCTCACATCGGCGGGGGCGAGATTGATGGTAATGCGCTTCTGCGGAAAGGGGAAACCGGAATTCTTCACCGCTGCGACGATCCGCTCCTTTGATTCCCGCACCGCGCCGTCCGGCAAGCCGACGGTTGCAATGGCCGGCAACTGACCTTCGAGATGGGTCTCCACCGTCACCACGTAGGCATCGATGCCGAGCACTGCAGCACTCAAAACTTTCGAGAGCATGCCACCCCCTCATCAATGAACGTTGCCGTCGCCCCCTATATACAAAATCGTGCTTCCTTTGTCAATTGCTTTCACGGCTTGCCGGCAAGGCCGCACTCCCGGAGGAATGTAGCACAGTCTTCCTGACCGATGCCGCCAGCTTTTTCGACGCGATGAAATCCAAAGACAAAAGTATCCCCTCGGTGAACCGCATCTTTCCTCTTGGTGAATCGCTGCGTATCTTTGCGCAAAATTCACCAGGAGGAGTCCCATGTGGTCTCGCAGACGGCGGGTGCGTCCCGCGGCGCGTCTTGCCCTCATCAAAAAGTATCTCGCCAGCGGTCTGACTCAGAAGCAATTCTGCCAGCGGGAAAAACTGGCTTACCCCACGTTTCTCACCTGGCT
>JAPDPX010000012.1 GCA_034506255.1 candidate division KSB1 bacterium | reverse complement strand
GGCAAGACGCGCCGCGGGACACACCCGCCGTCTGCGAGACCACATGGGACTCCTCCTGGTGAATTTTGCGCAAAGATACGCAGCGATTCACCCAGAGGAAAGATGTGGTTCACCGAGGGGATACGGTGAATTGCCGGAAACTCCCATGGGAAGGACAACCGGCAGCCAAGGTCAAGATGGCGTTTTGCGCAAGCGAAACAAGGGCTTGACAAGGTTCAGAGACTATGGGCCGCGCGAAAGCAGTAATGCCCCCACGAGCGCCCGACGTCCCGACGCATCGCATGCGTGTCAACTTAAGAACCCCAGCGGGGTGAAATGTTTATAGTCGAGGTATTCCAGTATGATTGTTGAACCCCTTTAGGGGTGACATGTGAATGCGTTTGTGCCATCTTGTCAGCGCAAATATTTATAACACAGAGAAACATGTCACTCCTACGGAGTTCTACCGGCTAGTTCGACGCTTGCCTATAAACATATCACTCCTAGCGGAGTTCAAAGACATCAATTCAGCGTTAAGTTGACGCCAATGCGACGAATCGGGATGATGAGATAGTCCGTTCTACCGCCATAATCCCTGCTGCGCATGAAACGGTAGAAGTCGAGGATAAAGAGCCTCGACGATAACAACAGCCTGTTGGCTAAAGTTCGCTCGGAAATTCTCCGTTGATCAAAACAAATTTATTGAATCGCCCGAGTACACCATGCCAAAAATCTTCCTCAGCTACAGCCACCACGACAAGGACAACGTCACCCTGCTGGCGCAGCAGCTCAAACTGCACGGCATGCGGCTTTGGCGGGATGTGAAGGATCTGACGCTTGGAACGCAAACGCCCGAGCAAATCCGCCAGATATTGGCCACCGAGTGTCAAGGCTGTCTGCTCTATTTGACACCCAACAGCCTGAAATCGGACTTCGTGATGAAAATCGAGCTGAAAGAAGCGATGGAACGTCTCGAAGCCGACGAAAAATTCGCGCTCATCCCGCTCTTTCACGGCGTGACCATCGACGAGGCCGGGGCTGCCGTGCCAACTTATGCCGGCCGCGATATTGCGAATTTGCACGGCATCCTCATACCTGCTGATGCAACGGCCGGGCAAATCCGCAACAAATTCACCGAAGTGGCGCAGCGCCTGCTCCCCAACCTGCTTGCAAAAAGCCGGCCGGGTTTCGCCACCGATCCCAATCGCAAATTGATCCTTGACCTGCACACGCGGCATTACATGTATCGCGAACCACTGCCTGACCTCGATCTTGATTGGCGGCCGTTCATCCAAAGTGACGATACCATCGATTCGATGGTATGCGCACAAATGCTTTGGCCGGCACTGCAAGCCGTCGAAAAGTCGGTGGCCGAAGCCCTGGGCCCACGCCGGCTTCTGATCCGCGCCTCCGCCCATCTCTCTTGCGGTGTCGCGCTGGGTTTTGCTTTTGGCGCCACCACGCGCTACCAACTGGAGATTGAGCAGCCGATCCCCGGCCAGGACACACAGCTTTGGAGTACCATAAATCCCCAGCCTGCGAAAAGTCCTTTGCTGACAGACTCCAATGAGATTGACGTCAGTTTTGATGAAGTCACACTGGAATTGTCCGTTTCCCAGCCGGTGACAGCCGTCGTTGATAAATGGGTGGATCAGCGCAAGAAGGATGGCAGGCGAGTGCGTGCCCGCGTTGCCGTCAAACCGCCGGTTGGTTCAATCAGTCACAAAGTGAGCAATAGCGCCGAGGCCAATGCCATTGCGCAACAGGTGGCCGACGAGCTTGTTAAGCTGCAGAGCAATTTCCAGCCCGGTGTGGTTCATCTGTTTATGGCCGTGCCACTGGCCCTGGCCGTTCTTATCGGTTACCGCATGAATGCCCGTGGCGTCATTCAGCTTTATGAGCTGAGGAAATCAGATCAAACTTACGTGCCGTCGTTCAGGCTGGTCTAAAAAATTTCCCTCGCCGGCGCACGGATAGCCCTCTCACATGTCATGCTCGTATCTTCTCAGAATTTAGGGAACGGCGTGCAAAACTTTGGTTTTGCCAATGTGCCCATGCAACGCTAAAGCGTCGTATTCCGAATGCGGGTTGTTGAAACTTTGCCCGCGAATTTGGACGATCAAACAAAAATGCATTGATGCAACATAAAACCAACGCAACACATAACACCAGGCCGTTCGCTATTACCTGGATTTTGCACGCCGGTTACCCATTCGACAAAAGCGAGGGCGTGTTACCCCTCAACTCCGATAGGAGTGAGATGTTTATAGGAAGCGAGGCTCTTGGACACCCTCGAACTCCGGAGGAGTGGCATGTGGATTTTGTTGAATTGACGCGGGCTGCAAGGTAAAAATTGAACATATCACTCCTCCGGAGTTTTAAAAACTGGAACGGTGCATTGCTATAAACATCCCACTCCTCACGGAGTTATCAGCAAAGCGAGCCGTGCAAAAAATTTTTTGCACCACCCGATGGGGGGGGGATTCATGTATCGATCAAATCTGCGTCAATTGCAGTTTCGATCAACTTCAGTGCAAAATTCAGGTATTACGAGTGGAAGTCCGATCAAAAAGGGGGCTTATATGAAAATCAAATTTTTAATCCTCGCCGCCGGTTTCACAGCAGCGCGAGCCTTCAGTCAGCACGCGTTCGAGGCCGTGCCCATGCCCGCGGTTTTGCAGGTTCCCCCGCCCGAAGAATTTGCGCGGGCGCATGTTGCGCCGCAGGCTCTCACCAACATCCGCCTCACGCAAGATGCAGCAGCTTCCGAAGCGCCGGATATCGCGGTTGATCCCGCGGGCAATGCGTATGTTACCTGGCAGGACGCCCGCGATGGCAACTGGGAAATTTACTATTGCCTCGTCAGCCCACAGGGCCGCAAACTCACCGGCGACGTGCGCGTGACCAATACCGGCGGCGCCTCGCAACAGCCCAAGATCGCGGTCGATGCTCTCGGCCATGCGCATCTCACCTGGCTGGAAGGCAACGAGATTTTCTATTCCAAACTCAATCGCGCCGGCGAGGCCATTGTTGCACCCAAGCGCGTTACCGGCGGCAACAGCGAGGCGCCGGATATTGCCGTGCAGCCCGACGGCACCGCCGGCATAACGTGGGCAAAGCAAAACGGCGTGGCGCATGAAATCGGCTTTCGCAAAATCGCGCCCACCGGCGCATTGGTGGGTAATGAAATCATTCTGGATACCGAATACATTTATCTCACGCGGCCACCCAACCTCGACGGCGATGGCAAAGGCAGCTTCTACGTGGCGTACAAAGACTACACCGGTTTCTTTCTCGACACCCATCTCATTTTTCATCGCATCTATGCCGACAATCACACACAATGCTGCTTCGGCGTTTCCAATCGCACCAGCGCCGATCATCCGGCCCTTGCCATGGTGGATGACAATCGCGGCTATATCTTTTTTCTCGACCGTATCAACAACAACTGGGAGGCGGTGCACGTGAGCGGCGCGGTTTTCACCGAAGCGGCGGGCAACACTTCGAGCCTCGATCTCGCGGCCAATGACGACACGGAAACACAGATGCTCGCGGTGTGGCAGGATGATCGCGACGGCGCGCCGGAAATTTATTACAGCATGGTGGACAATGGAGCAAAGACGATACCCGACACGCGCGTTTCCGATCCCGGCGCCAATTCCACCAACCCCGCCGTGGCCATTCTTGCGGACGGCAACGGCCATTTCGTGTGGCAGGATGATCGCGACGGCAATCGCGAGATTTATTTTGCCACCACCGTGGCGGCCACCGGCAAAACACTCACGCTGCTTGCGCCCAATGGCGGTGAGAATTGGAAAAGCGGCATGACGCAGTCGATCTGGTGGACGAGCAACGAGGTGCAATTTCTTCATCTCGAATACAGCACCGACGGCGGCGCGACCTGGCAGCCGATCGCGCAGAATGTCGATGCCAGCACCAGCATCTTTGCCTGGGAGATTCCGAATGCGCCCTCCTCCAACTGCTTGCTGAGAATCATCGATGCCAGCGACAACAACACGCGCGATGTGAGCGATGCGGCCTTTACGATTGCGCCGGCAGTCACGACCGTGATCATTCACGGGTTCTCTTTCAATCTTCCGTTCTTGCGACCCGATTGGATTTGGACCATGGCGGGGGCCATGGCCCGGCGAACCGGCGCTGTCGTTTATACTTTGCGTGACGGCGAAATAAAAGAAGAGCCCGGCCGCAGCGTGGCCGGCGGCGCCGATCGCGTGGTGGTGATGGATTGGATTGCAGAATCCGATTTTGCCACGCTCGGGTTTTCCGAAGGCGCGGGCGATGCGCTCGCGGCGCTGCTGCTCAAGGGCGCGCTGGAGGGCAAGTGGCGTTTGGACAATTTGCATTTCATTGGCCACAGCCGCGGCACCATTGTCGCCAGCGAGTGCATCCAACGCCTGAATGCGTGGGCGGGTTCAGCCGGCAAATTGCCGCCCAACTTGAGCATTGACACCAGCATTCATTTCACCACGCTCGATGCACACCCATGGGATAATTTGCAGGGCGATCATGTTGCCGATCTTTTTACCGCCCATGACTACAGCGTCAATCGCCTCAAAAAACCAACGCTCATAAACGGCCAGCCCGCCGATGCCGTCGTCTGCTGGAAGAACGTGGGCTATGCCGACAATTACTGGCATCATGGCGCCGGCTTGAACGGACTCAAGCAAATTACCGCGGAGCAATACCTCCTGGATTTATCCGAGACCGCGCAAAATTACCACGGCATGTCCCACTCCAACGTGCACGCCTGGTATCACGGCACCATCGATCACGGCGCTGGAGAGGATGGCACCGGCGCAGAAATCGACATCGACGGTACGTGGTATCCCAATCAGCAGCGCACGACGCTCGGCTACAATTTCAGCAAAGCCGTGTCCGGCAATATTGCAACGATTGCGACCCAACCCGGCAGCACGATTCCTTTCAGCGATGACCTTTATTTTGACCAAGAGCAGATTTTCAACGGCGATTTTGATTTCGGCTTCAATCGCTCAAACGTGTCGCTCGGCCAGCGCGTGCCCGGTTGGCATTTTCACGGCGGCGGTGGCGGCGGCAACGTGAATGACGAAGGCGCGGTGGGCGGCAAGAATTATCACCTCGTGCTCAACCGCAACGACGCCTCACTCAAGCACAATTTTTTCTTCATTCCGCACGACGCCAGCCGCATCTATTTTGCCTATCGCGCTCACCTGAGCAGCGTGAACGATGAGCTGGTGGTGCGCCTCGGGAATTTGGAAAAACGCATTCCGCTCGGCAGCGCCAGCGACTCGTATTGGTGGAATTTTATCGATGTGACCTCGCTGCGCGGCACTGTGCAAACTTTGGAATTTGCCATTGCCGCCGGCGGCTTGGGAATTGATGCCGAAGTGTGGATCGATGAAATCGGTTTTGAACGCCGGGCTGTGCTGAGCCTGGTGGTGGCCAGTCCGGTCGATTTGCACGTTTATGACGCTGCCGGCCGCCACACCGGCCCGACCTCAGACTCGACCTGGGTCGAAGAGATTCCAGAAAGCCGCTATCTCGTCAGCCGCGATTCCCTTGGCCACAAACGGCAGCACATTCGTTTGCCGCAAGCGGGCAACGGCTTCGGCTATCTGGTGCGCCTCAACGCCACCGGCGAGACCGGCAGCTTCACTTTCGCGGTTCGCGACTTCACCAACGGCAGCAGAAGCATCACCACAAGTTTTGAAAATGTGCCGGTTGAGCCGGCAACCGTTGCCATTTGCACGTTGCGCACGACGCAGCCGGTTGCCGCGGCCATGCCGCTTCATATCGACGCCAATGGCGACGGCCATTTCGAAACGCAACGCCGCCCGGATGGCTATTTCCACGCTTTTCAAATTCTCGCGCAGAGCCAGGGCGCGGGTCGCCTTGTGCCCATGGATTCCACGCAAAAAGGGCAGGACGTCTTTTTCGTCAATTATGATCACAGCCTCGGTTTTCACGTGGTGCCGGACAGCGGCGCGAAAATTCTCGAGGTTTTGGTGGATGGTGTTTCGCTGGGTCCGGTGGCTGAGTATACTTTCACCAGCGTGCGCGACGATCATCGCATCGTGGCCGTTTTTGACAAGCCCACAGCAGTTCACGAGCCGAAAATTCCGCCTGCAACGTTTGCGTTGCTTCCCAATTATCCGAATCCTTTCAATGCCGGCACGCAGATCCACTATCAGTTGGCATCGCCGGCAATGGTTCACCTCGCCATTTTCAACGCTTTGGGACAGCAAGTGAATCTGCTCGTTGATGGTGAGCGGCAAAACGCCGGTTACTACAGCATCAACTGGAACGGCGACGATCAACACGGCGCGCCCCTGCCCAGCGGCGTTTATCTTTGCCGGTTGGAAGCAACCAGCGCCGCCGGCCGTTTTGTTGAAACGCGCAAGCTCCTGCTCATGAAATAACATTGGAGCACTGTCACGAATGCCCAACCTCGCCTCTATAGTTTTTACCCTCACCGCCTCTGCGGCCACCAGCATGCCGCGTTATTCCGCGCGGGTGTTGCATGCCGCCTTCCTGCGCTGGTTGGAGCGCGATCATCCCGAGTTGGTCAGGCTGCTGCACGACAATAATTACCAGCGGCCCTACACGCTTTCCAACTTGCAGGGCGAGCTGATCGCGAACAATCGGGACGAGCGCGTGCGCATCGAAGCGGGCGCCAAGCTCTGGTTTCGCTTGACCGCGATGGAGGAATTCTTCCTGCAATGCGTGCTCGATTCCATTGAAAAATACAAAGCCGGCCCGCAGCCGGACGATCGGCGGCTCGTGCCCGGCCCGATTTATCACAGCCTCGACCAGCATCCCTGGGCCGCCCTCAGCTCCTTTGCCCAGCTTGCGCAGGCCGTGACGCACGAAAGCTGCGAACAGCCCTTGCGTTCGCACATAACACTGCGCTTTCAATCGCCCACCTGCTTCATCGAAAACAAACAGGCGCTGCCCCTGCCCGTGCCGCGTTATGTCTTCGGTTATCTTATCAACAAATGGCAGCTCGCCAGTCCCCTTGCGCTGCCGGTGGATGACGTGCAGCACTTCGTCGAGAGCATTCACGTGTCGCACGCCAAAATCGAAACCGAGCAGGTGGATTTGCAGAAATACCAACGCACCGGTTTCACCGGCGAGGCGCGGTTCGCGCTGCACCCGGCGCTGCCGGAGAATTACAGACAAGCATTGCATCTGCTCGCCAGGTTTGCCTTTTTCAGCGGCGTGGGCTCGCATACCACCATGGGCATGGGGCAGGCGGTGCATGGGGCAGGGGGCAAGTTTCTATCTGCCATTTGCCGCCTGCCCCTTGCAGAACTCTTGCTTGTCACCAAACGTTTGTAAAACAAAATCCGCGTGAACATGCGATTGAAATTAGAATGGGATGGGCTGTGATGCCACTCCGCCTTTGATTTCTACGGATGTCAAGTTGGAATGGCGGATTCGACGAATTGCCAAAAATTTGCGGGTTGATTTGCGGCGAGATATTAAAGCATACCGCTTGGAAAGCCTGGACGATTACTCGGAGCAGCGGTGGCGTCGCGTCCCCCGCCTGCCGGCAATCCCTGTAAGTTTGACGATACTGCCCGGCGAGACGGGCTTTTCGAATTACCCCAATCTCGAAGACGAATTTGTTTTGGCGTGTGAGGTGATGCCGCGTTTCAATCGGCGGGTGCGGTCGAAGAAAAAAATGCGCCAGTTGCTGGCTTTGCTGCACTGCCTGGGAAGGCGCTTGGGACACCGCAGAGGCTTTCCTGGGTATTGGTATGTGTGGCGGGTTTTGCGCCGAAAAAAAGGGCATTTGCCCGCGTTTGTGCGCGGTTACTTGCAGGCGCGCCTGCCCCGGGTGGAATATAAAGTCATCAACAGCCGGCTGGGGTTTCTCCGGCGTGCTTTCGCAAATTTCCTTTTGACGTTATAGATTGATTTGTTGGAGTCAACACCAAAGGCCGGCCTTAAACCGGCCTTTTGCAGCTTAATGGCGCAATGCGGACAAGCCGCAACCAAATATCACCACTAAGACACAAAGACACCAGTTTTTTCTTTGCGCCTTGGTGGTTTTGCAAAGACAACACATGTAACAGATCAATTTGAAAGCGAGTGTCACATGAGAACTGTAATCCTGGTCTGCTTTCTGGCAATCGCCCTGTTCAACAAAGTTTGTGCGAACTCCGAAACCAGACGCGGAATCCTGCCCAACAGACCGAAGCGCGAACCCGGCTCCAGGACGAACCATTTTCGAAAGGGTGATGCCATGCGAACTCAATCAACCCAACAAAGCTTGGAAGCGGAGCGGGTTTGGGGCGTGGAAGCGCTGGATCCCTTGCAACAGCGCGCTTGGGCGGAGGGTATTTGGCAACAGTTGCATCGCAACGCCTCGAGTCGAGAGCCTGCCGATCGCGACCGGTTTCGTCACAGGGCTTTTGCCGCGCCCATGGTGCTGCAATACGGCCCCACAGCCGAGCCTGCCGCGATTCGCGCTTTGAACACGCTGGCGCGCATCGCGCGCACCGAAGCGCCGCACGCCCTCGCCTGTCTGGTTGCCCCGGACTCTGATCCCTGGCTAACCTCCCCGCCGCCGCGCTGTGAGAGTTTGCATCTCATTCATCGCGCCGGCCGTTTTGTGAATTGGAGGGAATGGCTGCAGGAAGCCCGAGCGCGATCGTCTTGCCGTATCGTGCTGACCGTTGCCGAAGCCGAGTCGGCCTCGCTGTTGGAAGAGCTGCGCTGCACGCGCGTCATTGTTCCGGAGGTGGCGCAAGATTATGGCGAGCACCAGGGTCTGGAGGCCTTGGCCGAATCTCTTGGAGAAAAATTGCCCGCCGCAGTCTCGCTTTCACCCTGGGAACAAATTCTGGTCGAAGCCGGCATCGCAGAAGTTGCCCTGCCGGTCCGTTTGTTGGCGCGGCATCTTGCATTGGAAGAGGTGAAACTGATTCAAATGATGCAGGCCTCACGTCTCAGAGATTTTTTCTACTGGTCCGGCCGCACAACCAGACTGCCCGGCCTGGTTGCCTTTCGGGGAGCATGGCCGGCCCAAAAAATTGCCCCGGCCATCGCTGCCGGAGAGTACCCTGCTCTGTTTGCGCTGCTTGCTGATATCGATCCGCACCAGCCGCAGGAACGAAGCTTTTTGCTCGCCCTGCTCGTGGCGTTCCGTGCGCAAGGTTGCGCCGCCGGCGAAATTCTCCTGCAGAAACGCTACCCCGGCCTGTTTGCACAAATCCGCCGGCTTGGCCACGATTGTCCGGAACGCCAAGCCTGGGCTTGTTTTGACCGCCGCGCCTGCTGCGCCAATCCCACCACTCCTGCGAAGGTCTGACTCCTTCGCAGGATTTTTTTCCTCCCATTTTGATTTCACCCGCCCCCACGTCTTTCAAATTGAACCCAGCGACAACACCCCAACGCGGACAAGCCGCAACCAAAAGGAAAATCTCCAACGGATAGAAAAACCCAACGGATCAAGCTTTAACAGTTGAGTTCTTCTATCCGTTGGAAAAGGTCTTTGCTTTTTGCAAAGATTTGTCTTGTAACAGAGTAAAAAAGAGAATCCGGCGACTCCCGACTCTTTTCACCGCTTCGCTTTCATGTTCTGTGCTGTATTCAACTCAAAACCGTCGGCGCCGGAAGGTTTTGTCTGCGGCAAAATAATCTGAAATCATTTTGTTATCAACTCGATTGGCCTGAGCCGGAACCTATGAAAAAGACTCACGCAAAGCCGCGAAAACGCAATGGGTCCGCAAAGCTTTTCTTGGCGTACCCTGGCGGCTTTGCGTCTCTGCGTGATTTTTTTTCATTGAATTCACTTTTCAGAGGCTAACCCCCATTTCCCGTGCAACCATGTTTTTTCATCCCCTTTACTCCCAACTTTGTTCCGACGAGAACCTGCAGCGCGCCTGGCGCGCCGTGCGCCGCCAAAGCGAGGCGCCCGGACTCGATGGCATGACCGCCGCGATGTTCGAAGCGCGTTCCTTCATCCTGCTCAAAAAATTGCAGGACGAGCTGCGGCGCTTCAAATACCGGCCCCAGCCGGTCAAGCGCATCTTTATGAAGCGCGAAGTCGGCCCGCCGCGGCCGTTGGGCATTCCAATTTTTCTCGATCGCATCGTCATGCGCGCGCTGGTGCAGGTGTTGATCCCGGTTTTCGAGCCCTATTTCGACGATTGCAGCCATGCTTACCGCACCGGTCGCTCGGTGCAATCCGCGCTGGCCCAGGCGCGCGACTATGCCCGCGACGGCCGCTTCTGGGTGATCAAAATCGATTTGAGTGATTGTTTTGGCAATGTGCCGCATCGCCCGCTGTTGCGCTGCGTTTACCGCCGTGTCAAAGATTCCGCCGTGCGCAAGCTGCTCAAGAAATTTCTCGCCGTGGAAGTCATCACACAATCGCGCAGCGGCTTGCGCCAGGTGAGCAAACCGAAACAAGGGGTGTTGCAGGGCAGCCCGCTCTCGCCGCTGCTCGCCAACATTTATCTCGATATCTTCGACCAGGAAATGCGGCGCCGCGACTTGCGTTTCGTGCGCTACGGCGATGACATCGCGATCTTCTCCGCCACGCGGCCGGAAGCCGAAGAAGCGCTGGAGGTTGCTGCCCGTGTTCTGGAGAAAATGCATCTGCCCATCAATCGCGAGAAAACCAGGCTGCACCACGTGGTTCAGGGTTTTTCTTATTTGGGAGAGTGGTTGATGTGGAAAAAATGGCGCGCGCGGGAGAAGACCTCACGGAATCGCTTTGGCCGTTAGCGATTAGCCATTAACCATTAACCATTAACCATTAACCATTAACAACCATCGACTAACGCTGCCCTCGACAGGCCCGGGCCGCGATGAGCGACCCGGCCAGTTCTGTCACGGCCTGTCGTGGCATCTTTTGTAAAAACGCCGCGGTCAAACCGTGGCTGAACAACGTCGAGCTGCCTTCGACAAGCGCAGGCAGCGAAGCAACCAGAAACCAGAATCCAGCAACCAATAACCAGCAGACAACCATGTCCTCCCTCTACATCAACGAATACGGCGCCACACTCGGCGTCGTCAGCGAGCGCCTGCAAGTGCGGCGCAACGGCAAAGTGGTGCAGGAAATGCCGGCTTTGCATCTTGAGCGCGTTGTGCTCATGACGCCCGCCAACATCACCCTGCCGTCGGTGCGCTTTCTGATGGAGCGCGGAATCGACATCGTCTACCTCTCGCCCAACGGCACATATTACGGTCGTTTCTCACGCGGCGAAGGCAAATCCGTCGAGCAACGCCTGGCGCAATTCCAAAAGTTCTTCGACCCTGCCTTTCGCCTCGCTCTGGCAAAAACATTCATCCAGGGCAAACTGCAAAACATGATCGCGCTGTGGCGTTCTTCACGCCGCCCAGCCGGTGCAGAAGCCGAATTGAACACCTTGCGCAAGATACTGAAAAATATGGAGAATGCGCCGAGCCTCGAGAGCCTGCTCGGCTTCGAAGGCGCAGCCAGCGCCGCACATTTTCAATTGCTGCGAAAAATTCTGCCCCGGCACTGGCATTTCCCCAGCCGCCAGCCGCATCCGCCGCCCGATCCCGTCAATGCCATGCTCAGCCTGGGTTACACCCTGTTGTACTCGCGCATGTCCGGACTCCTGCACATGCACGGACTCGATCCCTATTTGGGATTCTTCCACGAGCGCAAACACGGCCATGCGGCACTCGCCTCGGATATGATCGAAGAGTGGCGCGCGCCCCTGGTCGATACCGTGGTCCTGAACATGATCAACCTTCAGCAAATCACGGTGGATAATTTTCATAAACACGGCGGCGCCTGCCGCATGGCCAGGCCCGCATTGCAGAAATTTATCAAAGCATTCGAGCAACGCCTGCAACAATCGCAAACCTGGTTCGCCGTGCACGATTCCGGCGACCCGGTCGGCGGCCTGGAAGGCCAGGTGCGCCAGCTCATTGGCGTCCTGCTCGGCAAGCAGAAAGAATATGTGGCGGTGAAAGCCTGAGCAGGCAAGGGGCAGGGCGCAGGGGGCAAGGGGCAAGGGGCAAACAACCAACGACCAGCAACCAGCAACCAGCATGAAAACCTTTATCGTCGCCGCTTACGACATCAGTGATGACCGCCGCCGCGCCCGGTTGCACAAGCGGCTCAAAAAATTCGGCCTGGCGGTGCAATACTCGGTGTTCGAATGCCTGCTCACGCCCGAGCAATTCAAAGAAATGCAAAAAGCCGTGCAGCCTTACATCAAACCCAAACAAGGCGACCGTATTCGCTACTACCAGCTCTGTGAAAGCTGCCGCCAGCGCATCAAAGCCACCGACACCATCGCCCGCCAGGATGCGCCCGTCGTGTTCGCATAATTTTCATTAAACCATTAGCAATTAACCCTTTGCCATTAATCATTCACCAAATTCGCCTTCGACAAGCTCAGGCACCGACCAGCAACCAACGACCAACGCCCAACGCCCAACAACCAACAACCAACAACCAACAACGAGGAACCACCATGCTCCAAACCTATTTCACCCGCGCTGCCCTCGGCCCCGTGTGGCCTTTCATGCTCTTTGCCGCCCTGTTCATGGCCGCCACCACCGGCTTTCTCCTGTTCGCGCGCAGCCGCGGCCTCACGCGCGCCTTCACCGCGCGCGAGCACCGCTTCCTGCAGCGCCTGCACGATGCCGTCGAAATGTTCGGCAGTCTCGCCCTCATTGGCGGCATGCTTGGCGCCTGCCTGGCGTTCTTTGACATTCTGCCCGCGCTGGGCCGTTGGGCGCAAGCTGCCTGCGATGCCGGGCTGTCTCAACAACTGCACGCCCGGCTCCAGGCCGGCCTCGCGCCTGCCATTGCCGGACTCGTCATCGGCGACCTCTGGGCCGAGACCCTGCGCTTCTTTCTCCGGCCCTATCTGCGTGCCTGTTTGCCGCCGCCGGAATCGCCGCCTGAAACAAAACCGCCGGCGCCCGAGCAAAACCCCGAAACCGACTGGCGCGCCAAGGATCCGCAGGGGATGTATTGAAGGCTCGTTTCATTATTCATTCACAATTCACAATTCACAATTAATCATTCACCATTAACCATTCGCACCAAGACAAGCTGCCTTCGACAAGCTCAGACAGCGCCCGTTGGCTGAGCCTGTCGAAGCCGACTTTTAACAACCTATAACCAACAACCAACAAAGGAGGCCCTATGCGCCGTACCATCCATGTCCTGCTTGCTGTTGCCGCCGTCGTCCTCGCGCTTCTGGTCGACTGGCCGCAACGCAAGCGCCAAATCACCCGGTTGGCGAGGCTCTTGCAAGACGCCCTCTCCCAACCGTTCGGCGGCGAAGACGCCATGCCCCACACCGTACCGCCGCTGCAGCTCAACAACCTGCATCATGATGACGCAAGCGGCAGCAAGCTGCTCACCCTGCCGCGCTTGTGGCTGGCTTCGGCAGTCGTGATCATCTTGACCGCCATCATCCTGCGGCCGCTGCTGCCGTAACCATTCCGGGATGCTGGCGGCTCAACCTGGTTGAGCGCAGCAGTTGTGCGAAGCAATCTCGCCTCCCAGCCCGAGATTGCTTCGCCGCTTTTGTCTGGCGCCACGGCAACGCAGATACCTCACACACGCCACCACAATCCGTACTTTCCACTCCGCCCTCGCTGATCTCCTGGCCCTAACCCGCCCTCGCCGTGCACATGTGTCTGCCTCAAAAAAATAAAATCAAGAAGCTCATCTAAACCCTTGCATTTTCAACAAAAGATTGCTTTATTATCGCGCATTTTTAACGACTATTTTCATTTGCCATATGTCGTTTCAAAATTGCCCTCTGCCCCTTGCCATTTGTACCTGTGTCAAAAGTACAGGTCTGAAAAACAGCCCATTTTTTTGTTCACTTTAAAAAATGAACAAGAATACGATGTCATATATTTTATTGATTTAAAAATACTTAATATATTTGAAAAACCATCTGTGAATCAGTTAAAAAACCGCTGACAAAAATGAAGGGTAGGTTTGCGTGGCATGTTGATTTATAGATTTGATAATATGAATGATAGTAAACGTGTCCATCGGTTTACTTCCTGACATTTTTCAAAACGTCACATCAAAAACATCACAGTATAATATTATTAATTACAATATATAAAATCATCACGGCCAAGCCTGTTTTAATGTACGGTGATTTTTCGTGAAATGAGAGCAGGCCATACGGAATCAAGTTTATTATAAACAAAAATAAATGAGTTATTTTATCGTCACGCAAGTCTCATTGTGGCATTTCTGTAACATTTGATTTTTGCGGATCTTATAAAATCATATTGTTACATGATAACTTTAACTTACTCTATAAAAACTTTTAGTTGTATGAGTTTTCTATGTCTCCTAAAAAAATAAACCATGGTCAAGAATGTAGGTCTGCGAACGGCCTGAAAATGGTTTTTAAAAAACATTTGTTTAAGGTGGCGGAAATTGACCGCGGTTGAGAAGTACCCCAAAGCACGAAGTGCATTGAAACCGAGCAGGGGGCAAAAGGCAAGTGGCAAAAAAACAGAGAGCATTCGCAGAGATGAATTGCCACAGAGGCAGAGAGCAAAACACAAAAACAACCGCATCGGTGTTGTCACCTGAATTTTGCATGCTGGTCTGCTGTTCCGCGGAAGAAAGGACGGGTTCACAAAACTCCGTGAGGAGAGAACTGTTTGTAGGCATGGGAATCTTGTGTGTCTTCAAACTCCTTCAGGAGTGGCCTGTAGAATTTCTCATAATGTGACGCGGTTTTTTTGAGGAGGGCCAAACAGGTCACTCCTGACGGCGTTTGGGGAAATGCGAGACACGGTTTTGCTAAACACAGTTCACTCCCGCCGGAGTTGGCCGCACGTTTGCCTGCAAAATTTTTATGCACCATTCCCTGAGTGGTTGGCCGTCGCGATCAAAGCGGTGTTTCTCGCGGAGGAGATCAATCCGGGGTGCAAAATGCAGGTGGGAGAAAAATCGCTGCGGTGGGAAAGTGAATGTTCCACGAAAGCGACATCCCGCGGAAAAAAGCCATTTTCGCGGGATTTTTATTTTCGTGAGAGAAAATCGCGGCTGGGGATCATCCGCGCGTTGCCCCTGTTTCTGCATTTGTCCTGCGGGGCTATTCCTCGCGGGCGTGGCGGGCAGTGCCCACAACCAAGCCTCAATTCGCCGCGCGGTGGCGCAGGCGATCCACCGCCACCGCAATCACGATCACGCAGCCGGTGACCGCCTGCGTAATCCACGGCGCCCAGCCGTTCAACTGGCAGCCGGTGCGAATGATGGTCATGATGATCGCGCCGATCAAACTGCCGGCAATCGCGCCTTCGCCGCCGGAGAGGCTGCCGCCGCCGATTACCACCGCCGCGATGATGTCCAGCTCCAACCCCACGGCGGCGGTGGGATCCCCCTGCTCCTGATATGACAGCAGCATCAGGCCGGACAGACCCGCGCAGGCACCGGCAATGGCGTAAACGATCACTTTGACGCGAGCGACGGCTATGCCGCACAGTTGCGCCGTGCGTTCATTCGAGCCGATGGCAAAAATGTGGCGGCCGAGCCTGGTGTAGCGCAGCAACGCGGCGGCGACAAGCGCCAGGACGATCATGAACCAGGCGCCGGGCGGCACGAGCTGCCATTTGCGCTCGGGCGGCAGCACCGCCAACAGATTGCTCAGCCAGCTTTGCCCGGCGTTGATCTGCATGCTGTTGGCAATGCCCTTGGCCAGGCCGCGCACGATGAGCAGCGTGCCGAGCGTGACGATGAACGGCACCAGCTTGAGCCGGGTGATCAAAAAGCCGTTGCACCAGCCGCACAGGGTGGCGGCGGCAATGCCGGCAAGCGCAGCCACCCCCGGACTCAGGCCGTGGGCGACCATCGCCTGCGCGATCACCACCGAGCTGAATGCGATGAGCGAGCCGCTGGAGAGATCGATGCCGCCGGAGATGATCACCAGCGTCATGCCGATCGCGGCTACACCCACGATCACGGTTTGCTGCACCATGGTTTCCAGCGCACTCAAGCTGGTGATCCTGTCATTCAACAGGGCAAAAAAAGCATACACCAACAGCAGCGCCAGCAGCGGGCCGAATGTGTTGAGGAACTGCCAGCGGCCCGTTGCGGCGGCGGGCATTTCTGTCTTGCTAGCCTGCACAGTGGCTTTCCTCAGTTCGAGTCTGCCTGGCCGGTGGCGGCCAGCATCAACTGGTGTTCGTCGAGTTCCGCGGCCGGGCGCGGCGCGCCGAGTTTGCCGCGCACCATCACGGCAATGCGGTCGCAAATGCCGAGCAGCTCCGGCAGGTAGCTGCTCACCATCAACACCGCCCGGGGTTTGGGATGGCGGGCTGCCACCAGGCGGTCGACGACTTCATAGATTTTGGCCTTGGCGGCCACGTCGATGCCACGCGTGGGTTCATCCAGCAGTAAAATATCAACCTCATGGTGCAGCAGGCGGCCGAGCGCCACTTTCTGCTGGTTGCCGCCGGAGAGATCCGCGACGCGCTGCCGGGCATCGCGGCAGTGGATGTCCATCTCCGCGATCCAGTGGTTCGCAACAGCCGCCTGGTGCCGGGGCAGAATCAGTCCCAGCGGACCCAGCCCCGTGAGTTTGGAGAGGGTGAGGTTGTCGGCCAGCGACAGGTTGAGGGCGAGGCCTTCTTCTTTGCGGTCCTCGCTGAGCAGCCCCACGCCCTGCTGCCAGCGTTTGAGCGGCGAAGCCGGACCCGCATAAACCCCGATTTTGATCTCGCCGCGACGGATGGGGTCCAGGCCGAACAGGGCGCGCAGCAATTCCGTGCGGCCCGCGCCCACCAGCCCGCAGATGCCCAGCACTTCGCCGCGATAGAGGGTGAGGCTGACGTCGGCCGGCTTTTGCATGCCGCTGAGCTGTCTGATTTCCACAACCGGTTCTCCGCGCTGGCGCGGCGAGCGGGGATACAATTCCTGCACGGTGCGTCCCACCATCAGGGCAACGATCTCAGCCGGGGTCACTTCGGCAGTCGGACGTGTGCCGGCCACCCGGCCGTCGCGCAGCACTGTCAGGCGGTCGGCAATCTCGCCGACTTCTTCGAGAAAATGGGAGATGTAGACGATGGCGAGGCCCCTGCGCCGCAGGTCACGAATGACGCGAAACAGGCTTTGAATGTCACTGCGGGAGAGACTGCTGGTGGGCTCATCGAAGACGAGCACGGTGCAGCCCATTGCCAGCGCGCGCGCGATTTCGACGAGTTGCCGGGCGCCGGGCGGGAGCTCGCGCACCCGCACTCCGGGTTTGATTTCCGGATGGTCGAAATGCTGCAATGCGGCCAGTGCGCGCTGCTGCACTTCACGCCGTTTGATGAAGCCGAACCTGGCCGGCTCCATGCCCAGCAGGATGTTTTCCGCGACCGTGAGATGCGGCGCGAGAGAGAGTTCCTGATAGATCATGCCCACGCCATGCTGGCGTGCCTGCAGCGGGCTGCGTGGGTGATACGGCCGGCCGGCGAGCCACATGCTGCCGGCTTCGGGCTGTAGCGCGCCGGAGAGTATTTTCATCAGCGTGCTCTTGCCGGCGCCGTTTTCGCCCACCAGCGCGTGCACTTCCCCGGCACGCACCTCGAAATCCACCTGCGCCAGGGCCACGGTGGCGCCGAAACGTTTGTGAATGCCGCGCATCTCCAGCCATCCAGTGCCGGCCGGTGCGGCGGCTGGAGCTAGTTCAGCCATGGGCTCAAATCCGGTTGGAGCAGTTGCTGCATCGCCGGCTCGTTCATGTTCGCGCGGTTGACGAAGGCGACGCCGGTGTCGATGCGCTTCTCCACCGGCCGGCCGTTGAGATGATCGACCATGGTTTTGACACTGAGATAACCCATCTGGAAGGGATTCTGCACCACCAGGCCGTCGATCTCGCCGTTGGCCAGGGCTTCCACCAGCGGGGCACTGGCATCGAAGCCGATGAAACGCACCGTGCCGCTCAAACGATTGCGGCGCAGCGCCTGTAACATCCCGAAGGTGGAGGTCTCGTTCGGCGTGAAGATGCCGTCCACGGTGAGTCTGCCCTGCGCATCTTTGAAGCGCAGGATGAGATTCTCGCTCGCTTGTTGGCCGGTGGTGGCGGTGGGCCCGGCATACTGATCCGCGCTCACCACGGTGATCCCGGGAAAGGCGGCAAGGGCGGCAAGAAAACCCGCCTCGCGCTTTTCGGTGCTCGCCGAGCCCTCGGCATAGCGCAGCATGATGACTTTACCCCGGCCTCCCAGCATCTCGCCGAGATTTTTTCCGGCAAGCTGGCCGCCGGCATCGTTGTCGGTGGCCACGAAACTCACGGTGAAGTCGTCGGAATCCTGCAAATCCGAATCAAAAATCAGCACCGGGATGTTTTTGTCCGCCGCCGCCTTCGCGGGACGGCGCAGCGCCACGTCATCCAGCGGCGCGAGAATGATGCCGCTGACTTGATTGATGACCTGATTGTCAACAATGCTGATTTGCTGCTGCCGCGCATCTTCGCGCTCCGGGCCGACCCACACGATGTCCACCCCCAGCTCGCGACCGGCTTTGATGGCGCCGGCATGCACCGATTGCCAGAAGCTGTGTGTCGTGCCCTTGGGAATCACCGCCAGGGTGATTTTTTCCCGGCCCGCCTCGCGGCAGGAGAACAACAGGAGCGCGGCAGCCGCCGGGATCAGCACACGGGGACTCTTGCGCATCGCTTTCCTCCTCGAGTAACAGTTCACCTCACGCGATCTGCGACAGTTCGAACCTTGCAGGCCGCTTGATGCCAAGATTGTTTTCAGCCACGTTCCAGCCGTGGCTGAACGGTCACGTTGATTGGTTGGGCTGCGGCTCGCCGTTTACGCCACTGCTGCGCAGCAGGGGCTCGATTTTGTGATACACTTCGCTCCAGCGTTCCGTTTCGCGCGGCCAATATTCTTTCAGCGGAAACGAATTGCGCACCAGCGTGCGGCCTTCGTCGAAATGCGCAATTTCGCCGCAGGCGATCGCCTGGCTGATGACATTGCCGAGCGCAGTGGTTTCAACCGGACCGGCAAGCACCGGCAGGCCGGTGGCGTCGGCGGTGAACTGGTTGAGCAATTCGTTTTGCGAACCGCCGCCGACCAGGTGAATGACGGCGACCGGTTCCGCGCTGACGGCGTTGAGGCGTTCGATGATGAAGCGATAACGGAACGCCAGGCTTTCTAAAATGGTGCGCACAAAGCCGCCCTTGTCTTCCGGCGGGGCTTGCTGCGTTTGGCGGCAGAAATCGGCGATCGCCTGCGGCATGTTGTCCGGATTGATGAAGACGGGGGCATCCGGATCGATGAGGCTGCGAAACGCGGGCGCACGCGCCGCGAGGGCCACCAGTTCGGCGTAGTCATGCCTCTCGCCGGCTGCCGCCCAGTCTTTGCGGCAGCGCTGCAGCAGCCAGAGGCCCATGGTGTTGCGCAGCAAACGGATTCTGTTGTTGAGCCCGCCCTCGTTGGTAAAATTGAAGCGGCGGCCGCGCTCATCGAGAAGCGGCTGGGCGCGCTCCACGCCCACCAGCGACCAGGTGCCCGAGCTGATGTAGGCCCAGTTGTGCACCGCCGCCGGAATGGCAGCCACCGCACAGGCGGTATCATGCCCGCCGCAGGCAATCACCTCCGCCTGGTGCAAGCCGGTGGCGCCGGCGAAGGCCGGCAGCAGTTTGCCCAGTTTCGTCCCCGGCCTGATGACGGGCGGCATGAGGCGCAACGGCAGATTGAGCCGCGCAAAAATCTCCGGCGCCCAGGTTTTGGTTGTGGCGTCGAGCAATTGCGAGGTCGAGGCGATGCTGTACTCTGCTGCTTTGCTGCCCGTAAGCAGGAAGTTGAACAGATCGGGCATGAACAGCAGGCGTTCCGCCGCTGCCAGCACCGGCGCTTTGGTTTCGACCAGGCTGAGCAGTTGATAGAGCGTGTTGATCGGCATGATTTGAATGCCGGTGCGGGCATAGAGCTCGGCGGCCGGCATCAGCTCGAAGGCGCGTGCGACCATGCCGTTGGTGCGGGCGTCGCGATAGGCGACGGGATTTTCCAGCAGCCGGTCGTGACGGTCGAGCAAGCCAAAGTCAACGCCCCAGGTATCGATGCCGAGGGCGGCAAGATCGCGATGACCCTGCTGTGCGGCGCGCGCCAAACCCTGCTGCAATTCCCCCAGCAGGCGGTCTGCCTGCCAGCGGAGGTGGCCGTCCTGCATGACCGGTGAGTTGGTGAAACGATGAATTTCGGTGAGCGAGATGCGGTCGCGACGCAACGTCCCCAGGATCGCGCGGCCGCTTTCGGCCCCCAGATCGAAAGCCAGGTATTTGTTCGGCATGGGGAAGCACCTTGTCGTGATGGAAGTTCAGTGCCGCAGGCCGGTGAAAAAAATGCCTGAGGGTGACCCGGGTCGTGATGCGATGCTGCACGCGGTTGTCCGTCCTGGCGCGAACAAGCTGCCCGGGCATGCGGGCAGTTTTATGGCGGGAAGATAACGATCTGCTGTCACAACGTCAATGGCCCGGCTGCAGGCGGCATTGCCGGGGTGTTTTTACCGCGTTGCATTGGGGCTTGGTGATGCGCATGAGCACCGGCTTTCTTTCAGGACGTTGCTCTGTGTCGTTGCGGCGGGGCTCGGGTTGCGATGGGTTACAATGCCACGCACTCGGTGCCGGCTGCCGGCCGCACGATATGAATATCCGCCCGGCCGCCGGTGCGGCGCGAATATTCCGTGTGCACGACTGTTTCAAAGTGTGCGAGCTGTTCCGTGGCCACCAGATTGAGGGTGCAGCCGCCAAAGCCGGCGCCCATCATCCGGCTGCCGAGCACACCCGGCACCTGGCGCGCAATTCCGACCAGCACGTCCAGCTCGGGGCAGCTCACTTCGTACTCGTCGCGCAAGCCGGCGTGGGATTCGAACATCAGCGCGCCGAAGGCATGCAGATCGTCACGCTGCAGCGCCTGGCACGCGGCCAGCACGCGGGCGTTTTCGCGCACGACATAAGCACAGCGTCGATAGATCACCGGCTCCAGCTCTTTCCGGCAGGAGGCGAGCAGTTCCAGGCTCACGTCCCGCAGGCTCTGGACCGCCGGCTGGTGCCGGCGCAGCACGGTGACGCCGCTTTCACACTGGCGGCGGCGCACGCTGTACTCGGAAGCTGCCAGACGCCGGCGCACACCGCTGTCGCACAATACGAAGCAGGCGTCGTCGTGCGCGAAGGGAAAGTATTCGTACGCCAGCGTGCGGCAATCCAGCCGTACAACTTTCTGTTCCCCGCCAAAGAGATTGCTGAACTGATCCATGATGCCGCACGGCACGCCGGCAAATTCGTGCTCGGCCTGCTGTGCGAGATGAGCCAGTTGCCACCGGTCGAAGCCCAGACCGAACAGCACATTGAGCGCGAAAGCAAACCCGGCGGTCATGGCGGCGGAGGAGGACAGGCCGGCGCCGATCGGCACGTCACCGCCGAACACGGCCTCGCAACCCGGCACCTCGCTGCCCGCCCGTCGCATCTGAGCGAGCACGCCCATCAAATAATTCGGCCAGGTTTGGGAGCAGGGGCGCAGGCTCTGCCAGGTGCAGGTGAACAGCTCGTGCAGATCCGCCGCGACAAAGTGAAACTGCCCGTCTGTGCGCGGCGCCGCGGCCAGCCAGATGGCACGATCGATGGCCGCCGGCAGGACGAAACCTTCGTTGTAATCCGTGTGCTCGCCGATCAGATTGATCCTTCCCGGCGAGCGCACCATGATCCTGTCCCGCCGGTCGCCGAAATGGGCCGCGAAAGTTGCGGCGATGCGCTGGGGTTGTTCTGATGAAGGTGGATGCATGTTGGTGCCCTGGGCTTGCCAGGCTGAGCCGGCGCTTTGTCCCGCGAGTACCCGCCTCGGGATGACAGTTCACCTCACGGGATTTTGCACCGGTTTGGCTGTTGCATGACATTTGACGCAAGGACGATGGCATGCCGCGGCCCCGCCGGGACTGGACTGGCCTGTCGTTGGAAACAGGTGGCTGCCTTCTGCAAATCAACCCGCGCCGGAACAAGCACTGCAAACAGATCGCAGCACAAGCTTTCAGCCTGCGGGCAAACAAGAGGTTCGCACCAGATGTGGTGCGGGAAGCACCGCCTGACAGCCAGCATGACGGCACGCGGCGCGCCGTGCAACTGTAGGCCGCCAGCCGGATCGAAGCAACGGCCGACTGGCGAGGGGCTGCTTGGGTTTATTCGCACTCCTCGCCGGGTGAGTACCTTCCCCATTCCTCCGCCAACGGTACCAGCAATTCGATATTCGCCGGCGGCGTATGCGGCGCCACCGAGCAGGCCGAGCTCAGGATGTAGCCGCCCCCCGGCTTGCCAATCGCAATCCGGTGCTGCACATCTGCTCTGATTTTCGCGGGGCTGCCGTTCAGCAGCGTATGCACCGGATCGATGTTCCCCTTGATGAAGGCTTTTCCCGCCAGAATCTGCTTGGCCTCGGCCAACTCCACCGTGCCGAGCGGTGGTGGATCGAGAGTGTCGATGCCATCGGTGCCGGTTTGCAACATCAGATCCAGGCGGTCGCCGATGCTGCCGCAGGTGTGGGTATAGAGGGGGAGGGCGGTGGCGGCTTTTACTTCGGCGATGAGCTTTTTTTCACAGGGCAGAACAAATTCCTCGTAATGCGCGCGCGAGATCAAACCGGCGCCGGCAAAGGCCGAGGAAATCAAGATGGCATCCACGTCGCAGGCCGCCTGCCTTTTGGCCAGATCGATCGCACCCTCGGTCAACCGTTCGAGGCAGGCTTTGCTTTTGCCGGGATCATCCAGGATGGCCAGCAGGGCATTCTCGTAATTCAACAGTTCCAAAAACTGCGACCACGGCGAGAAAACTTCGGCGTGCACGGAAACGCCGGCACCGGCACGGGCCTTCACCAGTTTGATGGTGTCGAAATGATACTCTGGAAAGAAATCGTTGCAGGGGCGCGGCTCGCTCTCGAAGCCCCAGGTGTAGGGATAAGTGATGTCGGTGAGATCCCAGGGCTCGACATAGTAAAGTTGCGCGGGATCAATTTCCTCGAAGCTCGGGAAATAGCGCGTGCCGTCCGCCTGGTAGTAGTGCGGGTTGTCATCCAGCGGAAAGATGGTGTAGTTGCCGTTGCGCCAGCGCAAACGCAGTTCGTCGTTGCCGGACTCGATCTTGTCCAGGTACTTTTCATAATTGGGATCCCGGCCGGGGAGATTGATCAGAATGCCGTCAAAACCGTAGCGCTGCTGCATTCTGATGAGCGCCTCGGCAAAGCCCTCCGAGCGGTACCATATGTCGAGCGGCGCAACGCCGGCGTGCAGGAAATAGTGTCCCAGCGCAAGCTGGCACATCACCGGCACCCGATCGGGGATTTGCCGGGCCATGGCCCGTTGCATGCGTTGTTTGGAAGTCATCGCGGCTGCCTCGATTTGGTACGATGTCTAAACGTTTGGCTACTGTTGGCAATCTCCACCATCGGCTGCAGCCCCGCATACCACGCTGCCCCTGTCCGGGCGCACAGCGCGGCGAGATGGCGGTTTTGCTCTTCGGCGGGCGTGCGAATCAAACTGGCCAATGGCGTTGAGAGAAACAAGAACCGCAACCGAGCGGCTCTCCACTCACCTCGAAAAGACGCGCGTCGGATCGGCGTTGCGTTCCCATAGTTGAGCGATTTCAGTTGCTCGACAACCGGTTGCACGATTTTGCGAATGATTCGCCCCCGCTCTTGACGAGGTTGACCGCCGGACAAGCCGTGAGAAGGTTCCTGTGGTCGTCATATTTTCGTCCGCACAAATCTGGTGAATTTTGAGACGTTCTTCAAAAAACACGGATTTTTATTGTCCCCCCAAACCGCCAGCGGCTGACAGCCCTTTTTGTTCCTGTGTGGGAGGGTCCCATGCCTTCGCGTTGGCGGATACCGTCGTCGGCAAGCACCACCACCCCGCCGACCAGAACCACGATTCCGGGTCGTCCGATCCGCAGTCGCCACAAAAACATCACGAGCAGAATCTGACGAGACTGCCGGTTGGGCACGGCCAGAAATTTTCGAAAGAAACGTTTCATCTGGTGTGACGAAGCCATCTCCGCGGTATCGCAAAAAGAAAAACAAACCGCCGCGGCCACACATCTTCCCGGTGGTGACTTCCACTCTGGAAATTTCTGCTTGTTTGTCGGCGCCGTTTTTCGCCATATTGCTTCAACCTTTTTGGTGTGGAGTGCGGGAACTGGGTGCGTTTGGCTAACACAAAATAACATCAACACCCTTCGGTCCCAAAAGGTTTTTATTTTCGAAATCGCCCCGTTTGGGAAAGAGTTTGTCGCGGCATTGTGGGCACCCCCCATTCCCCGTGGCCCTGGCAGGTATTATGATGGTCTGCTCTCTCTGCTGGCCATGTTGCAATTGAGCGGCAACTTTCGCATCTATGATCCGACCTCCGACCGGCCGGGCCATTCCAGCCTGTTTGAATGAGGCAAAAGGATGAATTTTCAACCTTCACACTTTTTATCCGCTCAAAACTCACTCGCAAGGACATGAACCATGTCGAACTACCAGCCTCGTCCCGTACACAAATTCACTTTCGGGTTGTGGACCGTCGGCAATGTAGGCCGTGATCCCTTCGGTCTGCCCGTGCGGCCCGTGCTTTCTCCGGTGGAGCTTGTTCATTTGCTCGCGGAAACCGGCGCCTATGGCGTCAACCTTCATGACAATGACCTCGTGCCGATCGATGCCACACCGACGGAACGCGACCGCATCGTGCGCGAATTCAAACAAGCCCTGGCGGCAAGCGGCCTGGTTGTGCCGATGGCGACGACGAATTTGTTCTCTGATCCCGTCTTCAAAGACGGCGCCTTTACCTCGCATGACGCCAGAGTGCGGGCCTACGCACTGCACAAGACCATGCACGCCATCGATCTCGGTGTCGAGCTGGGTGCGACGATCTATGTCTTTTGGGGCGGCCGGGAAGGCAGCGAGACCGATGCCGGCAAGAATCCGCTTGAGGCCATCAAGCGCATGCGCGAGGCCGTGAATTTTCTCTGCGACTATGTGCGCACACAGGGCTATGATCTCAAGTTTGCACTCGAGGCCAAACCCAATGAGCCGCGCGGCGACATCTACCTCGCCACCACCGGCCACATGCTCGCCTTCATTGCCACGCTCGATCATCCCGAGATGGTGGGGGTGAATCCCGAAGTGGCGCATGAACACATGGCGGGATTGAATTTCCTGCACAACGTCGCCCAGGCCTGGGACGCCGGCAAATTGTTTCACATCGATCTGAACGATCAAAACTTCGCCCGTTACGATCAGGATTTCCGCTTCGGCTCGCACAATCTCAAACAGGCCTTCTTTTTGGTGAAATTCCTCGAAGACGTCGGGTATGCCGGCCCGCGCCATTTCGATGCCCACGCTTATCGTACCGAAGATCGCGACGGCGTCAGGGACTTCGCCGCCGGTTGCATGCGCACCTATCTCATCCTGAAGGAAAAGGCCGCGCAATTCAACGCCGACCAGGACATCCAAGCCCTGCTCGCAGAACTGACGGCGCAAGACCCCGTCACGGCTGAGTGGCTCGGCAGCTTCTCGGCGCAAAAAGCCACCGTACTCAAAATGCACAAATTCGACCGCGAAGCCCTTGCCCGGCGCGGCCTGAAGTATGAACGCCTCGATCAACTGGTGTTCGAGTTGCTCATGGGAGTGCGCTAATATTTTTCCCTTTCTCTCGTCCGGATGATTTCGGACTTGTGGTGCGGAAGTTTCACCGACTGGCCGGCCTCACGGGCCTGACGTAACCGCAATATCATTTTGCGCAACACGAAAAAACTGATCACCATCAGCGGTAAACGATCACGGTCAACTGCCATGCCTCATTTGCTCGGCATCGACACTTCGACCACGGCGACCAAGGCCCTGCTCATTGATGAGACCGGGCGCGTCGTCGCCGTGGCGGCCACGCAATATCCGTTTGACTCCCCCAAACCCGGATGGACCGAACAGGATCCGGCGCTGTTTTGGAAGGGCACGGTGCAAAGCATTCGTGCCGTTTTGGAGAAAGCGCAAATCACCGGCCGGCAGGTCGCCGCGGTCGGCCTCACCGGGCAAATGCACGGCATGACGTTGCTCGACGCACACGGCGACGTCATTCGCCCGTGCATTTTGTGGAATGATCAGCGAACGGCGCAACAATGCGAGTGGATCACAAATTTGATCGGTGCGCCGCGTGTCCTGCAGCTCACCGGCAACCCGATTTTGACCGGCTTCACCGCGCCGAAGATCGTTTGGACGCGCATGCACGAGCCGGAGAATTATGCCCGCATCGCGCATATTCTGCTGCCCAAGGACTATGTGCGCTACCGGCTCACCGGTGAGTTTTTCAGCGACGTGGCGGACGCCTCCGGCACCTCCCTGTTCGATGTCGGCAGGCGCCAATGGTCGGAAGACTTGCTGGCCGCGCTGAATATCCCGCGGGCCTGGTTGCCGGAAGTGACCGAGTCGCCGGTTGCCAGCACCAAAATCAATGCGGCGGCTGCGCAAGCCACCGGACTGCTGGCGGGCACGCCTGTCGTCGCCGGCGGCGGTGATCAGGCGGCGCAGGCTGTCGGCACCGGCATCGTGCGCGAAGGCACGGTGGCCGTGACCATCGGCACCTCCGGTGTGGTGTTTGCCCAATCGGATTCCTATCGCGTCGAGCCGCAGGGCCGCTTGCATGCCTTCTGTCATGCGCTGCCCGGCAAATGGCATCTTATGGGCGTGATGCTTTCCGCCGGCGGCAGTTTCCGCTGGTATCGCGACCTGTTCGCCGGCAATGAATCTTATGAAGCCTTGACGCAAGCCGCGGAAAAGGTCGCTGCGGGCAGTGAAGGCCTGTTGTTTCTGCCCTATCTCACCGGCGAACGCACCCCCCATCCCGACCCGCACGCACGGGGTGCTTTCATTGGTCTGAACATCCGCCATACCAAAGCGCATCTCACGCGCGCCGTGATGGAAGGCGTGACTTTTGGGCTGCGCGATTCCCTGGAATTGCTGCGCGCCCTGGGCATGCCCACCCGGCAGGTGCGCGCCTCCGGGGGGGTGCCAAGAGTGCCCTTTGGCGGCAGATGCTGGCTGATGTTTTCAACACGGAAATCGTCACGGTCAATTCCACCGAAGGCGCCGCCTATGGCGCGGCCCTGCTGGCCGGGGTCGGCACCGGTGTTTATTCCAGCGTCGAAGCTGCTGCCGGACAGGTGATCCGCATCACCGATCATCATCAGCCCTCCTCTGCTGCGAAGACATATGCCGGATATTACGCCCGCTATCACGCACTCTATCCGGCACTCAAGGCCGAGTTTGCCGCGCTGGCTGAGATGGTGCGGGTATGATCCCCGAAAGGGCTGCCATGGTTTTCGTGGGAGGTCTCGTGTTCGTCGGAATGACGGTGACACGGATTCCCACGTGCACGGACAACGCCCCCGGGCTTTCCGGGCAAACGCCGCTTGCCTTCGCCGCAGGATATCACGAAAATGCCGTAGCGCAGACTGCCAGCCCAATGCTGCCACCTGAATTTTGCATGCTGCCCTGCTGTTGTCCGGAAGAAATGCGTGTTCATAAAACTCCGTGAGGAGTGAACTGTGTGTAAACATCGGAATCTTGCGTGTCTTTAAACTCCTTTGGGAGTGGCCTGCAGAATTTCCCGGGATCTGGCGCGGTTTTTTGCAGAGAATCAAACGGTTCATCCCTGCCGGAGTGGATCGCACGGTGGCCTGCAAAATTTTTTATGCACCACCCCCTGCGTGGTGGGGGGTGATCAGATTGGCGTTGCTTGCGGAGGGGATCAATCTGGGAGCAAAATTCAGGTGCCAAATTTTTCGAAGCGATCAAATCCAAAAGCCAAAACACACAAGGACGCGAAGCCGCAGAGGTTGTGCAAGGAATAACCATTCCGCCACGGTTTGACCGTAGCCCTAATCTTGCGATCCTGCGGATGCCCTCTGCAGGAATGCCCCGGCCAGGCCGGGGCAGATTAAAAAGGGGGCGGACGGAACTGTCCCTGCGAAGATTTGTGAACCACACAACCCGCCAAGAGCACGAGGGAAAACCTGGTGGCCGGTGTGATTTTTATGGTGCGGCGGCTTGTTGTTTGGCAAGCTCTGCTGAAAAAATCTTGGCGTGAGAGTTTTTTGTTTTGTTTGAAAAATTGCTGCCACTGGACTTCTTGTCCGCAGGCAGCGATGTTTACGCCACGCCACACGTTACCAAAGCATCCCGCCGCGGCCAAAATCCAGCTTGACAAATTCCCGCCGGTTTCGCATTATCGCTGCGTGATTGACGGATGCAAATTCGCGGCAATCTCCTTGTCTGTCGCCGGAATGTGATGCGCATGGTTATGCGGCCCGGGCGGCTCCCCGCTGTTGCTGTCCCTGCCTTTAGACCTCGCACGCCACACTCGTGCACGAGCGCGGTGCGGCCGCGGTTTCCCGCCAGCCTCATGATGAAAAAAGTCCCTTTTGCAGGCGCTCACGGGCCGGGCACGCGGCGCAAAGCATCAGCGTTCTCCCCTCCCCCGATCCTGCCCGCAAACCGCGCGCACGGAGGGCGGAGGCCTCTGGACGCCATCCGGCCAACGCACAGGTGAAACATGTTCAGCCGTCTCTTTTCCAGAACCAGTTTATTGATCGCCTCGCTGCTGATTGCCGCCCTGGCCATCGTCATCGTGGTGTTCACTCCCGCCGGCCCGGAGGAGGAAGAGGATGCCGGGGTCACGACCCTCTACTTTGCCGACAATCTCTCAGCGGCGCAGCAAACCATCATTGACCGTTTCAACGAGCGGTATCGCGGCCGGGTGCAGGTGGTGCCCATCAATCTCCCCTTCACCAAATTCAGCACCAACGAACGCAAGCAGCTTCTCACCCGGGCGCTGCGCAGCAAGAGCTCGCGCATCGACATCTTCGCGGTGGATGTGGTGTGGACACCGCGTTTCGTGAAATGGGCGGAGCCGCTGAGCCGGTATTTTTCCGCCAAGGAGCAGCAGGCCTTTCTGCCGCAGGCGCTCGCCTCCTGTTTTTCCGGCGGGGAATTGGTGAGCGTGCCGTTCTATTTCGACATCGGCATCCTGTATTACCGCCGGGATCTGCTGCAAGCATTGCCGGATTTCGCCGAGGTGGAGCGCAAGCTCAAGGCGTCGATGACCTGGGAGGACTTCATCGAGCTCGGCCGGCGTTTCGCCGCGCGGCAGCCGTCGTTTTATTTGTTCCCGGCGGACAGTTATGAGGGCCTGATGTGTTCCCTGGTGGAGAACATCGGCCATCAACACCCGGTGTTGATCAGCGGCGACTCGCTGGGCATCAACACCCCTGCCGCGCAGCGCGCCCTGCAGTTGCTGGTCGATTTGGTGGGGCGCTACCGTCTCACCCCGCCGGCGGTCACCGGCTACAAGGAAGTCGATGTTTATGAGCACGCGCTCGCCGAAGATGCGCTTTTCTTCCGCGGCTGGCCGGGCAATTTGCGCACCTATGAAAGCCGTTACGGCGACAAGGTCAAAGCCATCGCGTTTGCGGCGCTGCCGCATTTTGCCGGCTCACCGCCCGCGGCCGTCTTTGGCGGCTGGAATCTCATGATCGCACGCGATTCGAACCAAAAGGCGGCGGCGCTCGAGTTCCTCAAGTTTGCCACCAGCCGGGAAATGCAGCGCCTGGTCTACGAAACCATGGGGTATCTGCCCGCCATCCATTCCGTCTATGACGACAGTCTGTTTTGCGCCCGGCATCCCGATTTGCGCTACTACCGTCAACTGCTCGCCACCGGCATGCACCGCCCGGCGCTGGTCGAGTACACCAAGATTTCCGACATTCTTTCTTTCTTTGCCCATCGCGCCATCAAGCAGGAAATCTCCGTCCCCGCCGCGCTCGCCGGTGCGGCTGCCATGATTCGCTCGCAAAAAGTGCTGATCAACTGACCATGAATTCGCCGCAAGACCGTCTCGTTGCCAGGCTGCGCCGCCATCATTTCGAGTTGAAACACGTGCTGGTGCTGTTCAGCATCATGGTGGCGTCACAGGTGCTGGTGTCCTTCGTGCAGAAGAATTCGGTGAGGGATTTCCTGGTGCGTGCCCAGGAATGGTATCAACGCGACTCCGCCGAGCGCTTCGCCAATCTCGCCGCCATCTCGCTGGAGCTGCTGCTGGAGACGGCCTCCCCGGCGCACCGCCAGAGCGCCGCCGACCGCCGCAAGCTGATTCAGGCGTTCGACATCATTTTCAGCCAGCAGTTGCTGCTGCAGCATGTCGAAGAGGCCTGCGTGCTGGTGGCGCAGGGCGAGCGCGTCTTCGCCATCGACAATGGC
This sequence comes from candidate division KSB1 bacterium, assembly GCA_034506255.1. Taxonomy (NCBI): domain Bacteria; kingdom Pseudomonadati; order Candidatus Zhuqueibacterales; family Candidatus Zhuqueibacteraceae; genus Candidatus Coneutiohabitans; species Candidatus Coneutiohabitans thermophilus. The sequence goes on along the minus strand of JAPDPX010000012.1, from coordinate 114,669 downwards.
ACCGCGCTCTACCGCTTCTTCTTCGAGAACCCGGCGGAGCCGCCCCCCGCCGACATGCCGCACCGCGAGGCCACCCGCCTCTACCGCCAGGTGCGTGGCCGGCTCGAATCCACCGAGCAGGTCTGCAATCTGCTCGAAGGCCGGCAGACCTTTCACGTGTTCGTGCCTTTCGTCCCCAAGGGCGAGTATGCCGGCGCGGTCTACATCAAAAATGCGCCCGATTTCGGCTTCGTCACCCGCGAGATCATCACCCGCTTCAATCAATCCGGCATGGTGTTCATGGGCATGATCCTGTTCGGCATGCTCGCGCTGTTTTTTGTCTCCTCCTATTCCGTGCAGGAGCGCGATGAGGCCCAGCAGCTCCTGTTCAAGGAGCGCGAAGCCCAGCTCCGTGAGCGCATTCACTATCAAAAGGAAGCCCAGTTTGCCAAGCGCATCTACCACACCCACCACAAGGCCGAGAAGGTGATGGGCTTCATCAAGGAAGATGTGCGCATGCTGTCGACCGCCAACATCGAGGAGATCAAGTACCGCGTCACCAAATACGCCAACTACATCTCGCGCGTCATCTACGACATGAAATGGTATGAGCCCCCGGTGCTGGCGATCCGCGGCCCGATCTTTCAAACCGACCTGAACGAAGTGCTGCGCTTCATCGTCGAACACATCTGCCTGCGCCTGACCCGGCAGTCGGAGGAGTTCCGCTTCGAGATGGACCTCGACCCCGCCCTGCCGCCGGTGCAGGTCAATGAATTCGTGGTGTGGGAAATCTTCGAGCCGCTGCTGCAAAACGCCCTGGACCACAGCGGCGACGGCCGCATCACCATCACGGTGCGCACCCGTTTCGAAGCCGCCACCGGCGTCGCCTGCGTCGTCATCGCCAACAACGGCCGGCCCATTTTGCCCGAGCTGCTGGAAACCAACGAACACGGCATCAAACGCCTCTTCCTGGAGAACATCTCCACCAAGGGCAACGGCCTGCATTCGGGCTATGGCTGTTATCTTGCCTACGAAATCTCGAAACAGCGCTGCGGCTGGGATTTGGATGCCGAAAATTTGCCCGGCGGCGGCTGCCAGTTCACCCTCCGGATTCCCCCGGCGTGAAACACCACCGCCGCAGGCGGACACAAGACTCGGCGGAGACCACCAGCATGAAAACCAATGACATCATCTCTCTGCTGCTCATCGAAGACGAGGAATTCGACGCGCGCCGCGTGCGCAACACCCTGCGTCCCTTCGCCGACCGCATTCATATTCGCGATGTGGTCGCCGACGGCCAGGAGGCCCTCACGCTGCTGGAACGCAACCCCGGCCGGTATGATGTGGTGATCATGGACTTTCAAATCCCGGGCGCGATCATCGGCGAAAACCTGATCCGGCGCATCAAGGAAATCGACCCCACCCTCCAGGTCATCATCGTCACCAAGATGACCATCAACGTCACCGACTTCGAGTTTGCCCACCGCCTGCAGGAGGCGGGCGCGATCTGGTATTGCACCAAATACCCCGGCGATATCGAAGCCTACATTTATCAGCCCACCGATTTCGTGCTCAACATCATCAATGCCTTCGAACGCCGGCGCCTGCTCGAAGAACAGCAGCGCACCGCGCGGCGCCTGCAAAACACCGTGCAGGGGCTGCTGCGCCGCAAGCGCATCATCGGCGATTCGCCGGCCATGCGCCACCTGCGGGATTTGATCGCCAAGTTCGCCGGCACCAACGTCAACGTCATGGTGCGCGGCCCCTCCGGCACCGGCAAGGAACTGGTGGCGATCAACCTCCACTACAACAGCCGCCGGCAGTTTGAAAACTTCGTCCCGATCAATTGCGGCAGCCTCCCCGATCACCTCATCGAGAGCGAACTGTTCGGCTTCGAGAAAGGCGCCTTCACCGGCGCCCATGCCACCAAAAAGGGCCTGTTCGAAGTCGCCGATGGCGGCACCGTCTTCCTCGATGAAATCACCGAGCTGCCGCTCTCCGCACAAGCCAAGCTGCTGCGCGTCATTCAGGAGGGCGAAATCGACAAGATCGGCCGCACCGGCACCATCGCCGTCGATGTCCGCATCATCGCCGCCACCAACAAGGACCTGGAAAAGGAGGTCGCCGCCAAACGCTTCCGCGAAGATCTCTACTATCGCCTCAATGTCGCCACCATCAGCGTGCCCGCCCTGGCGCAGCGCCGTGAAGACATCCCGCTGCTCATCGACCACTTCATGGCACTGTTCAGCGCCGAAATGAACCAGCGGCCGCCGCATCTGACCGGGGAAGCCCTGCAGGCACTGAGCAACTATGACTGGCCGGGCAACGTGCGCGAGCTGCAAAACGTGGTGCAACGCCTGCTCCTGGCGCATGCCGATCCCGTCACCATCGCGCAAGTCCATGCCGCCCTGGGCATGCAACCACAGCCTGCCGCGCCGGTGGAATTCCTCAACTGGGGGCAGGGAGACGGCCGGCGCATCCTGCCCTGGCGCGAGATGGAAAAACAGATGCAGGCCGGCTATTTTCGCTTTGTGCGTGAACACGCCGGCTCCGATGCCGAGGCCGCGCGGCTCCTGGGGCTGGCACCGCCCAACTTTCACCGCATGTGCAAGCGTCTGGGCATCAAATAGCACGGGCACGCGCCGCCAGCTCCTTCTCGGCCGCCGCCGCTGTTCGGTGAAAAGCCCGGCCTGTGCCCGAGCCGGTGCCACTCCCGGCCGCCCTCTTTTCCCCTCCGCAGGGCTTCCCGCCTGCTGGCACCCTCGCCGGCCCTCAGCATCGAAACATAGTGCCACAGTCACATGTGGGGACGTCGCGCAGACCTGTTGTCGGCCGGCGGGATTTTTCGTGCCAAACTTGAACCGCAAAGTCGCAAGCAACGCCAGGCTGGCATTGCTTTGCGTACTTGGCGGCTCGGCGGTTCAAGCAGGCTGACGTCCAATGGCTAATTTTTCAACCTGAATTTTGCACCCGGATTGATCTCTTGCGCGAGAAACGCTGATTTCATCGCGACGCCCGTTCAGCGCACGGCAGAGATTCCAACCTCGAAGTCAAGATGACTCTCCCAAACCCTCCCACCAAAGCAGTATTCCCACGAGAATGCCGTAGCGCAGGCCTCCCGCCTGCCTGCAGACAAGATTTCTGTGCGACATTCTCATCGTGAGGGGTGTGCAAATGAACAGGGCAAATCACCACACGAAAAGACTTTTGTAGTAGACCCTTCAGGGTCGGAAGGCACCACTATGAAAGCTCATTTTGATTCTGAGGGGTGCCGCGCGCCGCATGACAATTACCTCGACAAGACAAATCCCGGCCGGATGAAACACCCCCGTGCCCCCCACCCGCGGTCAAAGTCCTGCCATGCCTCATCCACATCAATCCAACATAAAGCCAAAAAATTTCGCGGGAGTCATTTTCGTGGGAGGAAAACATCCCGTTTATCGCAGGTTGCAATTTGAATCAAGGCGGACCAATCGCAGGCAAAACTATTCCAAAGCAATGACAGAAAAAGTGAACGGCAAAAATATCTCTTTTGGAACTTGGCAGGAGATCGGAATATCTTTATCTTTCCGCCAGACGTCTTCCCGGCATGACTTGCCTGAAAAGGCCGGTGACATTGGGCTTGCAGTCTGCCAATACATTGCAGGGGTAAATATGCCAGCGGAACTTCCTGCGTCCTCGCCGCAACTCCGCCACTACCTGCGCCTGCTCGTCGTCATCGCGGCGCCGGTTTGCGGCAAAACAGAAAATGACCCGCCCGCCCAGCCGCTGGACGTCTGGGGCGAGTGGCAGCGCTTCAGCCAGGCCCTCAAACACAGCCGCGACCCTGTGCACGACCGGGCCGCGCCCTATGCCGTCGTGCGCCTGTTTCCGCCCACGCTGGAAAATCTCCGGCACGCCCTGACCTTCGGCGACGAAAACAGCACCTATCAAATCCTCCACTTCATCGGCCACGGCAGCGCCACCGGCCTCGCGTTGGAAGACGAATTCGGCCGCGAGCAGTTTGTGCCCGTGGCCGAACTCGTGGCCGCCTGCAAAAACTCCCGCCTCAAACTCGTGGTGCTCAACGCCTGCGAAACCCGGCCCCTTGCCCAAGCCCTGCAAGCCGCCGGCATCCCCAGCGTAATTGGTACCCACGCGCCGATTGCCGACCTCGTGGCAAAAACCTTCAGCGAAACCTTCTACAGCCGACTCGCTCTCGGCCAATCCCTCAAAACCGCCTTCACCGCCACGCAGGAAATTTTAGCCGGCAAATTTGGCGAAGAAGCGGCGCAAAATCTCGCGCTCCTGCAGCTCAGCGACCAAACCCTGGCGCTGCCCCCGCAACCGGCCACGGATTTTCTGCTCCTTGCCAATGAGCCGCCGCACAATTTGCCGCTGCTGCAGTACACCCGCCACTTTGCCGGCCGCGGCCCGGAGCTGGTGCAAATCGGCCAATGGCTGGCCGGGCGACCCGAGGCGGTGATCGCGCTCTCCGGTGTCGGCGGCATCGGCAAGTCCAGCCTCGCCACCATGGCCGCGCTGCGCCACAGCCACCGCTTCGCAGGGGTGATCTTTGCCACCGCCAAAGACGACCCGCAAAATTTCGGCGTCGAAAAAATCGTGCAGACCATCGACGCGGTGTGCGGCAGCGACTGCCTTGCCGCGGCCATGCCGGAAAAGCGCCAACAAGCCGCCTTGCGCCTGTTGAACAGCAAGCCGCTGCTGCTGGTTTTGGATAATTTGGAAACGCTTTCCGCCGCTGCCACCACCGCACTGGGAAATTTTTTGCGCCAGCTCGATCCCCGGCAGGGCAGCGTGGCGCTGCTCACCTTGCGGCCGCGGCACAAGGATCCGCTCACCACTCTGGCCGGCAATTGCCTGCTGCCGGTGGAAGCGCTCGACCTGTTCAGCGCCTGCCTGCTCGTGCACAATTTGTCCGGCGAAAGATTGCTGCTGAAATTCGAGCGCCGGCCGCCGGCAGCAAATGAAAAGCCGCTGCTGCTGGCGCTGGCGCAGCACCTCGGTTATCGCGAAACTGCCTTGCCCCTGCTCGCCGCGGTGCATGATCTCGCGAGCGATTGCCATTGCCATCCCCGACTGGTGGAGCTGGCCCTCGGTGATTTGCGGCGGGCCACCACCTCCTTCGCGGCGGTGCGGCAGCATTTACAAACCCTCTCCGGCAAAGATTTGCAGGCTGCGGTGAATGACATGCTGGGCCGCATGTTGACTGCCTTGCAAGCCGAAGTGCCGGCGGCCCTGGCTCTGTTGCAGACCATGACGATCTTTCGCGGGCCCGCGGAGGTGGAGGCGCTGGCCGCGGTGCATGGCAGCGAAGAACCGGAGGCGTTCGAAAAGGCTCTGAACGCGGCGGTGGACAGCTCCCTGCTCAACGCCGAAAATGAGCGGGTTTGGCTGCACTCGCTCACCGCGCAATTTTTGGAAAAGCACGCGCCCCTGCCCGCAGCCACTGCCCACGCCTGCCGCCGGCGCCACGCCGAGTATTATTTGGCAAAGGCGCGGCAGTACAAAGAGAGCAACATGGAGCACTGGCGCGCCTTTGACGTGGATTGGGACAACATAGCCGCAGCCGCCGAATGGGTGGCAACCTTGCCGGTGGAAGAAAAAGCGCAGGCCGAGCTGGTGGGGGATTTTGCCCGCGCGGTGACAGATGTGGTTTACTGGCGCAAACTGCCGGCGGAAAAGTGGCTCTTGGCCGGCGCCACTGCCTTTGTGCGTTTGGGCAACAAAAAGAACGAAGCCTTGATGTACAACCAGATCGGCCTGATTTACGACGCCCGTGGCGACTACGACGCGGCGCTGGAGTGGTATCAAAAGAGCCGGGAGATACTAGAGGCGCTGGGCGATCGTGCCGGCCTGGCCAGATCCTACAATAACATCGGCCTGATTTACAAAGCCCGTGGCGACTACGACGCGGCGCTGGCGTGGTATCAGAAAAGTGTGGAAATTCAAGAGGCGCTGGGCGATCGTGCCGGGCTCGCCACCTCCTACAATAACATCGGCGAAGTTCATCGCGCCCGTGGCGACTACGACGCGGCGCTGGCGTGGTATCAAAAGAGCGTGGCAATAGAAGAGGCGCTGGGCGATCGTGCCGGACTGGCCAGATCCTACAATAACATCGGCGGAATTTACCACGCCCGTGGCGAGTACGACGCGGCGCTGGCGTGGTATCAAAAGAGCCGGGAGATATTGGAAGCGCTGGGCGATCGTGCCGGGCTGGCCATCACCCTGCACAACATGGGCTACGTGGCCAAAGCCCAACAAGACTGGCCCGCCGCCCTTGCCTATTTCACCCGCAGCCGCGAGCTCTATCAACAACTCGGCTTGGAGAAGGACGTGCATGAGGAGGAAGCGCTGATCGCGGAGGTGCAAGCGAAAATGTAACGCCGGCACCGTAGCGCCGGTATCTTGCTTGCAAAAGTTCGTAGCGGAGGCTTCCTGCCTGCATCGCCCGGGCGGGAAAAGAAGCTTTTTTGCCCGGCGAATCCAGCAGGCCTCGTAGCGCAGGTTTCCAGCCTGCCGGAGTAGCGCAGCAGTAAAAATTTTTCTTCGCCCGGCAAGTTCCGCCGGCCTCGCAGCGCCGAAACGTAGCGCCGGCACCGTAGCGCAGGCATCCTGCCTGCAAGAATCCGTAGCGCCGGTATCTTGCTTGCAAAAGTTCGTAGCGGAGGCTTCCTGCCTGCATCGCCCGGGCGGGAAAAGAAGCTTTTTTGCCCGGCAAATTCAGCAGGCAGGATGCCTGCGCTAGTGCGTTAGGCAAAGCTTAAAGTTTCTGGCAGAGTGAAAGTCTCTGCAGGGCAAGGTCTAGCCAACCACCCTTACCGAGTGTTGCGGATGTGACAAGGCAGACGATCTATTTCGGTCGGAAGCCAAGAAAGCGTCCGAGGCGTACACAGGGCAGCACATGAGCCGTAAGGAAGACCGCACGTCCTTAAGCTTGATATAGCCCCGTTAGAGCATGATAAAGCAGACGGCCAGGGTTTTAGCGCGCCGGAAGCCAACACGAAAGCGTCGCAAGTTTGTGGCGAGACGCCGTAGGGTCTGCCGGGGTTGCACAAAAGCATGGTACGTGTGCAGAGAAGCTTTAGGAACCTAAGAGACCTTGTCGATTCCTCCTCTACGGATTTATCCATGAGCAGGTAGGGACACTCAACCACAAGAAGAGCAACCGACGATCGGCGAGGAGTCGGATCAGCTCATAGTACTCTGAAGACGGGAGAGCCGACTACACGTGCGCAGGAAGAGCACACGGGGAAGGAGCTGACAGAGATACGCAACCTGCAAAGGACAACATGGCCCGAACGAGCAAAGTCGGCAACACCGTGCAAACCTCCCTGCAGGGCATAGCCAACAAGGCGAAGCGCGAGAAGAAGTACCGGTTTCGCAACCTTGCGGCGATGCTCACGGAAGACTATTTCCAATACTGCTGGAAATTTCTCCGCAAAGATGCGGCAACGGGCGTGGACCGCGTGACCGCCGAGGAATACGGCAAGCACTTTTCCACGAACGTTCGCGCATTGATCGAGCGTCTCAAGCAAGGCCGCTACCGGGCAAAGTTGGTGTTGCGCAAGTGGATTCCGAAGGGCGAAAACAAGTTTCGTCCGCTTGGACTGCCGGCTCTGGAAGACAAGCTGCTCCAGATCGCAGTCGCGTTGATCCTGCGCGCGATATTCGAAGAAGATTTTCTGCCGTGCAGCTACGGCTATCGACTCCGTCGCGGAGCACGAGACGCCGTGCGGGCACTCAGAAACGACCTTCGATTTGGGCGCTATCGGTTCGTCGTTGAAGCCGACATCAAAGGCTTCTTCGACAACATCGACCATGCATGGATGATCCGCATGCTGGAACAAAGGATTGATGATCGGCGGTTTCTGCGTCTCATCAAGAAATGGCTGAAAGCGGGCATCTTGGAGCAAGACGGCAAGGTATTGCATCCGGACACAGGCACGCCGCAAGGCGGCATCGTCTCGCCGGTACTTGCCAATGTCTACTTGCATTACGCTCTCGATCTGTGGTTTGAAAAAGTCGTGAAGAAGCAATGTCGCGGCGCAGCGTATCTGCTCCGCCATGCGGATGACTTTGTTTGCGCCTTCGAGTATCAAGAAGACGCGGAACGATTCTACCGCATGCTCTCGGAACGGCTTGGCAAGTTCAACCTGACGCTCTCGGCGGAGAAGACGCGCATCGTGCGCTTCAATCGTTTCCCCGAAAGCGCGGGCAGCAGTTTTGACTTTCTCGGCTTTGAGTTTCGCTGGGGCGACAGTCGCAAAGGCGAAAAGATGGTCAAGCTTCGCACCTCTCGAAAGAAGTTTCAACAGGGTCTGAAGAACTACACGAACTGGTGCCGCGAGAGTCGCGGACTCGGCATTCGACAAATTCTAAAGACGCTTAATGCGAAACTTCGCGGCCATTACAACTACTATGGCGTGATCGGGAACTACGAATGCTTGCACAAATACTTTCGCCAGGCGATGCGCATCCTGCACAAATGGCTCAATCGGAGAAGTCAACGGAAGAGCTACACGAGACAGCGCTTCTGGGCGATGATCAATCGCCACCGCATCGAACGGCCGCGCATCACAGAAAGACGCTTCGGACAACAACGACTTCGTTTCAGCTTTTAGCCGACTGCGGAAGCGAGTATCTCTGAAGAGCCCGTTGCAGGAAAACTGCACGGCGGGATCTGTGCGGGGGGCACGGGGAAACCCGTGTCCCTACCGCGACCAACGCCAGCATTGGCCTATTTCACCCGCCGCCGCGAGCTTTTCCAACAAATCGGCTTGGAGAAGGACGTGCAGCGAGAGGAAGCGCTGATCGCGAAGGTGCAGGCAAAAATGTAGCGTCGGCACCGCCCGACGTGAGTGAAGTCCGACTTGGTCGCGATCTGCTGCCCAAGTCGGACTTCGCCCCTCGGCATTGCCGGTTGATTTTGGGGAAGAACTTTCTTACCCTTTTCTTGTCAAAGTGTAATTATTCACCGTCCGCATGCTTGCGGACGCAGGCTTTTGAACGACCATGAGTTGTTTCGGTACAACAAACTCGCGCAACGACGGAAATTTTCATGCAGGGTCAAACCATGAGCAAAACGATCGTTTTAAACCGCGACGAAGCCGTACGGATCATTCAGGAGATGCTCCTCTTGCTGGGGCCACAAGTCAAGATCGAGATTCAGCAATCCAACAATACCGTGACGCTGCGGGCGCAGACCGATCAGCCCGAATTGTTGCAGTGGGCTGAACGGATTGGTGATCGCTACCAGAATGTATTTGAACGGCTGGCAAAGAGCTGATGTCGATAACTTATCTCACAATTGACGAAGTCATTGCCTTGCATGATTATGCCATACGACGTTTTGGTGGCGCAGGGGGACTGGCTGATCGTGGCAAACTCGAAGCGTCAATTGCTGCGCCAATACAGAACGTATTCGGTACAGAATTATATCCCGATCTCTGGAGTAAAGCTGCTGTCTTATTCTTTCTGCTCATCAAAAATCATCCCTTCACAGACGGCAATAAACGCACCGCTTTGTACGCCTTGTTGAGATTTTTGGAAGTCAACGGTTTCACTATATCGGGCATCAGCAATGACGAGCTTTATCAGTTTACGATAGACGTGGCGAGCTCATTGTTGAATCAAGATAAAATTGTTGAGTGGCTGAAAACGCATACGGTTTCCATGCCGCAACCAGGTTGAGTTACCAGCCGGGCCGGCGGCAGTGACCCATCTCACCCGCAGCCGCGACGTGAGTGAAGTCCAACTTGGTCGCGATCCGCTGCCCAAGTCGGACTTCGCCCCTCGGCAATTTGGCCTCTCTCATCCACCTCACCGCTTGTCACCCGTTATCATCCCGATAAGCCTGGATTATCGAATTGATAATCTGCCCCGAAAAAGGGGAGCCCGCCCCCAAGATTTTCAAGCAAATAAACCGCGGCCGGCAATGGCACCATTCTTGATCATTTTCCACCCATGGAGATGATCCAGTCCCAACTCTAAGAAAGTGTCGTAGATTGCCATTAAGCGGGAGCAAGAAGTGGAGAATCAGCTTGTTGCGCTCGACTATGCGGTGATTGGGCTCTACTTCGGCGCACTTTTCTGGATCGCATGGTGGGCGACCGCGCGCGGTCGGGCGGTGGTGGACAGCGCAGAGGGGTACTTTCTGGCGGGGCGAAATGTCGGCTGGTTCGTGATTGGGGCCTCGTTGTTTGCGTCGAACATCGGCTCGGAGCATATGGTGGGCCTGGCCGGCACGGGCGCGGCCAGCGGGGTGACGGTGGCACAGTTCGAGATTCTGGCCTCGCTTATTCTGCTGATCCTGGCATGGGTTTTTGTGCCGTTGTATTTGAAGACCCAGGTCTATACCATGCCGGAGTTTTTGGAGCGGCGCTATTCGCCGGCGGCCCGCATCTATCTGTCGTGGATTTCCATCATGGCCTATGTGTTGACGAAAATTTCGGTGACGATAGCGGCCGGTGGCATCGTGTTCGAATCATTGATGGGAATCGATTTCTGGACGGGCGCGCTGATCGTGGTGACGGCCACCGGCCTGTACACGGTTTGCGGCGGGCTGCGCGCAGTGGTCTACACCGAATTGATGCAGATGTTCATCATGATCTTTGGGGCGGTGGTGGTGACCGTGACCGGCTTGGTGGCGGTGGGCGGGTGGGGCGCGATGCAGGAAATCGCGGGCAGCCGTTTCTTCAACATGTGGCAGCCGGTCTCTGATCCCCACTTTCCGTGGACCGGCATCCTGTTGGGCGCGCCGATTTTGGGAGTGTGGTATTGGTGCACTGACCAGCTCATCGTGCAGCGGGTGCTGTCGGCCAGGGATCATTGCCAGGCGCGGCGCGGCGCGATCTTCGGCGGCTATTTGAAGATCCTGCCGGTGTTCATCTTTGTCCTGCCCGGCATTGCCGCCTATTGCCTGGTGCAAACCGGGCGTCTGGTGCTGCTCAAGCCCGATCATGCCCTGCCGGCTCTGGTGGCGGCATTTCTGCCTGCCGGACTGCGCGGGCTGGTGGTGGCGGGTTTGCTGGCGGCATTGATGAGCTCGCTGGCCTCGGTCTTCAACTCCTGCTCCACGCTCATCACCTGGGATATTTACAAGAAGCTCAATCCCTGCACCTCGGAACGGCAACTGGTTCTGGTCGGCCGGGTGGCCACCGCCATTTTGGTGATTTTGGGCCTGTCGTGGATCCCCTTCATCAAGTTGATCTCCGGCCAGTTGTATTTCTACCTGCAGAGCGTGCAGGCCTACATCTCGCCGCCGATCGCGGCGGTGTTTCTGCTGGGCATCTTCATCCCGCGTCTGAACGGCCGCGGCGCCATGGCGGCGTTGCTCACCGGCCTGGTTCTGGGTTGCGGCCGGCTGGTCGCTGAGATCAACAAGCACAGCCTGACCGGCCTGCTGAAAAGTTATGCCGAGCTGAATTTCCTGCACTTCGCGGTTTTCCTGTTCCTGATATGCTCCGCGGTTTTGGTGGTGGTCAGCCTGACGGCGCCCGCACACAACGCGGCCCAGCTCGTCGATGTGACATATGCCACGTATCGCGGGCCGCAGGAAAATCCGGCGCGGCGGCGCCTGGACGTGCAGCTCTCGCTTCTGCTCGCGCTGGCGGTCGCCACGGTCTGGTTTTATTTTACCGGATGAGGCGAACATGAAAAAAACGGTTGGCATGCTTGCCCTGCTGGGCGCGTGGAGCTGGGCCACCACTCTGCCGGCCCAGATCAAAACCTACCGCGGTGCGGAGCTGCGCACACGCACCCCCATCACCTACGGCCGCTGCGAGGTGCGCATGAAATCCGCGGCCGGCAGCGGCGTGATTTCCTCCTTCTTCACCTTCCACGACGGCAGTTCCAATCCGCTCGCCAACTGGAACGAGATTGACATCGAGATTCCCGGCCGCCATCAGAACCAGGTGCAGTTCAACACCATCACTCCCGGACAGGTCAATCACGTTTTCACCAGCATGACCGCCTTCAACCCGCATGCCGCCTTTCATGTTTATGCCATTGAATGGACGCCGGACTATGTCGCCTGGTTCATCGACGGCTATGAGGTGCACCGCCAGACTGAAGCCCACATTGCCACGCTTACCCGGCCGCAGAAGATCATGATGAACCTCTGGCCGCCGGCGGCGGTGGACTGGGCGGGCGCGCTCAACCCCGCGGTGCTGCCGGTTTACGCCTATTACGACTGGGTCAAATACTACGCCTACACCCCCGGCCAGGGAGATAATTTCACCCTGCAGTGGACGGATGATTTCACCGCGTGGGATCAAAACCGCTGGAGCAAGGCGACGCACACCTGGGAGGGCAACAATTCCAACTTTATTCCGGACAATGTCGTTTTCCTAAACGGCTACTTGATTCTCTGCCTGACCACCAGCACCCAAACCGGCTATCGCGGCAGCCCGGTGATCGAGGAAGACCGTGAGCCGCCCTATTTGGCGTGGGCGCGAGGCTTTGATCAGCGCGTTCATGTTTACTTTTCGGAGGAACTGGAGCGGGGCAGTGCGGAGACTCTGGCCAACTACACTTTGCCCGGCGCCACCTTGCTGGCGGCGCGCCTGCTGCCGGGCAACAAGTCGGTCGAGTTGCTGACCGAAGGGTTGGATCCCGCACTCACCTACATTTTGGTGGTGAATGGTGTGCAAGACCGCTCGCCTGCGGCCAATCGCATGAGTCTGCAATACACCAGCATGAAAGTGGCGCCGCCGCTGCCGCTGCACATCAATGTTGGTGGCGAGGGGCAGGAGGGTTTTCTGCCGGATCAAGTGTGGCAGGAACGGTTGGAATATGGCGCGGTCGGCGGCAGCATCAGCACGGCGCCCGCCGGCACGCCGATTTCCGGAACCGCGCATCCGGATGTTTTTCTCTCCGGCCGTGAAGGTTTGACGTTCTATCACGTGCGGCTGGCGCCCGGCAATTATCAGGTGACGCTGCTGCTGGCGGAGACGCTCGCGCAAGCCCCCGGCCAGCGGGTGTTCGAGGTGTGGGCGGAGGGCCGCCTGGTTTTTGACAATCTCGATCCCTTCGCGCTCGCCGGTCCGAACCGTGCCTTGGAAATGACCCTCGCCAGTCTCAGCGTCACCGACGGCCGCCTCGATCTTTATTTCAAACCGGTGGCCGGCAGGACGCTGCTCAACGGTCTGATGATCGCTGCGCTGCCCAGTGCAGTGACCGGGGCATCCGCGCCGCCCACCGACTTTCAGCTTGCAGCTTTTCCCAATCCTTTCAATTCTGCGACCCAAATTGCATATTCCCTGGCCGCGCCCGGCCGCATCGGGATCACGGTCATTGACGTGCAGGGGAAAGTTGTGCAGGAGGTACTGCGGGAATTTCGCACCGCCGGCACGCACACCCTGCGGCTCGCGGCCATGAATTGGCCGGCTGGCATCTACTTCCTCCGCCTGCAGGTGGAGGGCCGGACGGTCGCCACCCGCAAGCTAACCCATTTGAAATGAGCAGCGACATGCTGTGAAGGGATGGTTGCCATGTTGACGAAACGCTTTGCCAGGGTGCTGCGGAGCGCCTGCCGCTTGTCCACGCCGGCGGTGCTGTACCTTGCCGCCTTGTTGTCGCCGCTTTTTGCCCAAGGGCAAACGCCGCAGGTGGAATTTACCTCCTCGAATTTGCCGATCGTGGTGATCGACACCCACGGCCGGGAAATCGTGGACGAGCCCAAGATCACGGCCGACATGGGCATCATCGACAACGGCCCGGGCCGGCGCAACTATCTTTCCGATCCTTTCAATCACTATCACGGCAGGATCGGCATCGAAATCCGCGGCTCCAGCTCGCAGATGTTTCCCAAGAAGCAATACGGTTTCGAAACCCGGGACTCGCTGGGCAAGGACATTGATGTGGCGCTGATGGGCATGCCGGCCGAAAGCGACTGGATTCTGTCGGCATCCTATTCGGACAAAACGCTGATGCGCAACGTGCTGGCCTATCATCTCGCCAGGCAACTCGGCCGCTACGCCAGCCGCACGCGCTTCTGTGAACTGGTGTTGAATGGCGACTACCGCGGCGTTTACATCTTCATGGAGAAAATCAAACGCGACAAGAACCGCGTCAACATCAGCAAGCTCGAGCCGGCCGATGTCGCGGGCGATGCGGTGACCGGCGGCTATCTCATCAAAATCGACAAGCGGGAAGGCTCGGATACGCAGGGCTGGTACTCCTCCTTTTTGCCCTATCCCGGCTCGCCGCACCGCATTTATTACCAGTACGACTATCCCGATCCCGATGACCTCGTGCCGGCGCAACAAAGCTACATCCAGGATTTCATCCACCGTTTCGAGAGCCTGATGGCCGGTCCGGATTACAATCATCCGCAGACTGGCTACCTGACCTTGCTCGATCCGGCCGCCGCGGTTGACTATTTCCTGATCAACGAAGTCTCCCGCAATGTGGACGGCTACCGCCTGAGCGCGTTCATGCACAAGGATCGCGACAGCAAGAACGGCCGGCTGACCATGGGCCCGGTGTGGGATTATGATTTGGCCTTCGGCAATGCCGATTACTACGACGGTGCCAAAATCTACGGCTGGCAGGTCGACTTTCGTGTGGAATCCGACGGCTTTCAAATTCCTTTCTGGTGGCCGCGCCTGGTGCGGGATTCCACCTTCGCCCGTCTGCTGGTCGAACGCTGGCGCAGCCTGCGCACAACCGTGTTCGACGTGCAGCGGATTCACGCCTTCATCGATTCCACCGCCCTGCTTTTGGAGGAGGCCCAGCAGCGCAATTTCCAGCGCTGGCCCATTCTCGGCGTCTACGTCTGGCCCAATGCCTACATCGGGCAGAACTATCGCGAAGAGGTGGAATATCTCAAACACTGGGTGAATCTGCGCATCTTGTGGATGGATGCCAGTCTGCCGGGTCTGGCCGTGGCCGTGAAGGAAGCACGCACCACGCCGCCGGAGCAGTTCACGTTGAGGCAAAATTATCCCAATCCCTTCAACCCCGAAACCACCATCCGTTTTCACCTGCCCGCTGGCGGCCGGGTCTCGCTCACCATCTTGGCGGGCGATGGCCGGCGGGTGGCGACGTTGTGGGAGGGAGACATGTCGCACGGTGAGCATGTCCTGCGCTGGCAGGCACGCGGCCTGGCCAGCGGCGTTTATTTCTGCCGCCTGCAGGCCGGCGAACAGGTGGCGGTGCGAAAATTGATGATCGCCAGGTGACACGCCATGACCGGGGCATGCCCGAGCCGCACCAGGCGGCAGCAAAAAGCAAAAATGCACGCCGGGTCACAAAGGTGCAAAGCGTCCGCGGAGGCCTCCTTTGCAGGAACTTTGCAGCCCGGCGTCTTCGCATGAATCGTTTTGCTCCCCCTGCAGAGATTTCACCTTGAAGATACGAGCAAACCGCCATCCCCAATTGCCGCCTTTGCAACGGCGGTTCCTGCAACGCCCCGGCCGTTGCTTCGAATTCCCCGGTTTTTTCATGAGCCTCGCCGTTTGGGAAACCCCGGCGCTGCCGCGGTTGAAACGTTTTCGAACAGAAGAGACTAAGCGGAAATGACAATCATAGTCGCGAAGATTTGGGACACAGATTTTCGCCGAGGAAGGCAGATGCAACCTGAATGTTGCATGCGGCTTGCTGTTCCCTGGAAGAAATGGCGTGTTCACCAAGCTCCGCCAGTTATTCCGTCCGAAGTCAGGCAGGATCTTTTTCGAATGTGGCGAAGCCCTGATTGCGCAGTTCGCCCGTTTGCCGCAGGCGTCACGGCTTCTCGCCCACAAAACTGGACTCCCACGAAATGGCTTTTTCCACGGGATTTCTGCTTTCGTAGGTGGATTGTTTGTGTTTGATCCTGACACGGAGGGTTGAATCGCTGTTGTGCTGCCTGAATTTTGCATGCTGGCTTGCCGTTGTCCGGAAGAAAGGGCGTGGGTGACGTGCACCCCTGCTGGAGTTGACCGCATGTTTGCCGGCAAAATTTTTTAGGCACCACCCCCTCGGGCCCTGTGCGTCACGATTAAAACGGCGTCTCTCGCGGATTGGGCCAGCTTCGCTGCAAAAGTCAGGTTTATTCCAGAGTCCCTGCCAGGAGCCGAGCGTCCATGACCAAACGAGCCCGTCACTCCAAACTTGCTGTCACCAAACCCGCAGCTTCGCCCGGCAAGGCGCACCAACGCGTGTTCAGGATCCTGCTGGGTCTCGTGCCAATCCTGCTGCTGGCGCTGGCGGAGGCAGGTCTGCGGCTGCTGGGTGCCTTTGCGCCCGAGCCTTTTGTTTTGGAAACCGTCAGGGCCGGCAAGTCCTGCTATCAACTCAACCAATGGGTGGCGAAGCGCTATTTCGATCCCGCGCGGGTAACCGTGCCGGGCATGCAGCCCGATCTCTTCGTCAAGCACAAAGGCCCGGAGGTTTTTCGCATCTTCTGCGTGGGCGGCTCCACCACTGCGGGTTTTCCCTTTGATTGCAATGTTCCCTTTCCGGTGCAGCTTCGTTATTTGCTGGCGCAAACCTATCCGCAGCGCCGCTTCGAAGTGCTCAACGCCGGCATCTCCGCGGTCAACAGTTTCACGGTGGTCGATCTGCTGCCCGAGATGCTGGCGCTCCAGCCGGATATGATCATCATCTACATGGGGCACAACGAGTTTTACGGCGCCTATGGCAGCGCCTCGACCATCTCGCTGGGGCAGAATGGCAGGCTGATCCGAACATACCTGAAGCTGCACAAGCTGCATGTGGTGCAGATGCTGCGGCGTTTGATCTCGTGGCTGCGGCCCGCAGCAGAACAAAATGCCCGCCCACCCTCGTTGATGGCCAATGTCATTGGCGACCAGGCCATTGTGTTCGGCTCGCCGAAATACCGGCGCACGCTGGCCAATTTTCAAGACAATCTCGCTTTGATTTTGCGGGAATGCGCGCGCCGCGGCGTGCCGGTTTTGATCGGCACGCTCTTCTCGAACCTGCGCGACCTGCCCCCCTTCGCCAGCGAACAACCGGCCCTGCCCGCGGACGCCCGTGCGCGCTACCAGCAGGCCCTGGCCCGCGGCGACAGCCTGCTGCAGCAGCGCCGGTTCGCGGAAAGTGAAAGCGCCTATCGCACCGCCTGGCTGGAGGATTCCAGCGCGGCGGTGCTGTGGTATAAACGCGGTTTGGCCAGCGCCGGCCTGGGCGATTCAACCGCCGCCCTGCATTTCTTCACCGGTGCGAAAGACCGCGATCTCATTCGCTTTCGCGCCAGCGAAGAGGTCAATCAAATCATCGCGGCGCTGGCACGGAAGTACCGCGCCCATTGCGTTGATCTCCGCTCCCGGCTGGCGCAGCGTTCACCGCAGGGACTGCTGGGCAACAACCTGCTCGTCGATCATCTCCATCCCAATCCTCCGGGCTATTATCTCATGGCCACCGGCTTTTACGAGGCCATTCGTGCCGGCGGGTGGCTGACCGATCCGGTGCCGCAGTTTCAGCCGGCGGATCAGCCTTATTATGTCACCGACCTCGATTGGGACATCGGCCTGATGAAGATTCTCGAAATGACGCATCGCTGGCCTTTCCCGGAGAAGCCGGTCTCATTCCACGACTACCGGCCTTATGGCGATCCCGCCACCCTGCCCATTGTCCGGGATTATTTGCTGAGGGACAATGTCTGGTCGCGGGCGCATTATCGCATGGCGGAAGTCTATTGGCAGCGGGGCAATTTCGCACGGGCACGCCGGGAATATCTGGCGGTCAGTGTCTTCGCACCGGAGGATCCTTATCCCTACCAGCAGGTGGCCAGGACCTACGAGCAGGAGGGCGCGTGGGATATGCGGGAATTCTACCTTCGGAAAACCCTGCCATACTCCGACCACAAAGGCATGTTGCTTTACCAAATCGCGATCGCACAATGGCGCCAGCAAAAGCTCGCGGCGGCATGTGAAACGATGCGGGCGGCGCTCGAACAAGCTGATCTCACTCACCAGGAACGGCAAAATGCGAAATTTTATCTCGCCGGGTTTCATGCCGATGCCGGTGACCCGGCCCGGGCTGCCGAGCTCCTGACCGGCTTGCTGCGCGAAGATCCCACTTTCCAGCCGGCCAGGGTGTTTCTGCAAAGATTGCGACCGCCGGCGCAATGAACAGCACTTTTGTAGTAGACACTTTAAGGTCGGTGCCTGAAAGGCACTACTACGAAAGCTCATTTTCATTCTGATGGGTGCCGCGCGCGGCATGGCAAATTACCCTGAAGACACTATTCCGGCCGCAGAGATTTTGGCGACGCCGCTTTGTCCAGCCTGCCACTGATAAAAATCAGCGCGACACGGCGTCGATCAGCGTCCAGAGAATTGGTTCAGGGCCGCATGCCGCATTACGATTTGCCCACACAAATCGACAGAGAACCAGTCTGTTCGTGGTATCTGAATTTTGCCTGCTGGCCTGCGGTTGCCCGGAGGAAATGACGTGTTCACAGAACTCCGCCAGTTATTCCATTCGAACTCAAGCAAAACCTTTTTCGAATGTGAAGAGGCCCGGACTGCGACATTCGCCCATTTGCCGCAGGCGCCTCGTCTTTTCTCACACGAAGATGGACTCCCACGAAATGGCTTTTCCCGTGGGGCTTCATTTTCGTGGCCGGGGCAGGCCTGCAGTTTTCGTGATAAACGCAGCGCAGACATCCCTGTCTGCCTGTGGGTATTTCGTGGCGATTGCGGAGAAACCGCTGCCTTTGTTCTGCCACGAAGATACACTCCCACGAAAAAGCTTTTTTTTGTAGGACTCCACCCTCAAGAAGAGTGAAGCATTTCCCGAAAGCGCCTTTTTCATGGGATTGCATTCTCTGGAGAGGATTTTGGGGGCTGCTTCCAACGCCGCCCTATCTTGCTGTGCCGCCGGCTTTGCGGACTTGCAGTGCAGATTATCAAATTTATAACAGCGGCATTATCAAATTGATAAATTTTTCTTTGCTCGGAGCGTTCTGTCGAACTTAAGCTGTTTAATATCAAAAGCTGCTTTCTGCCAGGAAGGTGGCGCAATTTTTGTCGATTGTGTATCAAATCAATTCCCGGTTTCCGATTCCGGCGGCGCGCCGCCAAATCCCTCTGACTCACTCGAGCAACTGCCGCCTGGGCCCGCGTGAGTTGTGTTGCGATTCCAGGCAAGGATGAACGATGACGACTTCCCGCCATTCTTTACTCCTGCTTGCGAGTGCCGTAGTTCTCGGTCTCGCCCCCGCTTATGGCCAGAATCATTCCCGCCCCGATTACACCGCGCAAGTGAAGCGATTGTTGTCGCAAATGACGGTTGAAGAAAAAGTCGGGCAGATGACGCAGGTGACCATCGACGTGGTTTCCAGGGATACACAAACCCCCGGCAAGCCCCACCAGCTTGATCCCGCCAAGCTGCGCACCGCCATCAAGGATTATCACGTGGGATCGATTTTGAACGTGATGGGCTCGGCCTACTCGCTGGACAACTGGCATGAGATCATCACACAGATTCAAGAGGTCGCGACGCGGGAGACGCGCTTGAAGATTCCAGTCATCTACGGCATCGATGCCATTCACGGCGCGAATTACACCATCGGGGCGACCATCTTTCCGCAGCATCTCGGCATGGCCGCCACCTGGAATCCGGAGCTGGTCAAACAGGAGGGCATCATCACGGCCTATGAGGTGCGCGCCAGCGGCATCCCGTGGAATTTCAATCCCGTTTTGGATATTGGCCGGCAGCCGCTGTGGCCGCGCTTGTTTGAAACTTTTGGCGAAGATCCCCATCTCGCGCGGGTCATGGCAGTTGCTTACGTCAAGGGCCTGGAAGGAGAGGATAATCAGATCAACCGCAAAGACAAGGTGGCAGCCTGCCTGAAGCATTATCTGGGTTACAGCTTCCCGCTCACCGGCAAGGATCGCACACCCGCCTACATTCCCGAGATCATGTTGCGCGAGTATTTTCTGCCCACCTTTCAGGCTGCCATTGCGGCCGGCGCGCACACGGTGATGGTCAATTCGTCTGAAATCAACGGCGTGCCGCTGCATGCCAGCCATTATTATTTGACGGAATTACTGCGCGGCGAGCTCGGCTTCCAGGGCTTTGTGGTGTCGGATTGGCAGGACATCATCAACCTGCATACGCGCGAGCGGGTGGCGGCCACGCCCAAGGAGGCGGTGCGCCAGGCGGTGATGGCCGGGATTGACATGAGCATGGTGCCGCTTGATTTTAGTTTTTATAATCACCTGCTCGCCCTGGTGCGCGAGGGCGCGGTGCCCATGCGCCGCATCGATGAAGCGGTCGGCCGCATTCTGCGCGTGAAATTCGCGCTCGGCTTGTTCGACAATCCCTATCCCGACAAGACACTGCGGGCCGGGTTCGCCGCGCCGGAGTTCCGCGCCGTGGCGCTGCAGGCCGCACGTGAATCGTTGATCCTGCTCAAGAACCAGGACAACCTGCTGCCGCTGGTGCCGCAAACCCGGTTGCTGGTCACCGGCCCGACCGCCAACAAGCTGAGCGTGCTCAACAGCGGCTGGACCATCACCTGGCAGGGCAATGAGGAGTCGCTTTATCCCCATGAGTATCACACCATTCTGGAAGCGTTGCAGGAAAAATTCGGCAGGCAAAATGTCACGTATGTGCCGGGCGCGAGTTATGACAAGCTCATCGACGTGGCCGCTGCCGTTCAAGCGGCACAGGCAGCGCAGGCGGTGGTCGTCTGTCTGGGTGAAGAGGCTTATTGTGAATCTCCCGGCAACATCACGGATTTGAGCCTGCCGCGCGCCCAGCTCGAGCTGGCGCAGGCACTGCAGCAGACCGGCAAACCGGTGATTCTGGTGCTGGTGCAGGGCCGGCCGCGTCTGATTCGTGAGATTGAAGAGAAAAGTGCGGCGATCCTGGCGGCATTTCTTCCCGGCATGCAGGGCGGCACGGCCATCGCCGAGGTTTTGGCCGGCGAGGTGAATCCCTCCGGCAGGCTGCCCATCACCTATCCGCGCCACCCCAACGACCTGACGTTGTATGATCACAAGTCCAGCGAGAATGCCAGCGAACATCACGTCTATCGGCCGCAATTCCCCTTTGGTTACGGGTTGAGCTACACCACGTTCGAATACCGTGATTTGACGCTCTCGCCCGCCACCCTCAAGATGGGCGAAAAATTGAACGTGCGCGTCATCGTGCAGAACACCGGCACGCGGGCCGGCCGGGAGGTTGTGCAGCTTTATCTCACCGACTTGTACGCCTCGGTCACGCCGCACAACAAGCGCCTCAAACGTTTTGAGAAGATTGATCTGGCGCCGGGTGAGAGCCGGACCGTGACGTTCACGTTGCAGCCGCAGGATTTCGCTTTTATCGGGCGCGACAACAAGCCGGTGGTCGAGCCGGGCGAATTCCGGGTTGCCGTCGGCGGTCTGTCACGGAATTTTATGCTGGAATAAGCCCTGTAAAAACGCCCTGCCATCCCGTTGGAATTTTGTCCACGAGACATGGGAACCCAAAAGTGAAAAGCTGTTGCGGCCCCGTTTGTTTGGCGGGTTGGGTGCAGCTCTTCCCCAAAACTGACAAGCAAAAGGAGGTGATAAGCCAAGATTTCGCTGGCAACAAATTTTTTCAAGTCACGAGTCTGTTCATCAATTTTAGCGTGGAGGGTAATGATGCGACGCTACAATTTTTTGCTGCTGCTCCTGCTCGTTCCCGGCCTGGCCGCTGGGCAGGAGGCGCTGGATACCTTCGATGCCGCCCCGGACTCGGGGTATTGGGTCTTTGATAACATGACGTGGAGCACACCGAACTGCTCCACGAAACTGACCTACGTGAACGATCTCGTCAAGACGGGCGCCGGCGCGCTCAAAGTCGATTGGGTGGTGCAAGCCGCGGAAAGTTGGGGTGGTTACGTCAACATCATGCACGGCGCGGACAGCACCGCGGTTTTTGACTTTTCCCCTTTCACTCACATTAAGATGTGGTATTACAACGCCGTGCCGCAGAGCAAGCCTGGCACCACCCACCTGCGTATTCTCCTGAAAGATGTGAGCAATGTTCCGGTTGCCGACCGCACCCTGGCGAATATCGCACAAGCCGAGTATTGGTACTCGCATTTCTACATTCTCGATACCCAGCCGGGATGGAACGAGCTGGTGTTGCCGCTGAAAGACGTCGGCACGCAGTCGGACCAGGGCGTGTGGCTGCCCGGCTGGGCGGGCGCCGCCGGCAACGGCCAACTCGATCTGGAATCGATCAAAGCCTGGAAGATCGAATGGTCGATCGATGGCTCGCTGTATAATCCTGCTGACCGGTTGAATTCCGGCAACTCCACCGGCACGATTTATTTCGATCATCTCCAACTCACCGGCCATGCCTATCCGGTGATCAACTACTTCGACACCACCGCCAGCATGCCCGCCTCGTTTGCGGGCACCGGAACCAGCAGCATCACCGTGACCAATAACAACCAGAATTTCTTCGAGACTGCCTCGGCCCAATTCGACTGGAAAGTGCATGCCACCGAATCCTGGGGTGGTTTTGCCAGCCTGAAATTCGGCAGCGACACCAGCTTCCTGCCGGACATGAAGGGCCACACCCACATGACCCTGCGCTACAACAACCTGGTGCCCTCCAGCAGCCCGGGCAATGTCGTGTTTCGCATCCAGTTGTACGACTACAGCGAGGGCGACAACTCTGAAGAGCAGTGGGTTTTCGAATCATCCGCCGTGCTCGACGCGGCGGCCGGCTGGAAAAAGCTGCTCATTCCGCTCGACGACCGCGGCACCGGCGTGACCCCCAATGCGGACGGTTTCTCCAATCCCGGCTGGTCGGGCGTGCCGGGCAACGGCAAGCTGGATTGGGACAAGGTGAAGAAGTATGAGTTTGCCTTCTCCGCCGCGCCGGCGATACAAGGAACCATCTCCACCGGCACGGTGCTGTTCGACAATCTCGAACTCTATGGCAAACGCCAAACTGACTTCGAACCGCCGCCTGCTCCCAAAGGCGTGGCTGCCGTGCCCGATGCCGCGGGCAATTTCAACCTGGTGATCTGGCAGGATGTGCCCAACGAAACCGGCGAAAAGTACACCGTCTACGCCAGCAAGCAGCCGATCACCGATATCAACGCGCCCGGCGTGGAAGTACTGGCAGAAGGCATAGTCGAAAACACCCAGACGTTCGTGCACTATCTGTATTATCCGTTGGTGGATCAGCAGGTGACCTACTACTATGCCGTCACGGCCGCTGACAAGGTGGGTAACGTCAGTCTGCCCGGCGTTTCCTTCCCCGGCGTCACCAACACCGCCAAAGGCGTGGCCACCATCTCGCTCAAGCCGCCGGCGCAATTCAAGGCGGACGGCATTCTGACGGAATGGGAAACCAGCGGCATCAAACCCTTCGTCTTCAAGAAGTCAGTCAGCCACATCGGCATCGGCGTTTTCGACAACGATGATGATTTGAACCTCACCATGTACATGGCGATGGACAGCGTGTATTTCTACTTCGCGGTCGACGCCATCGACAATGTGTTTTCTTACGATCCCGCCGGCAACTGGTGGGAGGATGACGCCATCGAGATGTTCTTCGGCCTGTATGACGGCCGGCCCGGTCCGCCGCATGCGGCGCGCCTGCGGGGCGCCAAGCCAGACTATGCCCTGCAGTTCCGTTACGATGGCTTGTTTCACCCCGACAATTCCAACCGGCAGCTCTACACGCGCGATTCCAGCGATTACTACTTCGAAGGCTTTGGCTCCGATTACATCATCGAGACGCGCGTGAAACTGACTGACATCACCTTCGGCGATGACGCCCCCTTTGTCCCGGTCAACGGCATGCGCATCCCGCTCGACTTCAGCATTCACGACTCCGACGCGCCGAACACGCGCGATGGCATCCTGACCCTGTCGCCCATCAACAACGATAATTCCTGGCAGTCGCCGCGCAACTGGACTTACACCTGGATTGGTGATCGCGAAAGTCCGACGGCGGTGGCGGACAATCGCAACGACGGCATGCCGGCGCACTACCGCCTGAGCCAGAATTATCCCAATCCCTTCAACCCCTCGACCAAGATCACTTACGCCCTTCGCCAGACGGGACGGGTGCAGCTCGCGCTGTACAATGCGCTGGGCCAGAAGGTGCGCACCCTGGTCGATGCGGTGCAGGCGGCGGGCACTTACACGCTTGACGTGCATGCCGACGGCCTGCCCTCCGGCGTGTATTTCTACCGCATCAGCGCGGGTGATTTCAAGCAAACCCGCAAAATGTTGTTGATGAAATAAGGTCGTTGGGCAGGAGGAGGGCGCGCGCGTGGCCGTGCATTTGCCTGCCATTCTCCCGATCATGTTTGAACCTGGCGAGGACACCCGGCTGCGGGTGTCCTCCCACCTGTTGGGTGTTTGGCAGTCCCCCCAACGAACTGCCCGCCGGGCCTTCTCGACACGCAGGCAGGATGATAACATGAGAATCGCCTGGAGTGTTTCCCTGTGTGCGGCACTGCTTTGTCCGCTGCTGGCTGCCGCCAAAAACTACAAAGGCGCCGAGTACCGCACCAAGGCCGCCTACACCCACGGCCGCTTCGAGGTGCGCATGAAAGCCGCGCAGCGCGAGGGCATGCTGGCGTCGTTTTTTACTTACCATGATGGCGGTGGCGAGTGGAATGAAATCGATATCGAGATTCTCGGCCGCTACAGTAACGACGTCCAGTTCAACACCATCACCCCGGGGCAAAACAATCATCTGCGCCATCAACCCACGCCGTTCAATCCGCATCTGGATTTTCATACCTACGCCTTTGAGTGGACGCCGGAGTACGTGGCCTGGTTTATCGACGGCGTGGAAATGTACCGGCAAACCGGCGAGCACGTGCTGATGCTCACCAACCCGCAAAAAATCATGATGAACGTCTGGAACCCGGCGTACACCAACTGGGTGGGACGCTGGAGCGACGACGCGCTGCCGGCCTTTGCCTATTATGACTGGGTCAGTTATGCCTCCTACACCCCGGGCTCGGGGAATACCGGCACCAACAACAACTTCACCCATCAATGGAAGGATGATTTTGATTCCTGGGATCAGGCGCGCTGGGACAAGGCAACGCATACCTTCGGCGGCAACAATGCCGACTTTGTGCCGGAAAACGTGGTGTTTCGCGACGGCCTGATGATCCTCTGCCTCACCATGCCCGACAATCTCGGCTACAATGACCGCAATCCGCCGGTGGTCAAATGGGCGCGCCTTTCGGGAAAAAACGTCACCGTGATGTTCTCGGAAGAAGTGGATCAGGCCACGGCGGAAACCACCTCCAATTATCTCATACCCGGGGTGACGGTTGCCCGCGCCACTCTTCTGCCGGATCAGAAGAGTGTGCTGCTCGAAACGACGGGTCTCGATCCGACGGCGACTCACACGCTCGCGGTGTTGAACGCGCGCGATCGTGCCGCCCCACCCAACCACAGCGGCCCGCGTGCCGTGAGCGTGATTAATGAAGCGCCGGTGACCTTGCCGTTGCAGATCAACGTCGGAGGCGCGCCGCAGGACGATTTTTCAGCCGACCAGCCGTGGAGTGAACAAGTCGAATACGGTTATCTGGACGGCACCGCCAAACAATGGCCGGGTGATCTCGCCATCGCCAACACCGAAGCGGATGCGATTTATCAAAGCGAGCGCGCGGGGTTGGTATCTTACAAAGTCCGCGTGCCAGACGGCAATTATCGCGTGACTTTGATGATGGCGGAGAATAACTTCACCGCCGCCGGGATGAGAGTTTTTGATGTTTTCATCGAAGGCAGGCTGGTGACGGGCAGCCTCGACTTGTTTCAAGAAGTCGGCGCGCACGCCGCGTACACAAAAATTTTGGATTCCGTTGCGGTCACCGACGGCATTCTCGACCTGCATTTTGCCGCGGTGAAAAAAGATCCCCTGTTGAATGGTCTGATCATTGAAACCCTGGCCGCCACCGGCGTCAACGAGCAGGAGGCCGGAGCGAAGATTTATTTGGCGCAAAGTTTTCCCAATCCTTTCAATGGCGGCACCACGATTCGCTATCATCTCGCTGCGGTAAAAAGACTGCGATTTCAAGTGTTTGACCTGCGCGGCCATCTCGTTTACGAAAAGGATCTCGGTGTACAGCCGGCGGGAACGAGGGATTTCACCTGGGAGGCGGTTGATCATGCCGGCCGGCCGTTGAGTTCCGGCGTTTATTTTTACACAATTCATGGCGGGGAGAAACTGGCGGCGGGCAAACTCATGTTGTTGCAATAGTGTATCCGGTGCGGCGTCACAAAACGCAGGAGGCACAGCCGCGGCGGGAACTTTTCCAGAGGGGATGAAACAGCAGGGAAGGCCCCGTGTACGGCGTACCACAGGCAGTGGCTGGGTTATCCGGCCGCTGCCTGTGCCGGATTTCAACTTTTTCATCAGGGCTCGTGCAATGAGCATTTGCAAAAAGTGGCGAAGCCTTGGTGCAATCTTGGTGACAGGCGTGTTGCTGCTGTTTCCCGGCGGCTATGCGCTCGCGCAAATAGCCTCGCTTGATGCCTCGTTGCGCCTGCAAACGGTGGCGGGCATTGCCATTCCCCATCAAAACGGCATCCCTGTCCCTTCTTTTGAAAAGCAGCGGCGCACGACCATCAACCTCGCCGGGCCGTGGCGCAAACAGCGCTTCGCGGCCAATCACGACTTGACGTTGCTGAAACGCGATGCCGCCGGCATGGCCGAGTTACTGGCGGAGGCCGCCGGCCGGCAGGAACCGGGCTATGATGACAGCGGCTGGCCTCTTCATCACATTCCCGGCGTCGAGAATACCATCAATGCTTATGAGAAGCGACCGGAGTATTATCAGGATGGCGTGTGGTACCGCCGCGTGTTTGCCGTTCCCGGCGAACTGCGCGGCAAGTTTGCCAAGCTGATTTTTTATGCCGTCAACTACGTCGCCGATGTCTGGCTCAACGGCCGGTATCTCGGCTATCACGAGGGCGGATACACCTCCTTTGCCTTCGATGCAACGCCGGCGCTGCGATATGACACGCTCAATGTCATCGCGGTACGCGTTGATAATCCGCCGTGGGGCTCACGCACCGACATCATCCCCTATTCGCGCGTCGACTGGTTCAACTATACCGGCATCCTTCACGATGTTTACCTGGAGTTTGCCGACGAAATTTCCGTGGTGCGCGCCGATATCGTGCCCAAAGACCTCAACGGCCGCCTCCAGACAACGGTGACAGTTTTCAATGCCGGGACCGCCCCGCAGGATGTCGAAATTGCCCTGCAGGTTTATGCCGCACGCGTCGACTCGCAAAATATCCTCTCGGAAAGCGCCGCTGATTTGCTCGGCGCGCCCGTCGCGGTGAGCGGCGAGACGCGCCATGGCAACAGCGTGCCGGCGCGGGAGGCCGCGGTGTGGCGCACGGAGATTATCATTGCCAACCCGCGGTTATGGTCGCCGCAGACACCGCATCTCTACATCCTGCAGGTGACGCTGGCGCGCGGCAGCCGGGTGGTGGATGCGTTTCACACCCAATTTGGCGTTCGCACCGCCAAAACCTCCGGCACCAAGTTTCTGCTCAATGAAAAACCGGCCTTCTTTGTCGGCGTGGCGCGCCATGAGGATCATCCGGTTTACGGCCGCAGCATGCCGGTCGCGGCGATCTACAACGACCTGGTGAAAATCAAAGCCCTCAACGCCAACTGGCTGCGCACGGCGCATTATCCCAACCACCCCTTCACCTATCTCGCCACTGACCGGCTGGGCTTGGTGGTAATGGAGGAAATTCCCCTCTGGCAATTCGACGTGGCCCTGGCCTGGGTGCTGCAAAATCTCATTCGCCACCTGCACGAGCAAATGTTCAGGGAAATGGTGTTCCGCGACTACAACCGGCCCTCGATTGTCCTGTGGAGCACCAACAATGAAAGCATGGATGTTGACAACCGCCGGGTGTTCATCAAGCGTGTCAATGAAGAGCTGGACAGCCTGTATCCCGACGGCCGGCTGGTGGGCCAGTCTGCGGCGGCCGACCGCCCCGGGCCGCATGATCCCTCGCAAACAGTGAGTGATTTTGCCGGCTGGACGATGTATTTCGGCATCTTTTACGGCCAGCAGGCTTACACCGAAACCAAATACTTTCTTGTTGATGCCAATCTCGCTCATCCCAACAAGCCCATTCTCAACACCGAATTCGGCTACTGGTCCTCGGAAAACGGCAGCACCGCCGGCCAGCAAGTCACGATTTTCAATGAAACCTTTCGCGCGCTCAAACAGCGCGCCGCCATCGACAGCGTGGGGAAGTATGATTGTTGCGGCTACCTGATGGCGGCGACGTGGTGGTGCGCCTTCGATTGGTACCGCATGACGGAGGGTTATCAGAGCATGGGTGTGTTGCGCATGGATCGCGTCACCGAAAAGCCGGTGACGCCGGTGTTGCGCGCCGCCTATTTGCCTTATTTCAAAACCGGCGGTTTTGCCACTGCCGTGGAGGAGAGGGGGGCGGATGGCAGCCGGCTGCCGCAGCATCCGCAGTTGGAGCAAAACTATCCCAATCCCTTCAATCCGGGCACGAAAATTCGTTTCATGCTGCCCCAAGCGCGGCACGTGAGGCTCAGGGTGCTGGATGTCCTCGGCAGGGAGAAGGCGGTGCTGCTGGACGAGGTGAAAAACGCCGGTTCCCATGAAGTGATTTTTTCAACTGCACAACCTGGCGGGGATTGGCCCAGTGGCGTCTATTTTTGTGAATTGTCCGCCGGCGCCGAAAGGGCGGTGAAGAAGATGATCTTGCTGCGCTAGGAGGGAGTTGTTCGGGAAGTTTCACTGTCTGCGGGAAAGATCACCGGCCGGGAGACAGGGGAGAAGCCGCACGCAAAGCGGTGTGCGCGAAGTTGGCTGATGACGTTCTGGCGGGTCTTCCCAATGTTTCGCCGCACGGCTGCCCGGAGCGTTGCCGCACGCTTTCCTGTTTCGGGACGAGGAAGCGTCGCCGCCCACTTTGATTCTTTGCAGGCTGACGGGAGGCGGGGCCAGCCCCCTCCGGTCTGAAGAGGTGTGTGACGGCAGCAAAGAACACAGCAAATAACCACGAGGAACAGGGACATGGCTGGGATGAAAAGAAGGTTCGGTTGGTTGCTCGCCGGCGCGGGGTTGCTGCTCTGCGCCAGCGGCATGGTCCATGCACAAACCACCGGGAAAATTGCCGGCAGGGTGCTGGATCAGGAAACCGGCAGCGGTCTGCCGGGCGCGAGTGTGCAGTTGGAAGGCACGACGCGCGGTGCGGCTGCCGATGCCAACGGTGATTTTTTCATTCTCAATGTGCCGCCCGGCAGCTATGTGGTGCGGGTGCAAATGATGGGCTATGAGCCGGTGCGCGTCACGGCGGTGCAGGTGTCGGTGAATCGCACGGCCACCGTCGAGGTGAAACTCAAACCCACGGTGCTGACCTCCGCGGAGGAAGTGGTGGTGATGGCCGAGCGGCTGGCGGTGAAAAAGGATCAGACCAGCTCGATCCGCAATGTCTCCTCCGAACAAATCGAAAACCTGCCGGTGGAAAGCGTGGCCGCGGTGGTCAGTCTGCAGCCGGGCGTGGTGGCCGGCCACTTTCGCGGCGGCCGTACCACCGAGGTGTCCTACCTGATCGATGGTTTGCAGGTCGATGAAAGCTTCGGCGGCGAGGGCAAAACCGTGGATTTGGAGCCGGAGGCGATTCAAGACCTGGAAGTCATCACCGGCACCTTCAACGCCGAATACGGCCGGGCGATGAGCGGTGTGGTCAATGCCGTGACCAAGGACGGCAGTGAGAGCTATCATGGTGCGATCTCTGCCGAGCTGGGCAACTACTACACGCCCCACAAAGACATCTTCATCGGCCTGCGCGATGAGGAATTCGACCGCAATCAGGATTACAAATTTCAGCTCAGCGGGCCGGTGCCGTTGCTGCGCCGCAAACTGACTTTCTTTTCCAACTTGCGCTACCAGAATTACCGCAACCATCTCAACGGCCTCCGCCGTTTCCGCGTTTCGGATTTCAGCAACTTCCAGTCGGACAACCCCGCGGAATGGGTTTCGGAGCACACGGGCGACAGCGCTTATGTTCCAATGAACGGCTCGCAGAACGTTTCGTTCACCGGCAAGCTGACCTCGAATCTGTTCCGTTCCTTCAAAACGTCGTTGCTCTACAATTACAACGATGACGTCTGGCACAGTTACGATCATGCCTTCAAGTACAACCCGGACGGCATGGCGGCCGCCTACCGCCGCACCCACATGTATGCGCTGCAACTCAATCATCTCTTTTCCCGCAACGCTTTCTACGAAATCAAGCTGCAGTACGTGGACTACTACAACGGCTGGTATGTCTACAAGAATCCCCTGGATCCGCGCTATGTCAATGACCGTTTTTTTTACAACGATGGCCCGGGCTTCTATACCGGTGGGCAGCAGAAGGGTCACGTGGAGCGCACCCTGAAGGACTTCAATGCCAAGTTTGATTTGTCCTGGCAGGTGCACAAGCATCACAGCCTGAAGACCGGGGTGTTGTACACCCATCATAATCTCGACAACCGCGACGTGCAAATCCGCAACCTGTATGCCGGCACGGACCAGGAGTTCCTGCTCTATCAGCCCGTCATTTTCCCGGACTCCAGCATCTACTCCGACATCTACCGGGTGAAGCCGCGCGAGTTCTCCGCGTATCTGCAGGACAAGATGGAATTCGATGAAATGGTGATCAATCTGGGTGTGCGCTATGACTACTTCGATCCCAACACCGTTTATCCCTCGCAGCGCCGCAACCCCGCCAACCAGTTGCGCTTCCCCGACAATCCGGAAAAGATGTCGACCTATCCCAGAGCCAAGCCGCAAACGCAAATCAGCCCGCGGCTCGGCCTGTCCTATCAGTTGAGTGATGTCGCGCTGCTGCATTTCAGCTACGGCCATTTCTTCCAGATGCCGCCGATGTATGCCCTGTATGAGAACCATTCCTTCCAGGTGGCGCCCACCGATTATGAAACCACCATGGGCAACGCCCAGGTCAAAGCTGAGAAAACCGTGCAATACGAAATCGGCCTGTGGCAGCAGCTCGCCGAGGGCATGGGAGTGGACGTGGCGCTCTTTTACCGCGACATTTACGATCTGCTGAGCGCCCGCATCGTCAGCACCTTCAACCAGATCGAATACGGCTTGTACTCCAACAAGGACTATGGCAATGCCCGCGGCCTGGAAGTGAAGTATGACTTTGTTTCTGGCAAGGTTTTTACCAACGTCAATTACACCCTGCAATTCACCCGCGGCAATGCCGACAATCCGCGGTTCACATTCGATCGCGCGGGCGACAGCCGCGACCCGATCCCCACGCTCATCCCGATGAGCTGGGATCAGCGTCACACCCTCAATGCCAGCGTGGGCTACAACACCGCGAAATACGGCGCCACCCTCACCGGCTATTACAACTCCGGCACGCCCTACACGATGTCCCCGCTGGCGGACAACCGGCTGGCGCTCATCAACCTCCACCCCAACAATGCCAAGCAACCGAGCCAGTACAGTGTCGATCTCACCGCCTATTACAATCTGCGACTGGCCGGCAACTTCAATGCGCGCTTCACGTTGTCGGTGTACAATCTGCTGGACCGGCTCAATGAAGTCTGGGTCAACCCCCAGACCGGCCGCGCCTACACCGCGATCATCACGCCCTCGGATTTGGCCGGCCACCGCAGCAATTTCAACGAATTCATCGATCGCGTACAAAACCCGGCAATGTACTCGACGCCGCGCTACGTCAAGCTGGGGATGGGGATTACGTTCTAAAACTCTTACTCCCACTCTCCAGCTTACTCGCTTCTTATGATTCTAAAAAAGGCGAGAAGGAGTAAGAGTAGGAGTAGGAGTAGGAGTAGGAGTAAGAGGAGAAAGAGAAAGAGCAGAAACCTGAGACGTGAAGCGATTCGCGATGAAATTCTCAGCACGCTCATAAATTGCAGGTGCAGGCACCTATGAAAAAGATCACCGCTATTTTCCGCCTTGTTTTTCTGCTTCCCATATTTGCCGCCCAGTTTCTCTACGGACAGGGCCGGCCCTATGAAGGCCCGGAGGATCCGCCCGGCGATATTGCCGCGGAACGCGAAGGTTTCATGACCGGCAACCGCGTTTTCCTCTACTTTCGAAACACCACCGAGCTGTCGGACTGGCCGCGGCCGGATGTCTCGCGCTGGCCCAACAATGCCGACGGCGTCAAAATGCTCGACGGCGTGGCCCTGCTCATCGGTGCGCGGGTGTATCTCAAGAATGACACCATTCCGGTCACCGACCCAGTGGAGATCAGCATCCGGCGGGATTTGGACACGCTCTATTTCCTGCAGACCAGTTATCGCGAAGAGATGGATCGTGACCCCACCGGCACCATCGAATGGGGCCTCTATCCCGTGTTCGGATACTTCAACGAGCTCAATGAATATCCCGCCATGAGCAACCGTCCCGATTCCTGGCCGCGCAATGGCTGGCCTGCCACCGGCTACAACCGCAAATGGCCGGGCGAGTGGAACGGCCGTTTCGGACGCGGGGTGATCTATGCGGATCTGGAGACCTTTTTCGTGGCCAATGATGCGCAGGATCAGGAATATTTGGGCCCGGAGGATCGGGTCAAATACTATCCCCGCCCGGGGCGAATCATCGGCGACAACTATCCCGCTGTCACCATTCAGAAGGGCAAACCCTGGGGCGGCATCGGCATCCGCGTGGAACAGCGCGGTTTTCAGTGGAATAATCCGCAATCGCGCGATGCCATCTTTTGGGAATACACCATCGCCAATATTTCCGCCTACGATCTGCCGGAAGTGGCGTTTGGCTACTGGGTGGACAATGCCATCGGCGGCGAACGCGACGACGAACTCGGCTATTTCGACAAGCTGATCGACATGGCCTATTCCTGGGACGTTGACGGCACCGGCCGTGGCGGCCTGATTTGCGGCACGATGGGTTTTGCCTATCTCGAAAGTCCGGGGCTGGGCTATGACAACCTGGACAATGACGATGACGGCCTCACCGATGAAAAGCGGGACAATTTCGCCGCGCAAATCATCGGGCCGACCGAGGGCCTCACCGACGTGAACAAGTTTCTCACGTTCTACAGACTGAAGCCGGAAGATTTGCGGCCGCACTGGGATGCCGATGAGGATCAGGACTGGCAGGACGGTGAGGATCGCAACGGTGACGGCATTTATCAAATCAGCGAGTTCTCCGGCGATGATGTCGGCCTCGATGGCGTGGGTCCCAACGAGCTGAACTACACCGGCCCGGATGAAGGCGAATGCAATCACAAGCCGGATTTCGTTGAAGGCGTGGGCTGCGAGCCCAATTTCGCGGTCACCGATGTCTCCGAGTCCGACATGGTCGGTCTCACGGCTTTTCGCCTGTTTCCGGTGCCCAGCCATTCCTCGGAGTTCCGCTGGTTCCGCGGCGATCGTTCCATGTGGGAACTGATTGGCCAGGATTCCCTGGTAACGTATTTCGGCAGCATCTCCAACCTGATTGAAGTCTTTGCCTCCGGCCCCTTCCCGCTCTACAAAGGCCGCACCGAGCGCATCTCGATGTCCGAGCTGCACTCCTATGACCCGCTCAACGGTCTGAATTCCGACACGCACAGCGCCCCCGCCCTGTTCGAGCAGAAGCGCATCGTGCAGGTGATCTACGAAAAGGATTACCGTTTTGCGCAGCCGCCGCTCACCCCGACGCTCACGGCCACGCCCGGCGACGGCTATGTGATCCTGACCTGGGACAATGCCGCCGACACCAAAACGCGCGATCCCTTCCTTGCCAATGTCAATGACTTCGAGGGTTACAAGCTTTTCCGGGCCACCGACAAAAAGTTTTCGGACGCCGAGGTGATCACCGACGGTTTCGGCACGCCCATTCTCAAGAAGCCCATTTTCCAGTGTGATTTGATCGACGGCAAGCTCGGCTTCACCAACTTCGGTTTGGTCAACGGCATCGGCTACAATCTGGGTTTTGACACCGGCATCACGCACTTTTTCATCGACCGCACGGTGCAAAACGGCCGCACCTACTATTATGCGCTGGTGGCCTATGACTATGGCGCCCCCAACATTGGCCCCGGGATCGCGCCTTCGGAAAACACCACGATCATCGAGCTGGATGAAAACGAGGAGGTCCGGGCGTATGGCAAAAATGTTCAGATTGTAACGCCACGGCCGCCCGCCGCCGGTTATGTGCCGCCCGCCATTGCCGGCCTCGCGGATTACACCGCCTTCGGTTCCTCGCCCGTCATTCCGGAGATTCTCGCCACCGGCGATTTGAAGCCCGGTCACACCTACAAGGTCAAGTTCAGCGTGGACACCCTGCAAACGGTGAGCGATTACCCCAACGCCTTCACCTACACCAACAACGGCCTGTTCATTTATGATGTGACCGCCACCAACACGCTGGTCTACCAGGAGACCCCGCAAAAATTCGCCTATGAAAACCTGGTCTATAATGATTCCAGCGGCTACTGGCATTTCAACACGCAGGGGCCCCTGACCACCGACGTTTTCGACGGGCTGCGGCTGACGCTGCAGGAGCCGGTGGAAATGGCCAGTTTCGACCCGCGGCATTCCGGGTGGCTGAAGGGCACTGCCGGTATTCGCATTGTGCCCACCACCATTGAGTCCAAGCTGCTGGCATGGGATTACGACATCGTTTTCACCAATAACCCGCAGGCTTACCGCACGCGCGCGATCACGCGCACCATGCGCGACGAGAACCACGTCCGCATCGACCGCAATGCCTTGTTGCTCGACCAGGCCTTCAGCTTCTACGTGCTCAACAAATCCTTCACCGATGCCGCCGGCAACTACGAACTGATGGATTTGGTGGTGCATGACCGCGACCGCAACGGCCAGTTCGACATTTTGGTTGACCGCGTTCTGGTCGGCCCCGTCACCAGCACCGGCCGCTGGGTGGGCACGGCCTTCATCATGGATTTTCCCTCCCTGACCGACCCCTCCCAATTGCCGCGTCCCGATGACGTCTATCGCGTCACCTTCAAACGGCCGTTTGCGGCAAGCGATTCCCTGCTGTTTCGCGTCCAGGAAGCGGGGGCGCTGGACCGTGCCGCGCTGCGCCGCACCATGGACAACATTCGCGTGGTGCCCAATCCCTACGTGATGACCAATGAGATGGAACCGGCCGTCGCCAACGAGTATTTGAATCAGCGCCGGCGGCTGCTGTTCACTCATCTGCCGGCGCAGTGCACCATCAGGATTTTTACCGTCAGCGGCATTTTGGTGAATGAGATCCGGGTGCAGAATGCGGCCGACAACGGTGCGGTGCACTGGGATATGAAATCGCGCGAAGGTTTGGATATTGCCGCGGGCATGTATCTCTACCATGTGAAGGCGGATCTTACTGGCGATGAGAAAATTGGCAAATTCGCGGTGATCAAGTAACCACGGACTGAGTCACTCACCAACTTTTCGACCTTGCAAGAGGCCTGTCATGGGAGATAGAACACGATTGCTTTACTGTTTGTCCGCCGCCCTGCTGGTGTTCGGTTGGGCTGCGCCGGCAGCGCTGGCGCAACGGCCGTATCGCGTCGGTACCACGGCCGCCAATTTTCTCGAGCTGGGTTATGGCAGCGCCGGCAATGCCATGGGCGAAGCGGCCGTGAGCGTTGCGAAAGATCTCTCGGCCATCTACTGGAATCCGGCCGGTCTTGGTTATATGGAGCAAAGTGAAGCCATGTTTTTGCGGCAGCCCTGGCTCGCCGACATTGCCAGCACGTTTGCGGGGGTGGGACTGGTGCTGCCGGATTTGGGCACGCTCTCCTTCGGCTTCTTTCACGTCGATTACGGCCAGGAGGAAGTCACCAACCTGCGCCAGCAGGAGGGCACCGGCGAACTGTACACCGCCAATGATTTTGCCCTGGTGCTGGGCTTTTCCCGGCGGTTGACACACTGGTTTTCGTTCGGGGCTAACGTCAAATACATCTCCTCGCAAATCTGGCATACCAGTGCCAACGCCATGGCGGTGGATTTGGGCGTGATGCTCAACACCCGTTTCTTCTCCGTCACCGGCGAGCGCGAAAACGGTCTGAGCATCGGCATGAGCATCTCCAACTACGGCTCGCGCATGCGCTACGGTGGCATGGATTTGCTCAATCCCATCGACATTCTGCCGGCCGAAGATGGCAACTTTCGGGACACCCCCGGCCAATTTCGCGTGGAGCAATGGGAACTGCCCCTGCTCTTTCGGCTGGGCGTCTCGCTGCAGCCTGTGGTGGGAGAGCACGCGCGACTGACGCTCGCCGCGGATGCCCTGCACCCCAACAACAACAGCGAGTCCATCAACCTGGGCGCGGAATATCAATACCGCCTGCCCACCTCCGGCACCTTCTACCTGCGCGGCGG
This sequence comes from candidate division KSB1 bacterium, assembly GCA_034506255.1. Taxonomy (NCBI): domain Bacteria; kingdom Pseudomonadati; order Candidatus Zhuqueibacterales; family Candidatus Zhuqueibacteraceae; genus Candidatus Coneutiohabitans; species Candidatus Coneutiohabitans thermophilus. The sequence continues at coordinate 78,390 of JAPDPX010000012.1, read as the reverse complement.
CTACAAGTCGTTGTTCATGGATGAACCCCTCTTCGGCCTGACTCTGGGCGGCGGGGTGGAATGGCGCATGATGCACAATCTGGCCGTCAAGGTGGACTATGCCTTTCGCGAGGTTGACCTGCTGGGCAACACGCATTCCTATTCCCTGGGTGTGAAGTTCTGACGCCCGTATCGTTTCGGACTTTTCAGTTGCACACGCCATGGCCCTCACGATTTTCCCGTGCCGCGCCGCCGTCGTCTGTCTGGCCGCTGTTTTTTCCTCCTGCGGCAAGCAGACCGTCACTCCCAATTCCGAAAAACCCGCGCCCTGGGAAATCGCGGGCTGGCAGCTCGTCTGGCATGATGAATTCGAGGGGCAAACCCTCGACCTCACGAAATGGGAGCATGAAGTCAATGCCCAGGGCGGCGGCAACAACGAGCTGCAGTACTATACCGCGCGACGGGAAAACTCTTTCGTGCGGGATGGCACCCTGGTGATTCGCGCCTTGCATGAAAACTATACCGGCCCGGAGGGCACGCGGCAATACACCTCCGCACGTCTGCGGACGCGCAACAAGGGTGACTGGAAATATGGCCGCTTCGAGATTCGCGCCAAGCTGCCACGCGGCCAGGGGCTGTGGCCCGCGATATGGATGCTGCCCACCGACTGGGTGTATGGCGGTTGGGCCGCCAGCGGTGAGATCGACATCATGGAGTTGCTCGGCCATGACACCAAGACCGTCTATGGCACGTTGCATTACGGCGGTGCCTGGCCGGCCAATGTTCACACCGGCACCTCCTTCAAGCTGGCACAGGGCGATTTCTCCGAAACGTTTCACACTTTCCGCCTGGAATGGGAGCCGAATGAATTCCGCTGGTACGTCGACGACCAGCTTTACCAAACACAGACCAAATGGTACACGCAGGGCCATCCCTACCCGGCGCCGTTCGACCAGCGCTTTCATCTGCTCTTGAACGTTGCCGTGGGCGGCAACTGGCCCGGCAACCCTGACGCCACCACGGTTTTCCCGCAAACCATGGTCGTGGATTACGTGCGGGTTTATCGCCGGCTGAATTGAGATGAGGTGCGCAGCAATGAAATCGTCCGCACTGCTGTGCGCTCTCGCTCTCGTGCTGATGTTCAGCGCTTGTTCAAAAGAGGGCAGCAACCCCACGGCGCCGGAAAAAGAACCATTTCCCGATGCCTTCACTCTCAATCAGCGGCTGGGGCGCGGCATGAATCTCGGCAATGCGCTGGAGGCGCCCAATGAGGGCGAGTGGGGGGTGACGCTGCGCAGCGAGTATTTCGACTGGATCAAAAGCGCGGGGTTTACCTCCATCCGGCTGCCGGTGCGCTGGTCGGCACACACCTCCGGCACGGCACCCTTCACCATCGAGACCGCCTTTTTGCGGCGGGTGGATTGGGCGGTGAACCAGGCGCTCACCCGCGATCTGCCGGTGGTGCTCAATGTGCATCACTTTGAAGAGTTGATGCAGAATCCCGCGGCGGAAAAGGCGCGCTTCCTGGCGATTTGGGAACAATTGGCGGCGCATTATCGCGACCATTCGCCGGCGCTGATTTTTGAACTGCTCAACGAGCCGATGGGCAATCTCACACCGGCCTTGTGGAATGAGTACCTGCAGGAGGCGATCACCGTTATCCGCAAAACCAATCCCACCCGCACACTCATGGTCGGGCCGGGGTACTGGTACAGCATCAGTGCGCTCCACAGCCTGTTGTTGCCGGAGCAGGACGATTACCTCATTGTCTCCGTGCATTACTACAATCCGTTTGCTTTCACCCATCAGGGTGCGGAGTGGGTGCCCGGCAGCGAGGCTTGGCTGGGCACCCAATGGCTGGGCACGGCTGCGGAGCAGCAGGCGATCGCCCGTGAATTCATGCCAGCCGTGGTTTGGGCCGCGAACAATCAACGGCCGTTGAATCTCGGTGAGTTTGGCGCCTACAGCAAGGCCGATATGTCCTCGCGTGCACGCTGGACGGCCTTTGTCGCGCGCCTGGCGGAAGCCAATGGCATGAGCTGGCACTATTGGGAATTCATTGCCGGATTCGGCGCCTATGATGCGGCCAACAACCGCTGGCACGAACCCCTGCTCAACGCCCTCATTCCCAAACCCGGGCCGTTGCCGTGATGTCCCGGCAAACACGGGAAGTGCACCGGCTTCTCCCCAATACCGGCGCGCTCCGGACGAGTTACATGTGATTGTCCACGGGCAATGCCCGGGGAACTGGCGAAGTTCATAGCAGACAGCCGGGCACGGACGGCATTTCTGCCGTGTTCCCGGGCTGCCCGTATGGTGTTGGATGTTACCGCGTGATGGCATCTGAGATGCGCACAAAATTTTTCCTGCTGATCTTTCTGCAGGTGCTCGGCACCGTGGATTGTCCCGCCCAATTCGTGCAGGCCCGCGGCAAGGAAATCATCGATCCCGCCGGCCGGCCGTTGCTGCTGCGCGGCATTGGCCTGGGCGGCTGGCTCGTGCCGGAAGGCTACATGCTGCACGTGCCGGGTTATGGCTCGCCTACCGCGATCCGCACGCTCATTGAACAGTTGCTGGGGCCGGCAGATACCGCGGAGTTTTACCGCCGCTATCAGGCCAATTATGTCAATGAGAAGGATATTCGCCTGATTGCGAGCTGGGGGTGCAACAGCATCCGCCTGCCCTTCCATTATCAACTGCTCTCGCCCAAAGACCAGCCGGAGGTTTTTCTGGAAGAGGGCTTTCAGGTGCTCGATTCCCTCATCACCTGGTGCAAACGCGCCGGCTTGTACGTGGTGCTCGATATGCACTGTGCCCCTGGCGGCCAGAACGCCAACAATATCAGCGACAGTGACGGCCAGGCGCGTTTGTGGACCGAGCCGGCGAATCAGGACCGCACCGTGGCCATTTGGCGCCAAATCGCCGCGCGCTATGCCAACGAACCATGGATCGCCGGCTATGATTTGCTCAATGAGCCGGTGATGCCGGCAGGCTTCACCAACCTGGACCTGCGCAATCTCTACCGGCGCATTGCCCTGGCGATTCGCGAGGTGGATGCCAACCACCTGCTCTTTCTCGAAGGCAGCAATTTCGCGACGGATTTCACCGACCTCGCGCCGCCGCTGTTCTACGGCAGTAACGTGGCCTACAGCTTTCACAAATACTGGAATGAAACCACGCAGCCGACCATTCAATCCTATCTGAATTTGCGCGACAATTGGAATGTGCCGCTGTGGATGGGCGAGTCCGGGGAAAATTCCAATCCCTGGTTTTATGAGACCATCAAGCTGCTGGAGGAAAACAACATCGGCTGGAGCTGGTGGACGCACAAGAAAGTTCACACCATCACCAGCCCCTTCTCCGCGCCGTTTTCGCCGGGCTATCAAACCGTGCTCGATTACTGGAATGGCAGGACGGACAAACCCGGCCCCGATCTCGCGCGCGCCGCGCTGTTCGGCCTGGCCGACAATCTGGCGCTGGAAAAATGCACACCACGGCCGGACGTGCTGCGCGCGCTTTTTGACCGCGAGTTCAACACCCGCCTGCAACCCTACGCCCCGCACAGCCTGCCCGGTAAAATCCCGTGCGTCGCGTTCGACTTTGGCAACGCCGGCCTGGCCTATCACGATCAGGATTTCAAGAAAACGCGCTGGGATGTCGATCAGCCCTGGAACAGCGGCCGGGAATTCCGCAATGATGGCGTCGATATCGAAGCCAGCAAAGACGCCCAGGGCGCGGCCTACGGCATCGGCTGGATTGCCGATGGCGAGTGGGTGAAATATTCCGTCATCGTGCAATCAGCCGGGATTTACGAAGTCAATTTCCGCACTGCCAGCCCGAATGGTGGCGGCCTGCTCAAGCTGTTGCGCGACGGCCGGGAGCTTGCTCCCGCCATCGCGGTGCCGCGCACAGCCGGCTGGTATGATTGGACGACGCTGCGTGTGCCGAATATTGCGCTGCCGGCCGGCAGGCAGGTGTTGACGCTGTTTTTCGTGCGCGGCGGCTTCAATATCAACCAAATGGAATTCGTTTTGAAAACACCCACAACGGTTGACAACAGGCCCGACGGTGCGATGTTGGAGGATTTTCATTTGCAGCAAAACTATCCCAACCCCCTGCGTCTGGCCGGCAGGCAGGGCCTGGGCGCAACCGCCGGCAGCGCCGCCACCACCATTGCGTTCTCGCTGCCTGTTGAAGCGCAGGTGAGTTTGAATCTCCACACCCTCTGCGGCCGCGAGATTCGCACGCTCAACCACGGCTGGCTGCGCGCCGGCCGGCACACAGTGGCGTGGGACGGCCGCGACCGCCACGGCCGGATGGTCAGTGCCGGCATCTACGTGTATTCCCTGCGCGCCGGCAGCCACTGCCTGTCACGCAAATTGCTCGTGCTGCCCTGAGGCCGCGGCGATGTCCGCGGGAATCAGTTTCACTCCGGATGTGAGTCAAGCACTCATGCTGCAACGATCCTGTATCGCCTGGTTGTGCCTGAGCTTGTGGCTGGTGCACTGTGCCAGGCAAGAGACCAGCGCCCCGCCGGCGGAAACGTTGATCGCCCGCATCGGCGACAAGACGATTTCGCTCAATGAATTCATTCGCCGGATGGAATACACCCCCCGGCCGCCCTATTGCCGCGGCGAGGATTACGTGCAGCGCAAAATCGCGCTCAATTCGCTGATTGCCGAAAAATTGCTGGCGCTGGAAGCCGGCGAGCAGAACGCGCTGACGCGCTCGGAGGCGTTCCAGCTCTATTTGCAGGGCCGCAAGGAGCAGGCGATGCGGCAGTGGCAGTACTATGAAGAAGCTTATAAACCGGCACAAGTCACTGCGGCGGAGGTGAAAGCGGCCTATGAGGCCGCGGGGCGAAAGTATCGCATCGCTTATTTCACCTGCAAAGACAGCAGCCAGGCCCGCCAGATGCGCCGCCAAATCCAGGAACAGGGGAGGCCATTCGCAGAAATTCCCCTGGCGGCGGGCACGCTTGACAGCCTGCCGCAACGGGAAGTCGAGTGGAACTCGCCGGAACCCCCGGCCATCCATGCGGCGCTGTATTCGCAGCCGCGTGCGCCATACGAGGTGCTCGGCCCGATCGCCACGGGCGAGGGCTCCTACGTGCTGCTGCAAGTGCTGGGCTGGACCGAAACCCTGCCGCTCACCGATACCCAGCAACAGCAGCGCTGGCAGCAGGTGAGGGAGCGCCTGAAGCAACAAAAGGCGGAAGCGCTGTATGACCAGTTCATCGCGCGGGTTATGCGCGGCAAGCGGCTGGATTTTGCGCCGCAGACTTTTCGCCGTCTGGTTGCGATCGTGGCGCCCTACTACCTGCAATCCAATGCCGCCAAAGGCGCGGCCCTGCAGCAACAACTGTGGGGCACGCCGGAAAATCGCGAACGGCTGCAGCACATGAGCACCCAGCTCGATGCGCTGCTCGATGAGCCGCTCATGCAGATCGACGGCCAGCTTTGGACCGTGCGCGATTTTGAGCGGGAAATCAAGCTGCACCCGCTGGTTTTTCGCAAAACCTCTTTTCCCGCCGGTGAGTTTGCCGAGCAGTTGCGCCTGGCCATCGTGGACATGGTACGCGACCGCTATCTCACCCAGGAGGCCTACAAAAAAGGCTATGACCGCGTTCCCGAAGTGCAGCGCTACACCGGCATGTGGAAGGACAACCTGCTCTTTCTCCACCAGCAGAACGAATATCTCAAGGCACGCGGCAAGCAGGAAGCCTTCAATAAAAATTTCATCCAAGTCATCACCGAGGATCTCAACCCTTATGTCAAGCAGTTGCAACGCAAGTATCATGACCTGATCGAGATCAACACCGAGGTTTTCGAAAGGACGCCGGTGACCCGCATCGACATGCTGGTGACGCAAAGCAGCGTGCCCTTCCCGGTGGTGGTGCCGGCCTTTCCGCTCATCACCACCGCTCATCAACTGGATTATGGCCGCAACATGCCGTGATTCAACCGGGTCGGCTCCCGCCACGGGCAAAGAAATTCTCTTGCATCCCAGGGCGAATTTGCTCACATTTTGCCGCTACCTTTGCACAAGGCTGCAAGCAAAGAAACGCACAGGTCGTGCACCGCCGATCACTTGCGTTGTTGCTGCCTGAGCCATGCGTCTGCTGCCAGAGTTGCTTTTCTGCCTCACCGCCGCCCTGTCGCTGGCGTTTCGCCTCGCCTTTGCCCAGCCGCCACCGCTTCGCCCGGCCGCGCCGGCAACCGTCCCCGCTGATTCCCTGCTCACCGTCGCCGTCCTTGATTTCAAGAACAACAGCGGCCTGTTTCATCTCGACCTGCTGGAGAAAAATGTTCCGGAGATGTTGCAGACCGAATTGTCGCGCCCCGGCTCCGGCATTCTGGTGGTGGCGCGCCAAAAACTGGAGTTGATCCTGCAGGAACAGGCGCTGGGGCAAACCGGTGTGATTGACCAGCAAACCGCGCAGGCGGTGGGGCAACTGGCGGGCGCGCAGTATTTGCTGACCGGCGAAATCAGCATGGCCGGCTCCCGTTTGCGCATCGATTGCCACATCCTGAAAGTGGCGACCGGCCAGGTGCGCGGCGAGAAAGTGGTGGGCCGCGATTGGCGGGTTGGCGCGGAGATGGTGCAGTTGCTTGCCGCCAACATCTTGTACAATCTGACCGGCAGGGGACAATATCGCGAGAGTGTCCGGCTGAGGCGATATCCCGCCTCCTGGGTGGCACTGGCTGCCGGCCTGAGCGCTGCTGCTGCCGGAGTCACGCATGGCATCTCGCGTGCCGCCTACCGGAAATATCAAGCCGCCACCACGCTGGCGGATCTGGAAAAACACTATCACCGCGCCGAAGACTATCGCACCGCCCGCACCACCAGCGCGCTCGTGACGGGCGTCCTGGCACTGGTGAGTGTGCGTTTTTGGTTGCAAGATCATTCGGAAAAAAACCGCATCTTCGCGGCGGCAATGCCGGCGGAGCGCCCGCCTGCGCCGCGCCTCGCTCTCTTTGCCGGCGGTCACACCCTCTGCCTCGGGGTTGCGTTTCATTTTTAGAGAAAAGATGAAGATTACCGTGCGCAGTTCATGTCTGCCGCTGTGGGGTCTTGCCCTTTTGCTCGCCGGCTGCGGCGGGCTGGAACGCACCAATCCGCTCGACCCGCGCAATCCGGCGAGCGCGCGGCCGCGCGTGATCCTGCTCGAAGCGTTTGTCAATGATGCCACGCCCTACAGCCCCTTTGCCCTGGCGGCACTCGACAGCTTGCGGCCGGCCTATCCGCTGGATCAAGTGATCATAGTGGAACATCATCTGCCCAGCACGAAATTCCACGATCCTTATGCGCTGCCGGAGAGTGCGGATCGTTATCGTTCGCTCGCCGCTGCGGACCATGCCGTGCCCGATGTTTTGGTAAATGGGTCGGCGATCCGATTGCAGGGGGCCTCCCGTGCCGCCACCGCGGCGCTGCGCTATCGCACCGCCCTGCAAAATGAGCTGGGCAGGATTGCCCACTTCACCATTGAAGCAAAGCAATCATTCTCGGCGGCGGGTGTCGCCATCGAGGTCGCAGTTGCCCGCCTCGGCAACAGCGCGTTCGGACCGTTTGCGCTGCGCGCGCTGGTGTGGGAGGATCTGGCCCTCGCCGGCCATCATCAGGTGGTGCGCAAAGTTTTTGCTCCCCAAAGCTTCAACGGGATTGCGGCGGGTGAGAGCAAAAGAGTCCGGTTCAGCGCGGCGCTGCCGGAAGTGCGTGATCCCGGCCGTGTGCAGGCCGTGGTGATCGTTGAAACCGGTGCCAGTTTGAACAAAGAAGTTTTACAGGCGGTGTTGGCCGAGTGAGGCGATATGAAAGCGAAAATCATCCTGCCACTGCAGATCGGTGCCGTGGCCTGGTTCGCGCTCGGCATTTTGGGGGGATGTAAAGAGCTGGGCGAGCTGATCGACAGCAACCAAGCGCCGGTCATCGATCGTCTCGTCGCTCTGCGCGAAGCGCTGGCGCCGGCTGATACCACCACCATCAAGGTCGAAGCGCATGATCCGGAAGGTGGAACGCTTGCCATCAGCTGGAACGCTGCCGCCGGCATGCTCTCTTCCACCACTGGCAGCAGCGTGCGCTGGACTGCTCCCGCCGCCGCTGGTGCTTATCGCATCACCGTCAAAGTTCGCGACGACAAAGAGGCGGAGGCGGAAGGGGCGGTGACGGTCACGGTGGTCGCGGTGGAGCGGCCGTTGGTGAAGATTGTCCGTCCTCTGTCCGAAGCCTTCCTCCCCGGACTGGGCACGGTCGTGATCGAAGCGTTGGCGAGTCATCCCAACGGCATCGAGCGCGTGGAGTTTCGCGTGGGCAGCACATTGTTGGGAGTCGACAATTCTCCGCCCTATCAGCAGCCTTGGCGGGTGGAGGGGCTTTCCGGGCCGGCAAGGCTTTTTGCCAGTGCCTTTCGTGCGTTGACGCCGGGCGAGCCCGGTGTCGATTCCGTGCAGGTGAGCATCGAGGGCGCGACACGCTTGTAGCCGAAGGGCAGCAGGCACAGGGGAATTTTGCCCGCCGGTGTTGCGGGAAACGGCGGAAGTGGCGAGAATGAAATCTCCGGCAAGAAGGATTTGGTCAAGGTTGCCTCGAATCAGGAACGGCCGGGCGGTGGAGTTCTGCAAGCGGCCAGACATTCATACAATTTCCGTTCAAGCGCAAACTTTTGCAGGTTGTCCGGCAACCTGCCCGGCCGATATCTCACCCACTTGGCAGGTTTTGCTCCCGTGAAGATGGCAATTGCGGGAAATGGTTTTCAATTGTTTTTGTAAAAGACGCCCTCTGGCTGGCCGGTTTGAGTCTGCACGGCGTGGCATCTCGGCGTATCCCGCGCTGCCGTGTCTCGCCGCTGCTTCCGCGGCCGTGCCAGGGTGTCATCCCTTCGCCTGCCATGCCCATTTGCCCGGCTGCTGATCTGTTCGGTCCTTCCCAGTCACGAGAGCCCGGCAGGCACGAGACGGCAAAACTCCGGCATCACTCATCCACCACAAAGAAGGGCAAGCCGTGTTTTTATGAAATCGGCGACCGGGCAAAGGCTCGCGTAACGTCTTCCTTCCTCGAGCAACTCGTCGATGCGCCGGCAGCGGTATCCTTTCTCGCGCAGCGCGGTCAGCAAAGCATCGAGCCGCAAATAAAATTTGTCGGTGCGGCGGGGGTCGGCGCCGAGGTGAAGCAGCAAGATAAAGCCATTCAATCCCGCGGGATCCTTGCGCTCATACTCCCAAATGCTTTCCCAAATTTTTGCACTGGAAAGGTAGCGTGCTCCCATTGCGGGATGAGTATAATCCGCCTGGGTGCGGGTGCCGGGTGTGAAATTTACCAGCGTCAACCCCCGGGCCCCGGCCCAGGCACTGATTGTCTCGTTGTACCATTCATATGGCGGAAGAAAATATTTTGCGCGGGCTGTGTGGATGCCGAATTTTTCCATCTCGCGATAATTTGCGGCGAGATCGGCTTCGAATTGTTGGCGGGTGACCAGCAAACTGTCGCGCTTTTCCCAGGAGCAATAAAGCAGGTGCGCATCCGAATGCGCACCCAGGTAATGCCCGTCTGCCGCCAAATTTTCGATGAGCCGGCGCAGATCAATCCGGCGGTAGAACCTGCCGGTGAAAAAGAACGAAGCTTTGACCTGGTGCCGCTTCAGCGTTTGCCGAATGTGCTCTCCGCCCCCGGCAAAACTGTCGCCGGTGAAAACGAGTGCCAGGTCTTTGCGGGCACGGTCGCCACGAATGATGCCGCCCCGATCATACACAAAGTTCCTTTGCTGTTGCTGTCCCGCGGTATGGCAGGAGAGCAGCAACAGCAGGACAATGCCCGTGCCGGCACCGATCGCCACGCGCTGATTTCGTGCAGTGATGGCCGGGCGGCTGCGACCGGAGGCGGCAGGGCGGCGCGGTTGCATCCTGCCATCACACCGTTGCGCCGCGCACGGCCGGCGGTCAGCGGGCGCCGTCACGCGCGAAATGTGCCAGGAAAAACGAAGCATTGGCAGTGCCGTCCATGATCGGCTCGTTGGTGGAATAATCCCAGCGGTCGTCGTGATAGACCACCAGCTCTGATTGAAATGCCGCATAGGGATCCTCACGCGAGAGGCGAATGCCTTTCAGGCTCTTGAAGATGCTGGCGTACACGGGACCATCATTCAAGCCGCCAATGATCGGTCGACCGGTTTTGTCGGCAATCACGCTGTGGGGGAATTGCGGTGTGTTGCCACCCTGCGCTGGCATGCCGACGAAAGCACTGATGCCCCAGGGATTGCGGCCCAGCAGCCAGTCGCGATTCTCCAAAATGAATTGATGATACTGCCGGTCACCGGTCATTTTCTCATAAGCCAGGCCATGCGCGATGAAATCCGTCACCAGGTTGAACGAACACCAAATGAAGGGCACGCCCATACGGTAGGGATTTTGCCGGGCGCGCCGCAGAACCGCCTCGAGACCGTGGCGATAATAACCCGCGAGTGTGTCTTGCCAGGCCCTGTCCACCAGCGGATACAGGGCATAATGTCCGAGATTGACGAAGGGATAATACTCGTAGTGATTGGCAGTGTCCGCACCCATCCAGGAGATGGTGTTGATGAGGCGGGCGAATTTTTTTGCCTCTTCGAGATAGGAGGGCGCACGCGTCACTTTGAACAGCTCCGCCGCGCCCCATTCCATGTCATCCGCCCAGGTTTTTTCATAATAGCGATAAGGCGCGCGGCACGGCACGCCTTCACACGATCCGGGCTGGCGTTTGCCCATCTCATAAACTTCCCTCCCGGCTTTGAGGCATTGCCCCGCAAACGCGGCATCCTTCAAGTCGTCTTGCCAAATGTCGGCAGCCATGGCCATGGCCGCGGCATAACGGCCGGCAAGATTGGCAATGCCGGTGGAAGTGTTTTGATATTGCCCCAACCCCTGCGGCTTGCCGGTGGCGTAGTAGACCACGCGATAGCTGCCCGGCCCCCAGCCATAGTCCGAGGTGTCCTCATGCGGCAAGTCCCAACCCAGGTGATCACGATCATCCGCGATTTGATGGAAGAGCTGATCGGGCGCGGGATGCATTTTCAACATCCAATCCAGGCCCCATCTGGCTTCATCGAGAATGTCGGGGATGCCGTTGGGCCGGGGGTGGCCGAGGGCATCATAGGCGTCCTGAAATTTGCCTTTATTTTCACGGTAGGAAAAGAGCAGGCGGCAAACGGCATTGCTGGAAGTGAGCAAATAGCGCAGATAGTCGCCGGCATCATGCCAGCCGCCGCTCACCTCGATGAAGGTGCTGTCCGGCATCGGGCCATCCATGGTGCGGCCGTCTTTGCGGTGACAAACTTCGTCGAGAAAGGGATTGTACCCGCAGCGCTGCTGGCGCAGGTAGGCGAGCAGCAGCTCATGGTGCTGGTTGTAGGCTTCCGGTTCGATATTGAAGGGTAATGACTCGAAGGTCGTACCGCTGAGTCGCACTTTGTAGCGGCCGGCTTTCCGCAGGGCGGTGAAATCCAGGCGGTAGTGAAAGGCGAAATTGCCGTACGCACCGGCATTTTCGCCGACTGTTTGCGGCCCCCACACGCGCTTGCCGGTGGCGGCATCGATGATCTCGAAGCGGCTGCGCGCCAGCGAGTGCTGCGCAAATGCAATCGCGATCTTGTCATCTTCCGGCAGATAGCCGATTTGGTTGGCGCGAAGATACACGGTTTTGTCCGCGGCCAGCACCCCGGGCGCGGCAATGGCCAGCAGTGCGATAGCCGGGAGATGGAGTGCCAGCCACTGGTTGATTTGCATTTTCGCCCGCTGATTGTGTTCGTCTGAAATGAACCCCGCACCAGCAGAGCCGGAGATTGCCCGAACTCCCGCTGTTGTTCAAGCTCCGGTAATGGCGGGGCAGCGCTCTTTGGACAAAAAGTCTCTGTTGAGGGATTTTGCTTGCTGTTTTGTTTGCCCCCGGGTTTTCGGATTCAACACTTGTCAAACAGCCTGAAGGTGTGCGATAATCGCTTTGTATCGCAGACCATTGCCGGGAATTCTTGCTTGGTTGGCGCGCCGCAGAGTCATACTGGTAAATTGAATGAATTATCCCCCCATTTTTGAGAAACGCTCACAGTTGACAGATGACAGCACCATGACAATGATCAGTCCGTTGGCACACATTCAGTTTAGCTTTTGCAATTTTATTTTAAGGTTCTATTTTGATTTGTGTAGATAAATCGTAACGCGGCACCCATCAGAATGAAAATGACCTTTCGCAGTAGTGCCCACAAGCGCCGATCCTGAAGGTCTGCTGCGTAATTGCCATGCCCGTATGGGCACCCATCGGGATGAAAACGGAGTACAGACTTCTTTTCTGCCAACACAGCAGACGGGAGAGCCGCACCAGGGCATTTTTGTGGTAATGATGGCATTTTCACTTTGGAAAGGCAGGCATGACTTCCGCCAAAAAGCTGTTCCTGGCGATGGCCGGCAACATCGGCGCCGGCAAAACCACCGCCGCCAAACTCATCAGCCAGCATTTTGATTTCGAACTGTTCGATGAGCCGGTGATCGACAATCGTTTTCTGAAGGACTACTATGCCGACATGCGGCGCTGGTCGTTCACTTTGCAGCTCGAGTTTCTCATCCGTCGTGTCGAGCATCATGAACTGATCCGGACTGTGCCCAAAAGCTGCATTCAAGACCGCACGCTGTACGAAGATCCGGAAATCTTCGCCAAATATCTGCATGGCCTGGGCTGCATGGACAATCGCGAGCTGGATTTGTATTTTGAATACTTCCACCGGCTGCAGCGGGATCTGCAGCATCCCGATCTCATTCTGATGCTGAGCGTCGAGCAGGTGTCAACCCTGCTCGAGCGCATCCGCCGGCGCGGCCGCGCCGAAGAGCGCGGCATCGATGAAGCATTTCTGGCGGGATTGAATGCCTATTACTCCACCTTCCCGCTGGTGTGTGAGAAGAAGTACGGCATTCCCATTCACCAAATCGCGGCCGACAAGCTGGACATCCGCTCGCCCGCCGGCAAGAAGGCGTTTCTGCAGGAGGTGGAGAAGGCGCTCGCGGCAGCGGGACTGGCGTGAGGGGCAATACCGTCATACTTTGATGCCTTGCAGATCAATACAGAGACGTGGAAAACGCCGGGGGCAGGTGTGCGGCCCCGGCGAATGTCAATTTCATCCTGCGGGCGTTGGCATGCCTCACTTGGCCCGGGCTGCCGCGATCCAGGCCAGCACCTGACTGACGTTGTCACGGATCGTGTCGAAGTCGCCGGCTTTGACCAGCTCTTTGCGAATGAGATTGCTGCCCATCCCCAGGCAGGCGGTGCCGGCCTTGATCCATTCCTGCACGCTTTCTTTCGTGGCTTCGACACCGCCGGTGGGCATGATGCGAGTCCACGGCATCGGTCCGAGCACGGCTTTCACAAATGCCGGGCCACCCACTTGCGCCCCGGGAAAAATCTTCACGATTTCCACGCCCCATTCCTCGGCCGCCGAAATCTCACTGACACTGCCGCAGCCCGGTGAATAGGCGATCTTACGCCGGTTGCACAGCCTGGCGACTTCGGGATTGAACACCGGCCCCACGACAAAGTTGGCGCCACTCGCGATAAACAACCCGGCAGTCGGCGCATCGACAATCGAGCCGACCCCCAAAATCAATTCCGGAAGATTGGCAGCGGCAAAGGCAGCCAGTTGCGTGAACACCGGCAACGCGGCCTCGCCGCGGTTGGTGAATTCCAGCAGCCGTGCGCCGCCGGCATAACAGGCCGCGGCGACTTTCTGCGCCACCTCCGGCTGGGATTCATAGAACACCGGCACCAAGCCACTGTCCAGCATGGTGCGCAAAACTGTCATGCGATCAAAGCGAGCCATGATGCCATCCGTTGCTGGTCAGAATTGTGTTGCGGGAAAGCCGACGCCTCGCTGTGCTGTCGCGGCAATCGCCCGTTTGAGCTGCAGCAATATATCGCCGTGCGTGAAATTGTCAAAGGAATAATTGGTGACTTCCGGCCACTGACCTGTGCGCAGCAGCAAGGCAACCCCGGCAACACTTCCATTTCTCCCGAATTTTACACCCAGTTTGATCCTCTTCGCGGGGACCGCGGAGTTGATCGTGATGCCCAACCACGCAAAGGGTTGTGCAGAAAAAATTCCGCAGACCAACGCGCTGACAACTCCGTCAGGAGCGACCTGCTTGGTCTTTTTCAAAAAGCCGTGCCAGATCATGAGAAATTCCACAGGCCACTTGCCAAAGGAGCTTAAAGACATGCAAGATTCCCCTGTCTGTCTACAAACAGTTAACTGCTGACGGCGTTTTGCGAACACACCATCTCTTCCAGACAACAGCAACCAACATGCAAAGTTCAGTCAGCAAGTGAGAGGAGAGCTTACTATGAAATTCCGACAATTCGGCAAGACGGACTTGCAGGTCAGTGAGATCGGTTTCGGTGCATGGGGCATTGGTGGGCCGGCAATGGCCGGCTCCCGGCCCATTGGCTGGGGCAAAGTGGATGATGCCGAATCGCTGGCCGCGCTTCATGCCGCGGCGGAGCGTGGCGTCAATTTCATCGACACCGCGGATTTCTACGGGCTGGGACATTCCGAAACCCTGATCGGCCGGGCTTTCGGCAACCGCCCTGACATGCTGATCGCCACCAAAGTCGGGCACCGCCTGGATCGGGAGAACCGCCTGGTGCTCGATTATTCCCGCGCGCACATTATTGCCGCATGCGAAGCCAGCCTGCGCCGGCTGCGGCGCGACACCATCGACTACTACCAATTGCATTCCGCAAAAGTGCCGCATTTGGAGAACGGCGAATGCCTGGAGGCCATGATCCGCCTGCAGGAACAGGGCAAAATTCGCTATTGGGGAGTCTCCCTCAATACCTTCAATCCTTTCCCGGAAGCGGAATTTCTGCTCCAGCGCGGTCTGGGCGACGGGCTGCAACTCGTCTTCAACATCATCAATCAACGCGCCACCGGTTTGCTGGCGCGTGCTGCAGCACAGGGTTACGGCATCATCGCGCGCATGCCGCTGCAGTTCGGTCTGCTCGCCGGCAAATTCAACCGTCACACCCGTTTTCCCGCCGATGATCATCGGCATTTTCGCCTGAACCCGGCGCTTCTGGCCGAGGCGGAACAGGCGCTGGCACCGGTTTGGCAGATCCAGCAGCGCCTGCAACTCACACCGGTGGCTTTCAGCTTGAGCTTCGTGCTCAGCTTTCCCGCGATTACCACCGTCATCCCCGGCATCAAGACAGTGCAGCAGGCCATCGAGAATACTGTGGAACTGGCTTCGCTGCCGGCGGCCGAGGTGGCGGCACTGCAGCAACTCTACGAGGAAAGCCTGTCTCGGCTGGTGAAGTTGATGGAAGCCGCCGAATAAGTTTGTGAGCAGTCACAGGCGTGAACGAAAACGAGGTTTCTTTTCTCCCAAGAAAATGAAATCCCCCGGTAAGTTTGTTTCGGGATCACCGCGCGGTCCGTTGCAAACTGCCGTACTCAAGGGGAACACATGTGCCAGGAAAAAGATCGCCACCGCGAACACCAGACCCTGCGGGGAAGAAATAAAAAAAATGCCGGTTTGACCAAGACATCGGTTTCTTCTTTTCACAAAAGAAATTTCGCGAAATGGTTTCGCGAGGGATCTCTGTTTTCGTGGGGGTATTTTTGTGCTGGAGCCCGTCGTCCCGGTGGGGCGGGCGGGGCTGTGTTTGACTTTTCCCCAGGGTGCCGGCCTTCGCTTTCACATGATGCTCCTTTGGGACAGTCGCGCGGAATTTCTTTGCAGTCTGTTGCAATCCGCCGTACCCAAAGAGCATAACCGTGACAGCGAATGGCATACTTCCGGACAACGTCTCATTCCAAGTGGAGCGACCCTAATGCAATCCTATCTTGTTCCCCGGTTGCGCAAACCGCCGCGATGCAAACGCGGAGAAGTTTATTTGATCGCGAGCGGCGATTTGCGTCTCGCTGCCAATCAAACCTGCTGGCCGGCGCAAATGGCAATGGAGCAGCGCCTGGTCGCCG
This sequence comes from candidate division KSB1 bacterium, assembly GCA_034506255.1. Taxonomy (NCBI): domain Bacteria; kingdom Pseudomonadati; order Candidatus Zhuqueibacterales; family Candidatus Zhuqueibacteraceae; genus Candidatus Coneutiohabitans; species Candidatus Coneutiohabitans thermophilus. The sequence continues at coordinate 62,420 of JAPDPX010000012.1, read as the reverse complement.
CTTTGCAGGAAATGGGTGCAAAAGTCATCCGTGCGCATGAGTACAATCCTGCGCTGGGACATGGATTCATCTGGAATCAACGCATGGGCATGGACGTGTTGCAACGGGTTCCACCGGAGGCACCCCTGATTGTGGCAGAAGCGGTGTGGCAGTACAGTTATCATGTGCTGGCGGGTTTGCGCGATCATCGCGGCCCGATTTTGACGGTTGCCAACTGGAGCGGGCAATGGCCGGGTCTGGTCGGCCTGTTGAATCTCAATGGTTCCCTCACCAAGATGGGCGTGGCTTACAGCACGATCTGGAGTGAAAATTTCACCGATGCTTTTTTTCTGAAGGGCGTGCAGCAGTGGCTGCGAACCGGCAGGATTCGGCATGATCTCTCCCACGTCCGGCCGTTGAACCCCGACAAGCTGCCCAAAGCCGAGGCCCGCCTCGGCACGGCGCTGGCGCGTCAACTGCAGCGGGAGAAGGCCATTCTCGGCGTGTTTGACGAGGGCTGCATGGGCATGTACAACGCCATCATCGAGGATGAGTTGCTGAACCCGGCGGGCCTGTACAAGGAACGCCTGAGCCAGTCGGCGTTGGTGGCGGCCATGCGCGAGGTGACGGAGGCAGAGGCCCTGCAAGCGCGTCGCTGGCTGGAGCAACGCGGCATGCGGTTCATTACCGGCACCAATGAAGAGACGGAATTGACTGATGCCCAGGTTCACGAGCAATTGAAGATGTACATTGCAGCCGTGCGCCTCGCCGCCGAGTTTCACTGTGACGCCATTGGCATCCAATATCAGCAGGGCTTGCAGGACATGGCGCCCGCCTCGGATCTCGCCGAGGGGCTTTTGAACAATGTCGAGCGGCCGCCGGTTTTTCGCAGGGGCACGAATGAGGAATTGTTTGCCGGACAGGCGCTGCCGCATTTCAATGAGGTGGATGAAGGCAGTGCCGTGGATGCGCTGGTGACCAATCGCGTCTGGCGGGCGATGGGCTTTGATCCCGCCACCACCCTGCATGATGTGCGCTGGGGCGCGCCTTATCACGGCGACGGCATCGACGATTTTGTCTGGGTGTTCATGATTTCCGGCGCTGCGCCCGCCTCGCATTTGGTTGGCGGATATGCCGGCGCCACTTCGGAACGGCAGCCGCCGATGTATTTTCGTTTGGGGGGCGGCACGCTCAAAGGCGTCAGCAAACCGGGCGAAATTGTCTGGAGCCGGGTGTATGTGGAACGCGGCCGGTTGTACGTCGATCTCGGCCGCGGCACCGCCGTCGCCCTGCCTGCGGAAGAAACGGCCCGGCGCTGGCAGGCCACCACCCCGCAATGGCCGATCATGCACGCTGTGTTGCACGGTGTCTCGCGTGACCAGATGATGGCAAAGCACAAATCCAATCACGTGCAAGTGGCTTACGCTCCCAATGCAAAAGCTGCTGATCAAGCTCTGGCAGCCAAGGCGGCAATGTTCGCGGAAATGGGATTAACCGTGCGGCTGTGCGGCACAGTAAAGGTGGGTTGATATGGGATCACTTTTACTTGGAATTGACGTCGGCACTTACAGTAGCAAGGGTGTGTTGGTTGAGCCTGACGGCAAAGTTTTGCGAACCGAAGTGGTCGAGCATGAGATGGAGGTCCCGCGCCCCGGTTGGGCGGAGCAGGATGCCGAGGCCGTCTGGTGGGGCGATGTTGTCAAGATTTGCCGCGCGTTGCTGGACGGCCATCCCTACTCCGGTGATGACGTTGCAGGCCTGGCAGTGAGCGCGATTGGACCCTGCCTGCTGCCGTTGGATCAGTCCGGCAAACCGTTGCGCAAGGGCATTCTCTATGGTGTCGATGCGCGTGCCGGCGCGGAGATTGAATGGCTCAACCAAAAACTCGGTGAAGACAATATCTACGCCTTCTCGGGCATGGCGTTGAGCAGTCAGGCCGTCGGACCGAAGATTCTTTGGCTGCAGCGCCATGAGCCGGAGGTGTGGCAGCGCACCGCGCATCTCACCACCGCCAGCAGTTATCTCATTTACCGCTTGACGGGTGAGAAAGTGATGGATCGCCACACCGCCAGCCACTACATGCCGCTGATGGATATTTCCAAGCTGGTATGGTCACCGCGCTTTGCTGATGCGGTCGTGCCGCTCGACCGTTTGCCGCGTTTGGGTTGGAGTGATGAAGTTGCCGGTCAGGTGAGCGCATTGGGCGCAGCCGCAACCGGCCTCAAAGTTGGAACGCCGGTGGCCGTGGGTGCGGTCGACGCGCTGAGCGAAGCCATCAGTGTTGGCGCGGTGCAGCCCGGTGATTTGATGATCATGTACGGCAGCACCGCCTTTTTCATCCTGGTAATCGGCAAGCCAACCCCCGATCCGCGCATGTGGACCGTGGCCGGTGCGTTTCGGGGGCAATACAATCTCGCCGCGGGCATGTCCACCACCGGCTCGCTCACGCGCTGGTTTCGCGATGAGCTTGCCCCTGATCTGCCAGATGAAGCCGCTTATGCGACGCTGTTTCAGCAGGCGGAAAAAGTGGTGCCGGGCGCAGGCGGATTGCTGGTGCTGCCCTACTTCAGCGGCGAGCGCACGCCCATCAATGATCCCAAAGCGCGCGGGATTATTGCCGGTCTCACGCTGGCACATGGGCGCGCGCATTTGTTTCGCGCGGTGCTGGAAGGCGTGGGCTATGGCATTCGTCACAACCTCGAGACGTTCCAGCAAGTCGGCGCGGAGGTGAAGCGGATCGTGGCGGTGGGCGGCGGCACCAAAAGCACGGTGTGGCTGCAAATCGTTTCCGATATCGCCGGCGTGCCGCAAATCGTGCCGGAAGTGACGATTGGCGCAAGCTATGGCGATGCGTTCCTGGCGGGGCTGGCGGCCGGCGTGCTGCAACGCGATGACCTCGCCCACTGGGTGCGCGCCAAAAACATCATTCAACCCAGGAGCAGCCGCACACACGGCTACGATCAACTCTATCAGGACTATTTGCTGCTCTATCAGCGCACCCGCGAAATCGCACACCGGCTCGATCATTTCAATTTGCAGCCCTGAGGCCTGGCACGGCCGGTTGACTGGTGGGGCGCTGGACGCACAGCTTGCGCACGCCTGCCCGTGTTTTGCACCGTGCCACATCATGGGTCTCTTTGCCCGTCGCGCCCGCGCCGGTCCGCCAGCGGGGTCTGTCCCGTCCGGGCTGTCTCGCTGCCGGGAAAACAGCCTCGCATAAATGCCCCGGCGATTGCAACCGCCCCTTTGACAAGAACCAGATCCCGCATCGGCATTGGGTGAACTGTAACACAAAAAGGAGCCGGAGCAATGCATCGTGCCATTGCCATCGCCCGTGATTTGATTGCCATTCCCTCGGTGAATCCCATGGGCAAAAATCTCCGGGGCGAAATTTACTCGGAGAAACAGGTGGCTGCTTATGTGGCGCAGTTTCTCTCGGCCCTGGGCGTGGCTGTGGAGGTGGAGGCGCCTGATCCCGAGCATCCCAACGTCATTGCCCGCATCGACGCCGGCCGGCGCGAGACGCTGCTGCTGGAAGCGCACATGGACACGGTTTCCCACGAGAACATGAGCATCGCGCCGTTCGATCCGAAGATCGAAAATGGCCTGTTGTTCGGCCGCGGATCGTGCGACACCAAATCGGGTCTCGCCGTGTACCTGTATGCCATCGAGCGGATGCTGCAGGCCGGCCACGCCTGGGCGCGCAACCTGATTCTGGCCGCCGTGCATGACGAGGAATTTTCCTTCAGCGGCGCCAAACAACTGGCCCGGCGCGGCATCGCTGCGACCTTTGCAATTGCGAGTGAGCCAACCTCGCTGCAGGTGATTCATGCGCACAAAGGCGTGTGCCGCTTTCTGCTGGTGACGCACGGCAGGAGCGCGCACGCCGCCCTGCCCTGGTTGGGAGAAAGTGCCATTTACAAAATGGGAGAAGTGATCCGACGGTTGGAGGACTACAGCCGGCGGTTGGGCGGGAGCGTGCATCCGGAGTTGGGACCGGCCACCGTGAATCTCGGAAGAATTTGGGGCGGTGAAACGGTCAATACCGTCCCCGCAACCTGCACGATGGAAATCGATCATCGCCTGTTGCCCGGCGATGATTATGACACGATTCGCGCCGGCATCGAACAGGCGTTGCAGGGAATGACGGGATATGACATCGCGCCGCCATACCTGCAGGTGCCGGGTATGTACGTCGCGAAAAACAGTCCGGCATGTCGCAGCCTGGTGCAGGCCTGTCACGCCGCCGGCTGGAAGCCGCAGGTGCAAACCGCACACTATGCCACCGATGCCTCCATTTTGTGCGGCGCGGGCATCCCGACCCTCGTGTTTGGCCCGGGCGATATTGCGCAGGCGCACACCGCCGCCGAACACATTCGCCTGGGCGAGATCGAACTGGCGGGGGAAATCATCTTGGCATTGCTGCGGGCTTGAAGAGGAAAGGAGGCAGGATGAACAGCGGAAGGGGCCCCGCCAGATTTCAGACAAGCTGAAAACTGGGGCCGCTTCCCGGCAGCCTTTGTTTTTGACAGACTAACAGGATCAACACGATTTTTTTGAAATCCTGCAAATCCTGCCATCCTGTCACCCAGCGGAATGAAAATGTAGCGCAGACCTCTTGTCTGCAGCAGGCTGGAAGCCTGCGCTGCGGCATTTTCGTGGTAATCTTCCTGAGTATCGGGATTGATGCTTATTCTGGCATTATCCCAAGCACTCAAGAAGATTCTTACAGAATGACATTGGGGGTGGAGGTGCCAACTTAACGTTGTAGTGCTATTGAAAATTGACGCCCTGGGGCCACACCAACTCTTGGAATTCTATTCTGAGCTTGAGAGCCTTTTGTTGCTTCCACAGACTTTCCACACAAACTGAGAACTCGACCGGTCTGGCAGCGCGAAAATTCTCCAGCCAATACAAACAAGCCAATCGTTGGCGATTTGCATTGCGTTGTGGCTTATTCGCGTGGCGGGGTGAGTTCTCGAACGTAATTTGGTCATGTCCTCATTCCCGCCTGCTCGTCACTTCCTTTTCATACTGCTTCAGTTCCTGGAGCCAGGCCATGCCCGGGGGCACATTCATTCGCAGGCAGTAGTGATCCCACACTGCGCCGAACGGCAGGGTTTTCGTTTCCTCCAACAAGGCGAGCCGGCCGCTGTAATCGCCCGCTGCTTCGAGCTGACACAATTGCTCGCGGGGCTCCAGCAGCGCCAGCAGCAGCGCCTTGAGCGTGGCGCGCGTGCCGATCACCCACGCCGCGACGCGATGGATGCTGGCATCAAAAAAATCCAGCGCGAGATGAACGCGGGTCAGTGCCTGACCGCGCACGATCTCCTCGGCCACCGCCCGCACCTCGTCGTTGAGGATCACGACATGGTCGCTGTCCCAGCGGACGCCGCGGCTGACATGCAGCAGCAGCTCGGGGAAAAACTGCAACAGTGCGGAAAGTTTGTCGGCCACCACTTCGGTGGGGTGAAAATGGCCGAGATCGAGGCAGATGATCTTGCCGTGGCGCAGGGCATAGCCGAGATAGAATTCATGTGAGCCGACGACATAGGCCTCGCTGCCCAGGCCGAACAGCTTGCCCTCCAGCGCATCCTTCATTTCCCCGGGCGAATAAGCCGTCTGAAAGATTGCATCGAGCGATTCGCGCAGGCGGGCGCGCGGACGCCAGCGATCGGCGGGCAAATCCTTCATGCCGTCGGGAATCCACAGATTGTGCAGGCACGGACTGCCCAGGCGGCGTCCGATCCCGGCACTGATCGCACGGCAGCGCTGCACGTGTTCGATCCAGAAGGCACGCACCGCCTGATCAGGGTGGCTCAGCGTGAAGCCGCCGGCGGCCAGGGGATGGGAAAAACATGTGGCGTTGAAATCGAGTTGGAGCTGCCGGCTCGCCGCCCAGTCGATCCAGCCCTGAAAATGTTCGATGCTGATGGCGTCGCGATCGACCTGCCGGCCGCCAAACTCGCCGTACATCGCATGCAAATTGAAGCGATGCCGGCCGGGAATCAAGGCGAAGGCTTGTTCCGCGTCGGCGCGCAATTCGTCCGCGGTGCGCGCCCTGCCGGGATAATTGCCGGTCACTTGAATGCCGCCGTCCGCCAGTGCCGCGCCGGCGCGTTCGAAGCCTGCCACATCATCTCCCTGCCAGCACTGCAGCGAAATGGAAAGCTGCTGCAGTTGCGCCAGCGCCGCCTCCGTGTCCACGCCGAATTCGGCATAGCGCTCGCGGGCAAGATCGTAGGCCTTGCTTATGAGGGATGAATTCATCACCGCCTCCCTAAAATGGTGACGCTGTGAAAGGCCGTGCCAGTGCCGGGGCCCGTTGGTGAGTTGGTGCCGTTGCCCGGCCGCGCACGGGAGGCCGCGCCGCACGCCATGCTGGCGCAGGCGTGGTCTGCCGGGTTTAGCCATACGTGGCCAGGGAACTCAGCGCGTGAACGCCGCGGCATGGCCGGCATCGACATTGAGCACATTACCGGTGGATTTCGCAGACAGCTCCGAGGCAAAGAAGTAGATGGCCTCGGCCACGTCCTCGGGAAAGACGCTGCGTTTGAGCAGGCTGCGCTGGCGGTAGAATTCTTCCAATTGCTCCTCTTTGATCTGATAGGCTTCGGCCCGTTGCCTGCGCCACTGGCCGGTCCAAATCTTCGAGCCGCGCAGCACCGCATCGGGATTCACCACGTTGGCGCGAATGCCAAACTCGGCGCCTTCCAAAGCCAGGCAGCGCGCGAGATGCAGTTCCGCGGCCTTCGCGGTGTTGTAAGCCGCCGCTTTGGGCGAGGCCGCCAGCGCATTCTTGCTGCCGACAAAGACGATGGCGCCGCCCAGGCCCTGCTGCTTCATCAGGCGGCAGGCCTCGCGCGCCACCAGGAAATAACCGGTCGCCAGCACACTCATATTTTTGTCCCACAGCTCCAGGCTGGTCTCCTCCAGCGGGGAGGCGGAGGCCAGGCCGGCATTGGAGACCAGAATATCCAAACCGCCGTACTCCAGCGTTGCCTGGCGGAAGGAGGCGATCACGGCAGCTTCGTTGGTGACATCGGTGACGACCGCGCGCACGTTGTCTTTGCCGAAGGCATTTTGCAATTCCTGACAGGCCTGCTCGAGCGCCCCGGCGTCGAGGTCAGTGAGGACGACGCAGGCGCCTTCCTGCAGGAAGCGCCGTGCAGTGGCCATGCCGATGCCGCCGGCCGCGCCGGTGATCAACGCCACCCGGCCGGCCAGACTGCGCGGTTTGGGCAGGCGCTGGAGTTTGGCCTCTTCGAGCAGCCAGTATTCGATGTTGAAGGCCTCCTGCTCCGGAATGCCGACATATTCGCTCACGCTGGTGGCGCCGCGCATGACGTTGATGGCATTGACATAGAACTCGCCGGCGATGCGGGCGGTGGCTTTGTCCGCCGCAAAGGTGAGCATGCCCACGCCCGGCACCAGAATCACCACGGGATTGGGGTCGCGCATGGCGGGCGAATCGGGGCGGCGGCAGCGCGTGTAGTAGGCTTGATACTCGGCGCGATATTGCTCCAGCAGGGCGTCCAGCCGGGGCAGCAGGCTCGCGGCGCTTTCGCGGCCGGGATCACAGTCGAGCAGGAGCGGCCGGATTTTGGTGCGCAGGAAATGATCGGGGCAGGAGGTGCCGATCGCCGCCAGCTCCGCTGCACGGTGCGAGTTGACGAACTCCAAAACTTCCGGCGCCTGGCTGAAATGGCCGATTTTGCGCAGCGCGGGGCTGACCTTGCCGCGCAGCACGGGCAACAGCGTGATGGCAAAATCGCGACGCTGCGTCTCCGTCAGGGCGGCGTATTTCTGTCCGCCGAAAATTTCCCCGCGGCGATGGCTGGCGAGATAGTCGCTGGCGGTTTGAATGACGCGCAGCGTTTGTTCATAACAGGCTTTGGAGGTTTGGCCCCAGGTGAACAGACCATGGCCGCCGAGTATGACACCTTTGAGATGGGGCCGGGCCTGGCAGAGTGCCTGCAACTTCAAACCCAAATCAAAACCCGGCCGCTGCCAGGGAAGCCAGCCGAGTTCACCTTCAAAGATTTCGGCGGTGAGGCGTTCGCCGTCGCGGGCCGCGGCAATCGCGATGATGGCATCAGGATGGGTGTGATCAACGTGGGGATGGGGGATGAAGGCATGCAGCGGTGTGTCGATGCTGGCCGCCCGCGGATTGAGATTGAAGGTGCAATGCGGCAGATAAGCCACCATCTCATCCTCGAACGCCGGGCCGCGATACAGCGCCGGCAGGGCGCGCAGTTTGTCCAGGTAAAGCGTGGCAAAACCGTCCAGCTTCATGCTGCCGAGATCGCCGCCCGAGCCTTTTACCCACAACACTTCGACTTGCTGCCGCGTGAGCGGGTCCGGCATGAAAATCTTGGCGGAGGTGTTGCCGCCGCCGTAGTTGGTGATGCGCAGATCCGAGCCCAGCAGGTTGGAACGGTAAAGCAACAATTGCGCTTCACTCAAGCCGCGGCAGGCTTGGTCATCCCAGCGATTTTCCAGCCGGGAGATTTTCATGGAATTCATTGCAGTCATGCTCCAAGAGAACCGGTGAGGCGCCGGCAAGCCCGTGCACTGGCCCAGGCCCCCGTTTGCAAATGTTCCCGTCCCGGCTGAGCCGGGGAAACGAAACCCTGCGCCGTGCGGAAAACTCCGACGCCTACAGGGCGGCAGCGCAGCCGTTGCGGGAATCCTTTTGTGAATCGGCAGGCGGGCATGCCGGTCGCCGCTCAGACTTTCCACATGATGTTCATGTCGATGGCGGGCTCGACGTGGCGATACTGTTCGACCAGGGCGATCTTGCGGCGCAGCAAGTCGCCGAAATTTTCGCCGTAGAGGAAGCTTGTTTCGCCGGTTTGCGACACCACCATGAAATGGACCCGGCTGGTTTCCCACAATTCGAGCAAGTCCCTGGTGTTTTGCAGGTCGCGCGTGATCATGTCATCCAGATAAGCGCGCCAGTTTTGCTTTTGCCTCTCTTCCACGGCGGCGAGATAGCCGTGCACACCCGCCACCCAGGCCGCCAGGCTGCGCAAGGCTCCCACCCAGCAGCGCAAGCCGCGCAGCCGGTCGCGCTGATCGACAAACACCCGCCGCGCCTGTTCCGAGAAGGCGGGATCATCAGCCAGTTGCTGCGCCCGGGCCACCACCTTTTGCAAACGCGGCCAGACATATTCATCGACGCGTTGCACGAACTGCTGCCCCGACTCCTGCGTGACGAGCTCGAAGAGCACATCCTTGCCCAAATCCACCAGGTTGGTGTTGTTGCTCGTGCTCACCATGAATTGTTCGTAGTAGCGGCGCTCCGCCTCCGGAATGGCGAGCAGATCGGGGATGACCGGCCGCACCCAGAGCCTGAGCCACACGAAACCGAAATTGGAAAACAGCGGCAGAATCGGGAGATGTTGCACGGTGTCGTCACTCTGCCGCCAGAGATCGACCAACTGATCCGCGGCCGCGGCACCAGCCCACTCCCGGGCTTTGTGCTGCAGAACTTCTTCGAGCCGGGCGTCGGGATCGAGCATGAAGGCGCGAAAGACCTCCTGGTTGATGTGATAAGGCGCCAGACTGGCGGGGGTGAAGCCGCCGAGATTGGCGGCATACTCGACGCCGCTCCGGCGCATCGCCTGCAGCTTTTGCCAGATCATGACGGGATAAGGCAGCCCGAGCAGCGGCTCGAAATTGTAACCGTTGCCGTGGGAATAGATGAGATGGGAGGCAATGCCACGCTGCTGGTGCGCGGCGATCAGTTGTTTCTCCTGCGGCTCCAAATGCAGATGATGCACGCTGCCGGCTATGCCCGTCACCTCGGGATACTTCTCGTGATGGTAGGGCAGGTCATAACCGCGCACCAGCAGGGAAGGCACCTCGATATCGAGATGATCTTCGAGCTGCGCCATGATCACGTCATGTTCCACTTTGAACGGCTCCAGACGCAGCGCGACCCGAAATTCCGGATTCACCTGCGCGGCGGCTTCGCGCAGCAGTTTCATGAAGCGCACGACGTTTTTGCCGGCGACCTCGGCGATCTGTTCGTGCGTGCGCCACTCGCGGATCAAATACGGCCCGCCGTTGCGGCCGACGTAGAGCGAGCTGGTGTACTCGAAGCCGGAGCCGCTGTCATTGCTCCAGATGCTGAGGTAGGAAAGGTCGGGCACGGCATGCAGCAGCTTTTGCATCATCTCGCGGTAATGGGCCTGCACCAGGGGATGGGCGAGGGTCATGGCGAAGCGCGGCCGGCGGCTGCGATAGGGATGATCGACGCGGGCACCGCGCAGCGTGGGATATTTGTGGAAAAATTTCTCCGGCACCGAGCGTGGTTCGAAGCATAGCAGTCCCGGCTCCAGGCCGTATTTCCGGCCGAGGCCGGCATGGCGCACCAGCAAATTCAAATTGGCCGTCAGGTATTCCACCGGATAGAGACCACGATTCAGCTCACTCGATACGAATTGATCGAGGGCGGGACAATAGGAATAGAATTGCGAATAATATTCGCCCGCCACCGGATCTTCGAAGGGCACGGGCATGGCCAGGCCGTTCACTTCCACATGGGTGTAGCCAGCCCGCGCCAGCTCACGAATGTGCGCGGCGGGATCGAACGCGCGTGCTGTCCGCCAGGTTTGCGTCAGGAGATAATCGAACAGCGGCCGGTGCCAGCGAAAGGCTGCGGTGAAATATTTGCCGGTTTCAAACTCCGCCTGTGGCAGGTCGATCCAGTCCTCCAGCAACCGCCGGGTGTAGGCAAACAACAAGGCGGGATGCGAGGTCACCAGTTCGCCCGCGCCGGCGGCACTGACCCGCACGAATGCCCAGTGCGGGCCGTTGGGCGCTGCCGCTACAATCCGGCCTGTGTCAAAAGAGGCGTGATGCGCCACCGCGAGCCGGAGGGCTGGCTCCTCATTGCCGGGCGCGTGCCGCACGCGAAGCTGTGGAAAAAACTGTTGCAGTTCGGCAGCGCAGGTTTCCTCAACCGGCAGTGCCTGCGGTGCAAGCTGCAGCCATTTGGTCTGGAGCAGAGCATTACGAAGAGTCATGTCAGAGTTCCTGTGGTTGATGGGTGCGCCGGGGAGATGGCGCAGCCGGGCCGGTTCATCGCGCCGAATAACACCGCATGATTCCGTTCACAACAAAATCAATTTTGAAATCTTCCCTCCCAAAATCCATGCCTTTTTGGCAAAAAAAATTCGCCTTTCCCCTGCTTGAAAGTTAGAGGAAATCTGTTAATGTGATTGCAAAGCCGGTTGCTTCTCTGCGCTGCGGCGCTGACGGGCGCGCACCGGGCCGGCCTCATATCGTTTTGCGACTGTGATCGGGTCTATGCGTCTGCGTGATCTCTCTCCGTTTCATTTTGATTTGACGGCGGACCAGGCCGGTTCGGCGGGCAACCTGCGCAACATGAAACTTTCATTTTGGGAGGGCGCACTCACCGGCATCATGGTGGTGTTGACCGGCGGCGTGGTGCTCACCGGCTTTGCGCTCAGTCTGGGCGCCAATGAGTTTCACATCGGCCTGCTGGCCGCCCTGCAGGTGGGTGCGAACCTGTTGCAGATTCGCGCCTTTCGCCGCCTGGAAAAGCACGGAGGGCGCAAGGCCATGGCGGTGCGCTTTGCGGCCTGGTCACGACTGCTGTGGCTGGGGATTGCGGTCGTGGCTGCGATTAATCTGCCGGCATTCGCACCCTGGCGCCTTTGGCTTTTTCTTTTGCTCTTTGCCATTTCCGCCGGGTTGGGCGTGTACAGCCTGGTGCCCTGGGTTTCCTGGCTGGTGGATCTGGTGCCCGAAAAAGTGCGTGGCCGCTTTTACGCGCAGCGCAACTTTGCCGGCGGCGCGCTGGGTGTCGTCGTCGGGGTGTTGGCGGGGAAATTCATTGACTGGTGGCAGGCGCAACAATTTGCGCCGCTGCCGACGGGCTTTGTCCTGCTCACCCTGATCGGCATGGCCTTTGGATTGTGGGCGGTGCGCATCATCAACCGGATGGAAGACGCGCCGTTTTCACCCTCATCCCCCCGCCACACATTTTGGGAGGTGCTGCGGATTCCCCTGCGGGATCCGAATTTTCGCCGTTTGTTGCGGTTTCGCATCGTTTATGACCTGGCGATGGGCATTGCCGGCACGTTCTATGGCGTGTACATGCTCACCCAGGCGGGTCTGAGCTATTTCTTCGTCTCCACCATGGTCATGCTGGCCACGCTCACCAACTTGCTGGCACTCAAGCCCTGGGGCTGGATGATCGACCGCTTCGGCAACAAACCGGTGTTGCAGATTTGTCTGATCGGTAAGGTGGTGTTTGCGATGTTGTGGCTCTTCACCACGCCGGACAGCATCGGGCTTTACATTGTGTTGCATTTGCTCGGCGTCTTCGATGCTGGCAATACGCTGGCGATTCCCAATCTGGTTTACAAGCTGGCGCCCGCCAACCGCCGTGCCAATTACATCGCGGTGGATGGCACGGTGGCCGGCATCGCGGCCACGGTGGCGCCGCTGCTGGGCGGCGCTTTGGCCATGATCTTTGCGGACTGGGAATGGCAGTATGGCCGCCTGCACTGGGCGCATTTCCATTTTCTCTTTTTGACCGCCGGCCTGTTGCGCCTCGCCACGCTGTTGCTGTTGCAACGTGTCGATGAGCCGGTGTCGAAATCGATCAAACATGTCATGCGCGTCATCTGGCCGGTGCGCAGCCTCAGCCTGGGCGAGGGCTTTCAACAGGCCTGGCATTTACTGCTTGCGCCTTCGCGTGCCATCATCGACAAACTGGCCGAACGTCACGAGCGCCGGGGCCGGCGCCCGGATGCCATAAAGGCCAAAAAAGAATACCTGCACTACCAAGAAAACCGCCGCGAGAATTTGTAACCAGGCATCTCCACACCAAGCGAACAGATCAGCCAAGGAGAACCTGACGTGCCGCCAGCCGACCTGCAACGCAAGCGCGAAAACGTTTTCGCCTTTGCCGAGAAACAACTGCATCATTTGATCACCACACATCCCGACTTCTTCCCCATCTACACGCAAAACGGCAGATGGAAACATGGTGGCGAGGCCTGGACCAACTGGTGCGAGGGCTTTCTCGGCGGGCAGTTGTGGCTGCTCTACACGCACAACCGCGAGCAGTGGTGGCGCCGCCAGGCCGAGCATTACTCCCGCCTGATTGAACCTCGCAAACACGACCGCACTGTCCACGATCTCGGTTTTCTGTTTTTTCCAACCTGGAAGCGCTGGTATGATTTGACCGGTGATCCGGCGATTCAGCAGACCGTGATCGCGGCCGGCCGCACGCTGGCGCTGCGCTTCCAGGAGAAGGGGCAATATCTGTGCTCTTTTGTCGCGCCGGAGAGTCTGTTCATCGACATCATGATGAACGTCGGCATCATCTTCTATGCCGCACAGCAGACGCACGACGACAGGCTGTGGCAGATCGCCCGGCAGCACTGCCTGACCACGCGCAAATACCTGGTGCGCGGCGATGGCAGCACCGCCCATGAAGGTATTTTCGATCCTGCGAGCGGGGCGTTTCTGCGGCAAACCACCCATCAGGGCTGGCGCCACGATTCCTCCTGGGCCCGCGGTTTGGCGTGGGCATTGTATGGTTTCGGCACGGTGTATGCCTTCACCAGGGAGTCGCGCTTTCTGCAAACCGCGGAAGCCTGTGCCAATTTTTACATCGAACGCACGCCCGCGCATGGTGTGCCGCCCAACGATTGGGACGAGCCCGCTCCCGTACTCCCCTACGAAAGCTCGGCGGCGGCGATCGCGGCCGGTGGCCTGTGGCAGCTCGCCGGCCTCACCGGCGATCCCGCGCGCGCGCATCTGTATCGTGAGTACAGCCGGCGCATTTTGGACACGCTCACCACGCCGGAATTTCTCGCGCACGACACGCCCGGCTGGGAGGGCATTCTCAAGCACGGCATCTATCACTGGCGCAAAGGTCTGGGCGTCGATGAAAGCGTGATGTGGGGGGAATATTTCTTCCTGGAAGCGGTGGCCAACGTGTGGGGGGCGGATTCGCAACAGGCCAGTGCGTGAGGCGCGCAATGAACCGAGTGGCTCTGATTACCGGCGCCAGCCGCGGCATTGGCCGCGCCATCGCGCTGGCACTCGCCGGCCGCGGCTGGAGCATCGTGGTCAACTATCGCCGCAATGCACCGGCCGCCGCGGCGGTGGTGGAGGCGATTGTACAAGCCGGCGGCCGCGCGCACAGTGTGCAGGCCGACATCAGCGCGGCTGCCGGCCGCGCCGCCTTGGTCGAGGAAACGCTGCGGCAATATCAGCGCCTCGATTTGCTGGTGAACAACGCCGGCATGGCACCGCGCCAGCGCACGGATCTGCTCGCCACCAGCGAAGCCAGTTACGACGAAGTGATGGCGGTCAATCTCAAGGGGCCGTTTTTTCTCACCCAGCTTGTGGCCGGCAGAATGATCGCGTTACAGACGGCGGGCATCATCTCCGCGCCGCGCATCATCAACATCGGCTCGCTGAGTGCCTACACCAGCAGCCTCAACCGCCCGGAGTACTGTCTCTCCAAGGCCGGCGTGGCGATGATGACCCAACTGTTCGCACACCGCCTGGCAGCGCACGGCATCGGGGTTTATGAAATCCGGCCGGGCATCATCGCCACCGACATGACCAGTCCGGTGAAAGACAAATACGACGGTCTGATCCAGGGCGGTTTGATCCCCTTGCAACGCTGGGGTCTGCCCGAGGACGTGGCGATGGCGGTGGTCGCGATTGCCGAGGGCCTGCTGCCTTATTCCACCGGCGAAGTGATCAATGTCGATGGCGGATTTCATCTCCGCCGGCTGTGAGAGGGCACGGCGCATGAATCTGCAGCCACTCGCCGCCAGCCGCCGCCCGGCTGCTCTTGATTCGAATCTACTTTGATGGTTGCATTCCTGCAGCACCCGGGTTTCCAAAAGTTTCAGGCGCCCGGCGGCTTTTCGGCTGACGCCATTTTTGCCTTTGGCTACTGATTCCACGCTCGATTGCGCAGATGAGGCTGCATGAAATACCGCCGCATCGCTTCTTTCAAGACGCTCGCAGAGTTTCAGGATTATCTTGGCGAACTGGGGCTGCAACTCCCTTTGGAAAGCGGGCTGGAAAGCGGCGCCGCAGCCCCGCTCGCCCAACCCTGCGTGCTCCACAACGGCTTCACCATCGGCAACCGTTTCTGTATTTTGCCAATGGAGGGCTGGGACGGCACTACCGAGGGCCGGCCCACCGCGGCCACTTACCGCCGCTGGCAGCGCTTTGGCCAAAGTGGCGCCAAGCTGATTTGGGGCGGCGAGGCCGTGGCCGTCCGGCACGATGGTCGCGCCAATCCCAATCAATTGCTCATCACCCCGGCCAACCTGCCCGAGTTGGCAAAATTGCGGGAGACGCTGGTCAAAACACATGAACGCCATTTCGGCAGCAGCAGCGATCTGCTCGTGGGCCTGCAATTGACGCATTCCGGCCGCTTCAGCAAACCCAACCGCCATGACCGGCCCGAGCCGCAGATACTTTATCATCATCCCGTGCTCGATCGGCGCGTGGGGCTGCGTGCCGAGCATCCGGTCATGAGTGATGAGGAGGTGGCGCGGCTGATCGATGATTTCGTGCGGGCAACGCGGCTGGCTCAGGCGGCCGGTTTTGCCTTTGTCGACCTGAAACATTGCCACGGCTATCTCGGACATGAATTTCTCAGTGCGGTGCGGCGGCCCGGCCGCTATGGCGGCAGTTTCGAGAATCGCACACGCTTTCTGCGCGAGTTGGTTGCCGGCATCCGCGCCCAGGCACCGGGCCTGGCGATCGGCGTGCGTCTGAGCGCCTTCGATTTTTTGCCGTATCGGGCCGGTGCCCAGGGCGTGGGCGAACCGGAAAGACCGGCGGAGGGAGATTGCCCCTTTGCCTTTGGCGCTGATGCCAGCGGTCTGCACATTGATCTCACCGAGCCGCGCGCCTTTCTGGACCTGCTCGCCAGCTTGCAGATCGAGCTGGTTTGCGTGACCGCCGGCAGCCCCTACTACAATCCCCACATTCAACGACCGGCTTATTTCCCACCCTGCGACGGCTATCTGCCGCCGGAGGATCCGCTCGCCGGCGTCGCGCGCCAAATCGCCGTGACCGCCCAGCTCAAACAATACCGCCCGGACCTGATTTTCGTCGGCTCAGGTTACACCTATTTGCAGGAATGGCTGCCGCATGTTGCCCAGGCCGTTATCCGCCGGCGCCTGGCGGACTTTGTCGGTTTGGGGAGAATGGTGCTGTCCTATCCCGAGCTGCCCGCCGATGTACTCGCCGGCCGGCCGCTCGCCCGCAAACGCCTCTGCCGCACTTTCAGCGACTGCACCACGGCCCCGCGCAACGGCCTGCCCTCAGGGTGTTATCCCCTGGATGACTTCTATAAGCGCAGACCGGAGGCGGTACAACTGCTGCGCATCAAGGGCAAGACGGGAAAACAATGAAAAAGCCTGCGGATCAATCCCCCGGCGGAGAAGAGCAAGCCGCAAGCAGGCGATTGCTTGCCATGATTGCTGGCTTGATCGTGTCTCTCCCCAAACGCCAGCAGTTGTGAAAAGCCTGAAAATTTTTTTGCAACGGCCGGGCCATTGCGAGCGCATTTTCTCGAGAGTTCGCACTTTCAGACTGCACAGAAAGGGTCACCGGCGGGATCTTGCTGCAGACTCCCGTGAACAATCGGGTGCCGGGCTGGAGGTTTCAGAGGCTCCGTCTTGAATGATGCGTCGGGGGGCACTTCTTCGCAGCAAGCTGACAGAACACCCGGCGTGCCGGGGCAATGCCCGCCGGCGGCCACAGCTTCTCACTGCAACCACTCCTCCAAATTCTCCCGGACAAATTCGTCATCGTTCAGATGCGGATAAGCGGCATAGACCCGGTCGATTTCCGCGAGTTGACCGGGAGAAAGCTCCTGCGCGGGATTCAGCGTCCATCTTCCTGCCAGCAAACCCTGCCGCCGCAACACCTCGTGAATGCCCGCAATACAACCGGCAAAATTGTTGTGCGGATCAAAGAAGGCGGCATTGCAGTCGGTGATCTGATGTGCTTTGAGCAGCAGCGCTGCGGGGATGGCCTGCTGCTGTTGCACCACCGCATGAATTTCCGCGAGCAGTTTCACCGCGCGCCTGGTCCATACCGCCCAATGTCCCAACAGCCCGCCGACCATGCGCAAGGTGCGGGCCTGGTTGCCGGCGGTGAAGCGAAAGCCACTGAGCAAATCGATCACAATGTTGTCATCGTTGCCGGTGTACAGGGCAATTTCATGTCCCCGGCCGGAGGCGGCCACGGCACGCAGGACGTCAAGGGTGTCGTAGCGATTGAAAGGCGCGATTTTGATGGCCAGCAGATTTTCAATCTCGACCGCGGCACGCCAAAAATCGAAACGGAGGCGGCGGCCGCCGACTGCCGGTTGCAAATAGAAACCCATGATGGGAATGATCTCGCTGATCGCGCGTAAATGGGCGACCAGCGCGGCCTCGGAGGCGGTGGCCAGGGCGCCCAGGCTCACCATGCCGAGATGATAGTGGAGATCGGCAGCCAGGCGGGCCTCGCGCACCGCGGCGGGTGTGGGCCCGGCAATGCCGGCGATGCGAATATGGCGGATGCCGGTGCGCGCTTCGATGTGATCAAGCGTGTCGGCCGCTAAAGCCAGCACCGGTTCATAAAGCCCGATCCTGGGGTCGCGGATTTCAAACTGTGTTGTGTGCACGCCCACGGCCACGCCGCCGGCGCCGGCCGCACAATAGTAGCGAGTCAAGGCGCGCTGCCGGCGCTCATCCAGCCGGCGTTGGGAGGTGAGCGCCAGCGGATGTGCCGGAATCACCACGCCGCGGCGCAGGGCGGCGAGAATGTCGGCAGGAGGGAGGGGTGGCATGGCGGGATCCTTCGGGAAATTCAAAAGCGGCCGGTGCGCGTTTCGAAATGGGTGGGCTTGTTCAAAGTCGGGCCGCCGATTTTGACCCAATGCGCGGTCCAGGCAATCATCTGCTGCAGGGTTATCACGGGATAGCCGAACTTGGCGAACATGCGACCGGCATCGCTGAGCAGCGCGGTCTCCGCCTCCTCATTCACAAAGACCGGTGTGCGGACGAGCAATTCCCCGAATTTCTCGGCCAGCCGGCGAATGGAAACCGTTTCCGGGCCGGTCACATTGAGCAGCAGCGGCGGTGTTTGGGCATGCGCCAGGCAGCGCAGCGCCACGGTGTTGGCATCGCCCTGCCAGATGACGTTGACGTGCCCCATGCTCAAATCAATGTCCTGGCCGTTGTAGACTTTTTGGGCGACGTCCAGCAACACGCCGTAGCGCAAATCGATGGCATAATTCAACCGCAGAATCACCCCCGGCGTGTGATTTTGCCGGCAGAAATATTCAAAGAGACGCTCGCGTGCCAGCGCGGATTGCGCGTATTCGCCGAGCGGGCCGGGAGCATCGTCTTCCGTGCAGCCGCCGAATTTCACCGGCGTGAGGGGATAGACGTTGCCGGTGGAGAACAGGACGATGCGGCTGTGTTTGAACTGTTGCGCGGCCACCGCGGCGAGGTAGGCATTGACCGCCCAGGTCCCGGCTTCGCGCCCGGTGGTGCCGAATTTCATGCCGATCATGTACACCACGTTTTCGACCTCGGGCAACTGTTGCATCGCCCCGGGGTCGAGCAGATCACAGGCAATGGTTTCCACGCCGGCTTGTTCCAGGGCCTGGCGTGCCACGCCATTGGCGAAGCGTGCCACCCCGATGACACGCCGGCGTATGCCCGCCTGGTCGCTGGCACGTTTTGCCAGGCGCGCCAGCGAGGGGCCCATCTTGCCGCTGGTGCCGAGGATCAGCAGATCGCCCGGGAGTTCCCGCAGGGCGGCAATCAAAGCCGCGCCGGGTGTGGTCATGACTTCTTCAAGTTCGGCCACTGTGTTGATTGAATTGGGAAGGGTCATGGTGTTTGATGAATGCCGTAAGGTGTGCTGGTTGTGCCGTGACTGAAATGGCCGTCATCACGCGGGAGCCATCAACACGAAGTGGAAGGTTGCTGCCGCGATGAAATTGATGCAAAGACGAATTGCAATTTACCAGGCTGTTCATTCGCAGCACCGTTGAGCCTGATCGGGTGCCGTTCCAGAGAGGTCTCCGGCAAGATGCCCTGCCGGGTTGTTGCCAGTATGCGCGACCCGCATGGCTGCACTGCGAGACGGACACCTCGCGTCATGATGGACTTCTCTCCCAAACCCCGCGCGCGGCAGTCGCATGCCAGTTTTCATCGAGAAATGGCGGTGCGTGCACCGGCAGCGCGGGCAGCAGTGCCAGCGTTTCCGCCAGGGTGCCGATGCCGCTGACGGTATCCAGCGCGCGCAGATTTTGCCAGCCCAAGCAATTGCCGAATTGCAGGGTTTCTTCCAGCGATTTGCCGTGCAGCAGGGCAACCAGGATGCCGGCCGCTGCGGCATCGCCGGCACCCGCGGCGGATTGTATGCTGTCCGACTGAAACGCGGCAGCCCAGATTTCGCGGTGGGCCCAGGTTTGGGGCGCGCCGGCTGCGAGCAGCGGAATGCTGCGCAAGCGGGCGGCATCATTGCTGCGGCAATACATGCCGCGCGGCCCGGCCTTCAAGATCACGACCCCGCAACCCAACGCAAGCAAGGCCGCGGCGATCTCGCGGTAGCACGCCAGCGCCACGGCTTCGACAAAACTGCCGCTGCGTTGCCGGCACTTTTCCCACGCTTTGCGGTCCCACAACAACAGCATTTCGTCGATGCTGGGCAGGAAAAAATCGACGTGCGGCATGACGTGGTGCAGCCAGCTCCGCCAGCTCCTGCGGCCGGCCTCGCTGTCGGGATCGGGCATTGCCATGTCCAGCGAGGTGGTCACCCCCAGCGCCTTGATCCTGGCCAGCATCTCCCCCAGACCCTGGCCGTCATCCGCGTAGAGCGAACGCATGAGCGGCGGGTAGCCCAGGTGAAAAATCCGCGCGGCTTGAATGATCTCCCAATGCAAGCGCTGCGTGTTGAAGAAATCATTGCAGCCGGGATGATGCAGGAAGATGCGGTCGACTCCGGGCGGCGCAATCACGATGGAATACGAGCTGCCGTGTTCCGCATCGACCGCGATGCCGTCGACCCCGCCCCATTCTGCCATCTTCGCGATGATGATCCGGCCAAACGCATCATCCCCCACCTGCGCCATGAACGCCACGCGGCAGCCCTGTTTGCGCAACGCAATGCCGGTGTTCGACACCGCGCCGCCGGTGCTCAGCACGGCCGGCCCGACGTGCAGCAGTTTGCCGGGCTGCAGGAGGCGGGCCGGCGCCTGGCTGGCCGCGGCAAAAGGAGGGATGATGTCCAGACAAAGGTGGCCGGCAGCGACGACGTCATAAGCTGGCATGTCTCATCTTCCGCGCTGGTGGATTGTCGGGTGCGCGCGCAAATATCCGGCACGGCCCCCGTTTTATTTCGGCCCGAACACCAGTGCCCCGATGGTGCCCACATCCCACCACGATTGATTCTGCGTGAATCCCGCCCAAATGTGCTGATTCTTGCGATAGTTCAAACCGTCATTGTCGTTAATCGCGATGTCGAAGCCGATCTTGCAACCCGGCTCGGCTCTGACCCCCTGCAAGCTGGCGAGCGGATAACGGCAAATGAGATTGTAGCCCTGTGCCGTGCGGGTGAAGTAGGTTTCGGCATCGGGCACCAAATTGGGCTTGGGCAGCAAAGGCCCGCCGGCACCGCCCCCCTGCCATTGTTTCGCACCGAAGTCAGTGATGCGATATTCCGCCAGGGAAAGATGGCGGAACAGTCCCGGTGTGGGCGGATCATGGCCCTGTTCGGAATTGGTGCGGGTGTCGAGCATGACCTCCATGCAGTCGGTGTCCCAGGGATAGCTCATCACCGGGAAATCCCAGTGCGTGATCACCACCTCATCCGTGACTTCGGCGCCGATGTAGAGATACGCCTCATCGTACATGGCATAAACCTTCGCCGACAAATCCTGCGGGCCCAGCCAGGGTTGATTGCCCATGAGCAGCCGGCAGACTTGATTCGCCTTGTCGATGGTCATGGGAGTGCGGCGGTTCCAGCCTTCCCAATTGCCCTGCAGCGCCGGCGGGGTGGCGGCGTAGTGGGCCACGCCGACATAGAGATCCCGCACCGTTTCGGATTGAAAATTCCCACAGCGCAACTGCAGCCGCACGGGATAGAGCTGTTCCTTTGCGTTGTACGCGGAGAGTTTGCAGGGAAGCATCAGTTTCTGCGTGGTGTGTGGCGCCAGGCTGACAGCCGCGGCCGGCGGCGCGGAGATTTGCCAGGCGGGATCCGTGAGCAGTCGCGGTTGCACCGACAGGGTTTGCGCGGTGTGATTGGTGAGAGCAAGCAGCAATGTTTCTTTTTCCGCATTCGGCAGCAGCAAGTCCGCGGTGACCGGTGCGGTGACGCGCAACTTCCGCACCCAGGTGTTGGTGCCAAAACTGACCTGCACGGTGTAAGTGACGGCGGGCGCCGCATTCGGAATGGTGATGGGCAGGAGGAATTCCACAACGCCACCAGCGGGAATGTCTTTGATTTCGGAAAGCTGGCCATGCAGCCAACCGACGTAACGGGGATTGGCAACCGGCTGCGCCTGCCGCTGCACCGGTCCCTTGTTCCAGGCGGGTAAATTCACGATGCCGCCCCACCACTCGAGCTGGCTGCGCACCTGCTCCGGCCAGTCCGCCGGCAGCGAGAGTTTGACGCGGCCACTCACCGGCCGGCCGGTAGGATTCAGCACGCGAATCGTCAACTGGTTCTTCATGCCCAGGAACAGTGTGGTGTCGGCAATTTGCAGGACGACACCTTCGGGTTGACGCACGATGACATAGTCGCCCTCCCGCCGGAAAGTGACGGGCTTGCCGTTCAGGTGCACGACTTTGGCGGCGGGCGCCCAGAGCTTCAGACGGCCATATTGTGCGGGCGCCAGCAACACCAGTTTCTCGCCCTGCCAGGCACATTCAAATTTTTCCAGTGGCAGCGGGGAGGAAAACAGTGTGGTCTCCCGCCATTTCACTTCGTTGAGATTGAAGCCGGCCAGCAGCGTGGGATGATCGGCGGTGCGGCGCAGCAGCCAGTAGCGCGAACGCACCACTTCCGCAAACAGAATATCCTCGCCGCGGGCGTGGTGGATACGATAGGTGTTGGCGGCCTCCGTCTTGTCGAACGCGCTGACGGCGGGTGTCGGCTGAAAAGCATGAATGAGATGCGCAAAGCGCGTGCTGGCCGTGCGACGCCGGCTCATCAGCATGGGCACCGGCTGTGGATCACGCACCATTTGTTTGTAAAACCCGCCGATCGGCGGAGTCATCGCCTGAAAAACTTCGGTGCCGGGTTCGCCGACGGCCAGCACCAGCAGGCACTTGCCGTTGGGCAAGGTGAATTTCGCCTGCCACGGGCCATCGGTTTTGCCGGCATGAATGTCCCTGAGCTGATCATAGCCCGGGATGCCGGGCGGATGGCCGAAACGATTGCGTGGTTGTGCTTCAAGAGCGACCCCGCTGATCTCGAGCCGGCCAAAGCTGTGCAGCGGCCAGTCCATCAGGCGCTCTTCCGGGCAGTCGACGTCGAACAGATCGATGAAGTAGTCGCCCACCTGCAGCAGCGTGCGGGTGAGAGTGGCGCCCGGATAGGCGGTTACACTTCCGCCGGAGGCCACTTGCAGCGCGGGCAGCGCGCCGAAGAATCGGCCATAACCGTTGGCCCATGTCTGCGAGGTCTGGTTCAGCACCACGGTGTTGTGCGCAATGCTCTGGCGATACCAAAGCTGCAGATTGGGATTGAAGTAGGATTCATTGAGCGGATCGACGATCCAGTTTTCTCCCAGGGCATAGTAGCCCATCTGCAGGCGGTCGGGATGGCCGTGCTCGCCACCCATCAGGCCGTAATCGAGGTAGAGATAGCGCCGGTTGTCTCCCTCGCGGTTGCGAAGGATGGCAAAGCCGTTGCCTTCGAGGTTGAAACTCGCTTCGGGATAAATGCTGGTGGTGTCCGCGGGGAAGGGCAGCTCGGGCACGAGGTTGAACATTGAGATCGGCGTGCGCTTGCTGCCCGGCCCCGATTCTTCGCCCACCACCTGTGTGTCGCGTTTGACGGTGGTGAGATGCAGCAGCGCGAGATAGCGTGGGTCACGATAAAGCGCATAGCCGATCTCATAAAAGGGGGCGTACTCCTGCAGGTTGCCGCCGCCACTGTCCTTGATGCGCGGGAATTCATAGTTCGGCTTGATCAGCTCGAAGGGCACGTCGAACATCTTCTGCAGCGTGCGGCCGGCGAGATTGCGGCGGTACAGGTCGATGCCATTGTGGCGCGCCATCTCGGCAAGGTGAATCATGCCGCGCAACGCGACATAGTGATAGCCCGGGCCCTCCGCCCAAAAGCCGCTCGCCGGTGTGGCCGAACCCAGTTGCCATTCGAAACCGTAGCGGCCTTTCAGGGCAAAAGCGATGAGTACCGGATCATCATACAGAAAGCCGACCGCGGCCGAAACATTGTTGTACCAGAGCTGGCGGTTCGAGGCCGACTCCGGAAACTTTTGCGTGATCTCGGCGAGCGGATAGAAAAGCTTCTCCTTGAGTTTGCGCCGGTCGGCGGGGGTGAAGCCGTCATAGTTGTAGAGCAGATCATAGCCATACGCCATGTCCACGCCCCAGAATGACTCCGACAGCGTGCCGAAGAAAACATGCGCCGGTCCAAGGATGGTGTTGGTGATGGGATACTTGAGATAGAGATCGGCAAATTGCATCAGGATTTCGCGGCCGGCCTCGGCATAGTTCTGCTCGCCATGCAATTGATACAGAATGCCCATCCACACCAGATAGCCGGCCAGCTCGCGATTGTACCAGCCGGACCAGGCGGCATCGTATTTTTCCCCGCGATAGACCTCCGTGGTGTCCACCGGACAGCGATGATCGTGCGGCCGGAACAACTCGTACTGCAATTCCACGTCGTGCCTGGGGCAAGTGTACATCTTGTACTGATAAGTTTGCTTCACCGGCGAAACGTAAATCGGCCGGCGCTCGAGGAGACGGTCGATTTCCGCCTGCTGACGGTCGATGATTTGGCGATACCAGGCATGCTGCCGGTACCAGCGCTTGGCCTGCGCGATGTCAGCGGCATCGGCCAGCAGGCGGGGATGGGAAGGTTGGGGCAGGGCAGAGGCGAATGAAAACAGCAGCAAAAGCCACCAGAACATGGCGCAGCAGGAAGGGGAAGGTCGCATGAAGCATCCGTGAATTTGTGGATTTCCGGTTTGGCCGGGAACGCTTATGGCGCTCTCCGGTTGCATGAAAAATCATCACCCGCCCTGTTATGCTGCAGACCTCATTCCTGGCACTGCCATCAGCGCGCGGTTGCGGATGATGCTCCGTGTCCGACAGGATTTCAGCAAAATGACAGCAAGCGGGGTTCGCGGTGGCCGGCCGGTCAATGCGGTTGTCTGCCCCAGCCGGCGCGGCCGGCATGACATAAGAAATACGCCGGCTAAATTCCCGTGTGTTGCGTGTCGCGATTTCGAATGCCTCGTGCTGGAAAGACCGCACGACACGATCAGAAGCCGAATTCCGCCAACGCTGCAGCATGGCTGATCTGTTGAATCATCGGTTGTGGCTGTGACCAATCGAGCACGCCGAGAAACAGACGAAAGCCGTCCGAGCAATGCCCGAGGCCCAGACGAAAGTATCCCACCAGCCAGCGTGCACCTGCGCGTTTGATGACTTCCATTGCGGTGATGCCCCGGCCAATGGGCCGCCGCTCCTGCTCCGGCCAGTGCGCCGGATTGTCTGAAATCACATACGACCAGGATTCGATGTGGCCGCCGAAGAAGAGCAGGTATTGCCCGCGCCACTCCTGCACGTTGCATGATTCCGGATGCGTCAAATCCTTTTCGAGATAGGCCGGCCCCCGGTCCTGCCAGTTGATCAGATCGGTCGAAATTGCGCGGGCGATGCAGGCACGACCGGTTTTGGTCACGGCGGTATAGTAGAGCCAAAATTCCCGGCCCTGCTGCAGCACATGCGGATCGCGGCAGGCGGCGCCCTTCTCGGTGGGGCAGAAGGCCCAGCCATATTCCTCCGGCCGGATCACCGGCCGCCCGCCTACGCGCTGCCAGTGAAACAGATCTGTGGAAGTTGCCAGCCCGATGCGCTGGGTGTTTTCAACGGTCACGCCGGTGTAGAACATCCAATAGCATCCGTGTGCCGCGATCACAAACGGGGCAAACACGTGGCCGTTGTCCCAGCCGTCGGGATCGATGTAGAAGCATGGCTCGTGCGTTTGCCAGGTTTGAAAGTCCGTGGTGGTGGCATGGCCGAACCAGATTTCATTGCCGGGCAGGCAGCAGCTCACATTCGGCACCCCGGCAATGTGAAAGAGATGATAAACGCTGCCTTCCGGGATCAAACAGAAATCTTTCAAATAGAATCCCCGCGGCGCATAGCCCGTCTTCAGCCAGTCCTGCTGATAAGCGCGCTGGCTGTTGACGGCCTCGAGATAACATTCGTAGTCGAGATTGCGGATGCTCATGGCACGCGGTTCCGCAGGAGATTCGTGAATCGTGAAAACGGCATTCCCGTCCGGCAAAGTGCTGCCGGCGATTGCCCGACTAAAAAGAGGCCGCTGTGTGTCGGGAGTTTTCTGCCGGCAGCGGCAGAGCCAGTCATCCCCAAAATCCAAACTACAATCACCGCCCTTCGCCACCGATGGTCTTGATCAGCCGATCAATGGCGTCCGGCCCCTCGACCACCCCCAGACGCAGCAGGGTCTCGCAGGTTTCGCCGGGTGCGAGCTGACGCAGCGTGCCGCGCTCACGCTCGGCGGCGCGCCCCATCACCAGGCAGTTGGCCGGCTCCAAACCCAGGACATAGGTGCCGGCGCCCATCTGTTTCCACTCGATCAACTCGGGCAGTTCGCGCTGGCGATAGGAAACATATCCTGCCAATTGCAAGGCTTCATTGATGACCGCGGCGGTCACCATGCCGTCAGCCGCCGCCATTGCCTCATGAAAGAAAACCTGCTCCGCAAAGCCGGGCTGGGGCGGGTCGATGACCAAATGCGAGTCGAAGCCGGCGCGGGCCACGGCATCACGCGGCCGCACCGATTTTTGGTTGATCACCACCCGGCTGCCGGCCGCCAGCAGCGGAAAACCGAAATTGCAGTGATAAAGCAGCATGAAGGGCGTGGGCCGATCACCGAGATTTTCGATGGTGTCGACGATTTGCAGCATGCTTTCGCCCAGACGGGTGGTGAGCCGGCGCGTCAGTTGCAGATTGCAACCGAAAACCGCGGTTTCGCGCACGCACCCCTCCAGCCACAGCTCATAGTCGTCGCCGAGCCAGCGGCCGCCGCAACCGAGCAGCTGCGCCGGCAGGTTGGAAAGCCGGCCATGCAGGCCGTATGCGCCCAGCTCGTCACTCCCGGGCGCGCCGGCATTACTCAGGCCGCAGGTGTTCAGCCAGCCGCCATGAAACGTGCGCAGCCAGCCCAGGCCCTCCGGCTCATACAAAAACGGCGAAGTGATGCCGCCGGCCGATTGCCATGCCAGTGCCATGCCTTTGTAATGGGCATCGTGAATATCCAGGCCGCGATCGAGCAGCACCGTGAAGCTGAAGCCCGATCCGGTTTTGAATTCCGCCAGGCGCACGCTGCGACCGGGGCCGTCAGTCAACTCACACAGGCGAACATCGGCGAGCTGGCGAATGTCGCCGACGTGAGCGAGCAGCCCGGCGCGTGTCCAGGTGGTGTCGAAAAGGGTTGCCATGGAGTGATTCCGTTGCAAGGCGGTACGATTCATCGGGAGAATGCGTTGCGCGCAGCACAGCCGCAGCATGTCTGCAGCCGCGGGAGGCAGATTCTGCCGGAGAAAAGCCGGCGGCGACTGCCTCAGTGTTCTGCGGTCTCCGCAGAGAGCCAGGCCGGATATTCCGTGCACAAATAATACAACACCGGCTCGTCTTCGTCAATGGTGGGGAAGCGACCCACGGGCGCGAGAAAACGATTGTCCCTGTCATCATCGTTGACGCGTGAGACTTCACCGATCAACACCGCGCCTTTGCCGCGAGCGGCATGGAACTGATGATACATGCGGGGCGGCAGGGTGATGCTTTCGCCCGGCCGCAAAACGATTTCGCCCTGCGCCGGGACCGTGCGGAGCAGGCCATCGGTGAGCACGGTCACCGGTGTGTCCGCCAGTTGCTCATCGGGCGTGGCATGGCAGACGGCAACGACCAAATCGCCCCCGCCGCGATTGATGATGTCCTCCATCTTGTGCCAGTGAAAGTGCCACGGGGTCACCTGCTCCTGCTGAGCGATCATCACCTTTTCGCAATAGTCCTTGCCGCCCGCCTCACCCGGCCTGCCGTTGCGCAGCGTGAACAGGATGAGACCCATCTCACGAAACCTGCCCAGGCCGAAATCGGTGAGGTCCCAGCCGAGTTTTTTATCGACCACTTCCCGGGCGCGGCCGCGATTCCGCCACCAGTCGTCCGGCGTCCAGAAGGCCCACGGCGGCAAATGAAAATGATGTTGCTGAAAAAAAGCAACAGCCTCGCGCTGCAGCGCGTTGATTGCTGATCGTTTCATGGCAGTTGCCCTCATCGCCGGAGGCCTGAGGCCGGCGGGCAGCCGCAGCGCAAAGGTCGCGCCGGGCTTTCCGGGCTCACAGCTCTCCGCCGCTCCATGGTTCAAAGGCCGGCATGGCCGGCGGCACGCCTGCAGTGTTGGATGGTGTGCGCTTGCAATCAGCGTTTTTGTCGGAACAATCCGCGGGTCATACTGCAACGGCGTTGCCGGTTCTGCCCGAGTGCAGCGCCGCTGTGAGAATCTTGTGCTGCAGCAGGGTTTCCTCCGGTGTCATGCAGCCGAAAGGCATGTGGGGCCGCGGTTCGTTCAGCTCGTCGAGGAAGGCGGCCCACATTTGCAATATGGCATCAGTGAAGCCGAATTCGAAAATGCCGCCGGTTACCGTGGGATAGGCCGAGGCATAGCCCAAATCTTCATGCTGCCAGGCTTGCGGCCCGCCGTTCTCGTAGCGCATGGTCTGCAGCGTCTTGGTGAATTTGGTGCTGTAGCGCGCACTGAACTGGGTGCCCAGCACCTCGAGATACCAGGTGTCGGTTTCGCCCGGTGCAATGCGCCAGGTTTTCACCGTCATGGGAAAGGTGTAGCCTTCGGTCGGGTGCATGACTTCGCACTGCAGGGTGGCGTTGTCCCAGGTTTCACAGGGCGCCATGCCGCCCTTGCCGTCCGGGCGCTGTGTGACGATCTTGACGAGCGTGGCATGCAGCCGGGTGGGAATCCAGCGGGCGCGAATGGGCAGATGCAGCGCGTGCATGCCGAGATCGCCCAGGCAGCCATATTCGCCATTGCTCGCCAGCGTGCGTTTCCAGTTGATCGGCTTGTTGAAATTCAAATCGGAGGAATGCAGATAGCCACTGTTCACTGCGATGATGCGGCCCCAGGGATTGGCGAGAATGTACTGGTGCATCCGGTGACCGCCGGGGTAAAAAGGATATTCCGAGGAGCAGCGCACGAACAGTTCGGGATGCTGTTGAATGGCGGCGAGAATGCGTTGATTGGCGGCGAGATCGATGCCGAAGGGTTTCTCGCCCAGCAGGTGTTTGCCGGCGGCGAGAATGTCACAATAGATTTGTTCGTGCAGATGGTGCGGCACGGCGCAGTAAACTGCCTCCACCTCCGGGGCGGCGAGCAGCTCTTGGTGGTTGCGCGTCGCCAGCTTGATCGAGGAGAAATTGCCGGTGTACCAGTCGAACAGTTGCTCGTTGAGATCACAGATTGCCACGATTTCAGGCCGGGCTTTGGTCTCCAGCAGCGCGGGCCAGCGGCCGCAGGCCACTGCAAATTCACGCCCCATCAGGCCGCCGCCGATGATGCCGAAGCGGATTTTGCGTTGCGCAGACATGGCGCCTCACCAGTTTGGCGCATATGAGTTGCCGATTTGGGAATTTTGCGTGTGCTGTCCGGCAATGTCGTAGCGCAGGCTTCCAGCCTGCCTGCAGACAAGATGTCTGCGCGACATTTTCATCGTGAGGGATGTGCAAATGCACATGGCCAATTACCCTGTAACGACCATGACAACCGCGAAGATTTCTCTGAACCGCGACGACGCGGGGAACGCAAAGAGAATGATCCGGAGATAACCATGGCTGTTCAAACGAACGCCTGAATAATCGTATCGGTAGGTGCCGCCATCAAGGCACCTCGTGCCCTTGGCCGGGGTTGCTGGAATCCGCTTGCCAGCGGTGTTATGCTTACGACCGGTGCAAGTGTAGTTTGCAAATGGATTGCCGGGCAGCAATCTCTAACGCATGATTGAACGGGAAAGCAGTAAGAACAAAATCCTCAGGCGCTCCTTATTCAGGTTGAACCATCCCCGCCAAATTCTTGCGGGCTAACCCTGTGGGCGACCGGGCTTTGCCACGACAACATTAGCCCGCCAGCAGCGCGAGCGCCTGCGAGACGCTGGCGCCTTCGTGCACGATCGCCATCAACGCCCGGGTCATGGCCACCGGTTTTTCATGCTGGATGATGTTGCGGCCGTAAACAATGCCGCTGGCGCCCTGCTGCATGAGAGCCCAGGTGCGCTGCAAGACCTGGCGTTCATCGGCCTTGCCGCCGCCGCGCGGCAACACCGGCCGGCCGGCAACCGTGATGACGCGATGATACTGGCTGAGGTCATCACAGGGATCGGCCTTGATCAGGTCGGCACCCAGCTCGCAGGCCTGGCGCACCAGTGGCAGGATCTTGTTGAGATCGCCGTCAACCTGATAGCCGCCATTTTCTTCGTTGGGCCGCATCACCAGCGGCTCGATCATCAACGGCATGCCATAACGTTCGCACAGCGGTTTCAAGCGCGCCACATTGGCGACACACTGGCGGTGCAAATCCGGCTGGTTGGGCAGCAGCAGAAGATTCACCACCACGCAGGCGGCATCCAGCACCAGCGCCTGTTCAACCGCGTCATCAATCAGCAGGCTGAACAACACCTCGTGAATTTGGGGATTGTAGCAATTGGCGACGTCGGTGCGCAGCACCAGCGCCGGTCTGTTTTTGCCGGGAATGCGCTGCAGGATTTCCGCCTGGCCAACGGTGAGCTGAATGGCATCAGGTTGCGCCGCCACCAGCGCCTGAATGGCCGGTGCGAGGTCCTCGATGCCGTTGAGAAAACTGACTTCATTGAAGAAACCGTGATCGAGGGCGATATCCAGGCATTTGCCGGAAGTGCCAAACAAGCGCTGGAGACGGAATTTCTTGTTCATGTTCATGCCAGATCTGCGTGACAGGCTCAGGCGCCGTCGGACTGCAACGCGATACCGGGAGGGGATTCTCCGCGGCTGCCGTGTCCCAACCCGTTGATTCGCCGCGGTGCTAAGCGCCGAGATTGACAACTATCCACAACAAGAGAATGACCAACCCCACCAGCCCCCAAGTGCCAAAAAAACCCAGGTAATCCATCTTTAGCGGCTTGTGAAACTCCCAGTGGGTCCTGGGAAAGAGCTTGCGTGCCTCGAGGTGATGCATGTGTGCCGCGTTCTCCAGCACCAGGCGCCTGTCCTCCTCCGGCGTGGGCTGGATCGGCGTGTGCACTTTGGCGAAGAAATAGTCCAGCGTCTTGCGGCTGACGGGCCGGGTGAAATAGCTCAGCACGATCAAGCACAGCAGCGGAAACAGGGCGTCGAAGGCAAAGCGTGCGGCTTCGAGCTGGGCCTTGTTCCAGCCGGAGAAATCGAGGCCGAACCAGCTCAATACCCACAGCTCGGCGTTGAACCGGCCGATGCCGATCAGCCGGGAATTGGGATCCTCGGGATTTTCGCGCGCCACTTTGTCGAAGAAAATCGGATAGGGTGGAATGACGCGGGTCTTGGCGATGCGTTCGCCCACTTCACGGGCTAGGCCGGCATCGACATCGGTTTGCAGCGCCTTGGTGTGAATCACAATCTGTCGCTCTTGCGTGTGGGCGAGAAAGGGTGGATGGCTGCGGGTCACCTCCCAGGCGGTAAAGACGTTGGGAATGATCGCCATGATCAAAAAGGAAACGAAAATTTGAATCGTCACGGCCGTCGTGCTCAGCCGGCGCCAGGTAAAGCCCAGCCAGATGGCGGCGCCAAAGATGGCCGGCATGCTGATGAAGTATTTGAACAGCTCCAGCAGATTTTTCACGTAGAGCGCCATGCCGATGCCGCCAAAAATTGTCAGAAAAACCACGAGACGGCCCACACCGAGATAGTGCTTTTCAGAGCGGTTCGGCACCAGCGGTTTGTAGACTTGGTTGACGAAGAGCGCGGCGAGCGAGACCGATTGCACGTCGAGCGTGGACATGTTGGCGGCCAGGATGCCGACCATCATGATGCCGATGAAGCCCGGCCAGAGGAGCTGTTGTGTCATGTAGCCCCAGATGAGATCGGGGTCGCTCAATTTCCCGGTATACAGGCCGATGGCGAGCAGGCCGGCCAGCGCCCAGAAAATCATCATCACCCGTTTGAACATCATGCCGCCGATCATGCCGAAGCGTGCCGTATTCTCATTGGTCGCTGATCCGCTCACCTGCATGCCGGTGGCCACCGCGGTGATCGACACGAGATTGGCGAACGACATCGCCGCAATGGTGTACCAGGCATATTCGCTCAGCGCTTCGGTGCCAAACAGCCAGAACATATGCTCCGGCACGGCGGCATGCAGGCCGGAAAACCCGCCGATCTTGATCAAGCCGAAGGGGATGAGCAGGCAGGAAAAAAAGATCATCAGGGCGCCCTGAATGACATCGGTGAGGGCGGCGGCGGTCAAGCCGCCGAGCAGCACATAGACGCAGACAATGGTGCCGTAGGCGAAGTAGAAATAGACCGGTTTCACATGGGAAATAAAGGCCACCAATTCGCCCCGGTCGTCCAGGCTGCGCAGTTCCTGATAACGCGCCCGCTGTTCCTGCGGCAGTTTGCCCTCGGAATAAAGCGCCTTGAGTTCGCGATACTCGTGGTAGGACTCAACGCTCCGTTTTTCCGCGGCGGTATAGGCGGAAGCCGGTTTGGGCGTGAGCGCCATGAACGTTTTGGCGGAGACCAGATAGCCGACGGCAGTGCCGAACAGCGCCAGGAAGATCGCAAACACGGCAAAGGCACCGCCCAGGAATTTGCTTTCGAAGCGCTCGGTGAAGAAATCGCCGATGGTCACCAGCCGTGCCCGGCGAAAGAGCATCGCGGTGAACCAGTAGAAGGGGGTCAGGAAGAGCACCAGGTATTGAATCCACATGCCGGCAATGCCCTGGCGGTAGATTTCACGCGAGACGGCCGCCGCCTGGCTGGCATCGGTGGAGGCGCCGAAGTTGA
Source organism: candidate division KSB1 bacterium (assembly GCA_034506255.1). Classification (NCBI taxonomy): domain Bacteria; kingdom Pseudomonadati; order Candidatus Zhuqueibacterales; family Candidatus Zhuqueibacteraceae; genus Candidatus Coneutiohabitans; species Candidatus Coneutiohabitans thermophilus. The sequence goes on along the minus strand of JAPDPX010000012.1, from coordinate 30,105 downwards.
GAAAGAATTGATAGAGCCGGCCCATGCGGCGGCCACCCATGAAATAGTCTTCTGTGCTGTGCATGCGCTTCTGCAGGAATTTGCCGATCCCAATCATGGCTGCGAAGTAGGCGACGATGATCGTGACGTCAAGCACGTGCATGCCGAGGATGTGCATTCCTGACCTCCGGTGGGGGGTGAGAGGCTTGCGATGAGGGCGGCGGCCGCAGGATTGCACTGCGCGCCCGCGCCGCCTGCCGCTGGTTATGAATTGCCGGACAGGGCTTGGTCTGGGAAAGCAAGCCGGGACGGCGTCAGAAATTGTCCTGCAAAACCGGGGGAAGCAATCGCCAGGACGGAACTGCATGCCTTTGGACCAGCCGCCGGCCGGACAGACTTTCCCGTGCTGGAGCAAATTCGCGAAAATAATCTAGCGGCGCCCGCAAAACTTTCATTGCCTTTCCGGTGAATTCTTTTTTGGCATCTGGCTATGGGCCGGCGGCAACGGAAGAACGGGTCTGGGCGCGCAACCGTTATGCGGACAACAGGCGGCACGCCGGGGGATGCCGGCTGCGCAATGGTAACCGCGCAGCCCGCGAATTGCAAGTCACAAATCGCCGAATCGCCGCAAAAAGCAATGTGCCAAAAAAGCCAATTTTTTCCGCAGCCGCGGCAAAGATATTGGCGGCAATAATGATTGATTCATACATCAACTAACTGCTTTCCCCCTTGTTTTCCCTTAGCCATCTCGCCGTGCCGTGCGGGAGGATGAGCCTTGCCGTCCTCCATGAAATTTTGGTGAACTGGTTTTGGTCGACAACACCCATGCAGACGAAACGGTTCATGATCCAATCTCTACTTTTCCCCCAACTTGTCATCAGCAGCCCCCCAAGCTGTTTTTGCCACTTCAGAGGGCAGATGCGTGCACACCCCGTCCGGTGCGGAGAGTCTTGCGGCCCGGCACGCCGGTAGTGAAAGCCATGCCGGGTGGGCGTTGCAAGCTGCCTCGTCTCAGAACATGAAACCCGTTCAGGAGTGAGCATCAACAAAAGAAAAAAAGGAGGTGACGGTCGGTCAAAGTCTTGCGCGACAGTGAAAGAATGGCAGCACCCGCGAAACGATCTGAAACATCATCCCCTGTTTTCTAACACGGAGGGTCGTTATGCCTGATCGAGCCTTGAGAAGTGTGGTTGGTGTCTTGCTGCTTGCTGGCATTTTCCTGGGTGCGACCAGCGCCCTGGCCGGCCTGGGCAAGATTGCCGGCACGGTGAAAGATGCGCAGAATGGCGCGCCGTTGCCGGGAGCCAACATGGTGCTGGTGGGAACCACGCTGGGCGCCAGCAGCGATTTGCATGGCAATTACTTCATCCTGAATGTGCCGCCGGGCGTCTACACCATGCGGGTCACCTACATCGGATATGAGACCGTCACCATCAGCAACATCCAGGTGAGCCTGGATGTCACCACGCCGGTCGATATTGCCCTCACGCAGACCGTGGTGACCGGGGAGGAGGTGACCGTGGTGGCGGAACGGCCGCTGGTTGACCGGACGCTGACCGCCACGCGTTCGAACATCGGCGTTGCCGAATTGAACAACACGCTGCCGACGGCGAGCCTCGCGCAGATTGTGGAGACCACGGCCAGCACGTTCCGCGGCTACATTCGCGGCGGCCGCAAATATGATTCCCGCACGCTGGTGGATGGCATCAATATCTCCGACACCTACTTTTCCGGCGGCACGGGCAGCAACCAGGTGTATCAAGTGTACACAGCCACCCGGCGTTCCGAGGGCAATGAAACCAACATGGTGGAGGTCAATGCCCAGTCGGTCTCGGAGCTGGCAGTTTTGGCGGGCACGTTCAATGCGGAATATGATGCAGCTTCGGCCGGCATCATCAACATCGCGACCCGGGATGGCGGCCGCAAGCTTTCCGGCAAACTGTTTGTGCGCAGCAGCGCCGGAGGCCTGACCTATGCCGGCCCGCGGCTTTACAATGACCTGCCGCGCTATCTGGCGGACCGGCAGTCCCTGCTCAACAACCGCAAGGCGGCGGACAGCGTGCGTGCCAATCTGATGACTTTCAACGAAGCCACGATCGAGAAGTATGGGCTGGGCAGTGATCCCACCATCGATGGGGAGTTGTCGCTGGGCGGGCCGCTCTCCAGCCGCGGCAATTTCTATTTCACCGGCCGGCTGCTCAATTCCCACGGCCGTTTCCTCAATGAATTCAACCGCGAGCTCAACACCTCCCTCAAACTGAATTACAATCTGACCAACACCCAAAAGCTCACCGCCAATGTCATCATCAACGACGGTGGTATTTTGGGTGGTTGGAAAAACCGCGCCTTCAGCAGCCGCTACAAGTTCTTCCCGGTGGGCAATGCCCAAAACGAGAAGTTGGGAATCGTGAGCTATCTGGCGTGGACCAACAACATTTCGGCCAGGACGTTCTATGACGTGCGCGCCAGTTACACCGGCCGCACCTCGCGCTTCGGCTACTCCGACGATGACGGCGACGGCATCATCGAGGATGGCGAAGACGGTGATTTCCTGATCCTGCGCACCAAGGAGCAATCCGAGAAATATCTCGGCGTGGGCGGCACCGGTGTGATCGGCACCCGCCGCACTTTCTTCACCGGCGACCCGGGCAACGAGCGCTATCATGACGTGCCGTTCAGCTCCGGCCAGTATCGCTTCGGCCAGCCCGGCTTCTACTATGAAGAACTCAAGCGCAACGCCCTGCAGCTCAAAGGCGACTTCACCAGCCAGATCAATTTTCACCATCAACTCAAAGCCGGGTTTCTGTACCGCTACCACACGGTGGAGAATTTCCAGCAGCGCACCCAGGTCATCAAGACCTTCGACAAGAACTTCCCCTTCGAACAAACCTCGTACAAGCTGCATCCCAAGGAGTGGGCTTTCTATGTGCAGGACCGCATCGAATATCAGGGCATCATTATCAATGCCGGCGTGCGGGTGGATGCGTTCGACACCGGCGCCCAGCAGTTCAAGGATTTTTACAATGTCTCCCGCACGGACACGCTTCCCAATGGCGCGCTGCAACGCACGCAGTTGCGCTCCGCCAATGTGCCGGTGAAGTGGTTTGTCGGCCCGCGCCTGGGCATCTCCCATCCGATTTCCGACAATGCCGCGATGCATTATTCCTGGGGCCGCTTCTTCTCGCCGCCGCCCTTCGGCCTGCTGTTCGAGAATTACGGCAACTGGGCCAATCCCTCGCTGCCGGTGTTGCAGGATGTCGGTCTGGAACCCTCCAAAGCCACGGCCTATGAAATCGGCGCGCAGTGGTCCTTCCTGCCCGATTATGCCGTCGACGTCACGGCTTATTACCGCGACATCAGCAACTACGGCACGGCCGGCTACACCATCAATCCGCTGCCGGGCCAGGGCTTCGGCTCCTACACCTATCTGACCAGCTTTGGCTACGCCGATTCCCGCGGCATCGAGGTGACCCTGGAAAAACGGCCTTCCGGCTGGCTCTCCGGCCGGTTCACCTATGCCTACAGCTACATCAAGGGCGCAGCCAATGCCTCCAACATTTCTTTGAACAAAAGCGCATTCTCGTCGGTGGACGGTCCCATCCCCTTTGACGATCGCTATCAGTGGAACACCTATCCGGTGAATATTACGGGTGGCGGCAACGCGCTGGATTCCGGCTTTGACCGCGAACACCGTCTGGCGTTGACCTTCCTGCTGGATCTGCCCTTTGACATCGACGTCACCGGCATCAGCACGGCGCAAAGCGGCTTCTGGTATTTCCTGACCAACACCACCACCGATCCCCGTGGCCGCGAACAAGCCCGTTCGCCGTGGAGCTATCGCACCGATCTGCGCCTGTCCAAGGGCGTGAATCTGGGCGGCACCCGCGTGGCCCGCATTTTTGCAGAGGCGCGCAATCTGTTCAACCAGAGCAACATTCTCACCTGGGACAACTACAACATTCCGAGCGCGACGCTGTGGGAGAAAAAGCAGGATCCCACCGGTGATTTGAACCGGCCGACGACACAAGATGGCGTGCCGCTGTATGACATCGCGCGGGAAATCTATCTCGGCATTGACTTTTCGTTCTGAGCACCGCCGGCAGGCGGCCCGTTTCGGTCGAGCGTCGAACGTGGTACTCTCCACTACCGTGAGGAAACTTATGAAAGCAACGCAATTTCTTGTCATACTTGCCGGACTTTTGGCCGGGGTGCCGGGGGCGCAAGAGCTCCAGGCGCAGAGCCTCGCCAAGCCCAGTGATCCCTATCCCAGGGTCGGCGTCATCACTGCCGGTGATCTCTGGGACACGTTCGCGCCCACCTGGGTGCGGAAAACCTATTACGAGCAACAGGACAACCCCAACCAATCCTGGTATGTCGTGCGCGTCGGCAATCTCGAGCGGCAATGGACGACGCCGACGCAAATGATTGCCGGCACCGACATGCACATCCCGTGGAAGCAGGCCATCGAGATGATCGAGTACACCCCCGGCATCAACAACTTCACCACCTCGACGGATCCACGGGCGAAGAATTATCTCTACGCCTTCGAGACCAGCAAGCTCAATCTGCCGCCGCCCTACAACCAGCGTTTGGCGGACAATGCCGCGCAATGGGTCGATCCCAATACGCGGGATCAAATGCTGTATCAGGCGGAGGGCCCGACCAACCTGGGCATCTATGTCAAGATGCGGGTGCGGCAGTTCACCATCAACCATGCCAACATGAACGACTTTATTGCGGTTGAGTTCGAACTGACCAACACCGGCGTGCTCGATGCCGATGGCAATGGCACACCCGAGAAAACCAACAACCGCATCAACTGTCTGGTGCTCAACATGCGCAGCGAGCCGATCAACAGCATGACCAACAGCCTGGCCGGCACACGCGGCGCCTCGGGATGGTTCACCGGCGTCATCACCGGTTATGATGCCACCCCGGATGAGGAGGGCAATCCCTGGGATGTCCCGGTCAATTTTAGCGGCCCGCCACCCGGCGACCTCACCACCACCAAAACCTTCACCACAGCCTCGGGCAAACAAGTGACCATTCCCTGGGCCCCGGATGGCAAGCGCACGCTCGGCAACACCATGAACTCGCGGCGCTGGTACCAGGACATTTATGTCGGGCACCAATGGATTGCCGTCAAGCAGGGACCGTTGCCCGCCACCGGCAGCAGTGTGACCCAGCCCGACAAGAAGACGATTTATGACAGCCACCCCGTGGGCGTCGGCTCCCAACGTGGCTGGTTCACCTCGGTGAGCAAGGGCTATGGCAACAACGATCACAATGCCTGGGAGAATCATATTCTCTCGATGGGCACCTGGTATGCCAATGGCGGCAAGATTTGGGACCGCACCAAGTTCGATCTCAAGCCGGACCCCAACTGGTTTGACACCAGCAAGCCCTATGTCGAGGGCGATCCGCTGTCCTTCGTGGGCATCGTCAAGCCGGAAGGCCAGCGCGGCCGCCCCGATGGCAGCATGAAGTACAACAATACCTGGGCGCAGAATTGGGAGCTGGGCAACGCCAACCCGAAAGACGATTGGATCGAAGGCTACTCCTTCTCCCATGGATTTGACGGTGATTTTTATGTGGGCGTCGGCCCCTTCTCGCTGGAAGTGGGCGAGACGATCAACCTGGTGCTGGTGGAGTATATGGGCTTCCGGCTGCAGGGCGCCCGGCAGTCGCGCAAAGCGGCACAATGGGCTTATGAAAACAACTGGAATGTGCCGAAGCCGCCGCCCATGCCCGACATGAAAATCGAGCCGAGCGTGGGCGTGAAGGTGAATGTGAAGTGGGACAATCGCGCCGAAAGCGCCGCGGATTTTGCGGGCTACAAGATCTACCGCGCCGCCGCCTTCCCGCGCGTGAATTCGCTCGAAGTGGGCACGCGCATCATGGAGACCTACCACCTGCAAACCAAGCCCAATCCCACCGATGCCGAGCTGGCGGCGCTGGGCCGGCCCAACAACCCCAATCTCAGCACGGCCCCCGACTTCTACCGCGTGCAGGATCCCAATGCCTGGGGACCCTACAAGCTGGTGCGCATCATTCCGAAGGCGGAACTGGCCACCTATCTCAACACCGGTGCCGATGCCGCCCAGTACAAATACATCTTTGAAGACACCAACGAGCTGGTGCAGTTCGGCTTCAAGTATTGGTACTACGTGGCGGCCTATGACAACGAGAGCGGCGTCATTGCCGGCCAGCCTTTCACCAGCCTCGAAAGCCACAAGGGCAACTGGAACGGCCGCAGCGGCTTGTGGGAAGGCACCTATCACTTTGCCACCGGCAGCTCCTACTTCCCCAAAACCCTGGATGGTTTGCGGAAAATCGGCGCAGATTTCATTCTGAAAGCACCCCTGGCCGATGCGGCGAAGATCGCCTCCGGTGACTTGAAGATTCGCGTCAAACCGAATCCCTACAAGAAGCAGGCGCTGCATGACACCGGCCTGGAGCACAAGATCCTGTTCTTCAATCTACCCACCGGCACGAAGATCACGATCTTTGATGTTTCCGGCCAGGTGATCGATGTGCTGGAATTCACCGGCACCAACCCCAACGACGGCACGCTGTTCTGGGACATGTTCTCCAAAGACGGCATCGAAGTCACCAGCGGCCTCTACATCTACGTGGCGGAGTATCCGGGCGGCCAGCAAACCGGTTACTTCTCGATTCTGCGATAACCGCCGCGATCGTTGCGATGTCGTTTGGAATTGGCGCAGTTGTCCACTTTTTGGGAGATCGACTATGACTCACATACAACGTCTCATCGCCGCGCTGGTGGTGGTGCTCGTGACTGCCGGCGTGGGCCTGAGCCAGGTGAAGAAAACCGGCCTCACCGGCGCGGCCTTCCTGAAAGTCGGCGTCGGCGCACGCGCCGTGGCCATGGGATCCGCCGCGACCTCCGTCTCCGGCGATGTCAACCAGATGTTCTGGAACCCCGCCGGCATTGCGCTGAGCAACAACCAGTGGCAGGCCACCTTCACCTACAATCGCTGGATCGCTGATCTGACGCACAATGCCGGCGCCATCGCCCATGACTTCGGTGATTTTGGCACCCTGGGCGTCGGCTTCATTTCGCTGGGCGTCTCCGGCATCACCGCGGATCGCGACGTCGTCCCGAGTTTCCTGCTCAACACCTTCAAACCCTATGACAGTGAAACCGCCACGACCTATGATTATCTCGACCTGGCCGTGCAGGTGACCTATGCGCGCCACTTCACCGACAAACTGTCGCTCGGCGCCACGGTGAAGTTCATCCGCCAGGGCATCGATGATGTCAGCGCCACCAGCTACGCCTTTGACTTCGGCTCGCTTTACCAGATCGGCTTTCGCGGGGCGGTGATCGGCGCCCGCATCAACAATCTCGGCCGCGACCTGAAGTTTTATGACATCGGCTCGCCGTTGCCGTTGGTGTTCAGCGTGGGCGGTTCGATCAACCTGCTGCAAACGGAACAGTACACCCTGGCCCTGCACGCGGATGCCACCAAGCCACAGGACGCCGACCAACTGGTGTGCGCGGGCGGTGAGTTTTCCTTCACCGACAAGCTGGCGTTTCGCGGCGGCTACAAGTTCAACTATTCCGGCGTGACCGACTCCAAGCGCAACGAGTTCGATCAGCGCAAGATCGCCGCGCCGCGCACCGAGGAGGGCTTTTCCGCCGGCGCCGGCATCAAAGTCCCGATGGGCGACAATCAGGTGACGCTGGACTATGCCTTCACCGAGTTCGGCATTCTTGACACGACACACCGCTTCTCGCTCAAAGTGACGTTCTGACGCCTGCGTCGCGTTGCGAATGCAGTCAATGCTCCCGGGGACCAGCGCCGCGCCTTGGGAGCATTTTTGTTCGCCATGATGCCGGAGCCCGCCCGTCTCGGGCGGCACGGCCGGATCGTGAAAGTCGCCGAAGATGCTGTTGCTGTCAAAACCCTCCGGTCTTTGGCGACTTTCCTGCTGGCGGCCGGTGTTGGAGTGTCGTGCTGCCGGCCCGCGCGAATCGGCCGGCGGTGCGCGCGCAAATCCCCGCTGCAACAACAGCGACATCCGCTTGATTCTGTCACCAGCGCATGATCCGAATGACCATCCTCCCCGTTGCTTTGCTGCTGCTCATGCTCCTTTCACTCCCGTTGCCGGCATACTCGCAAAAGTCGAAATATCTCGACTGCATCACCGCCGCCGTCGAACACGCCTGGGCCCGTCATCCCGAAGTGATTGCCGCCTGGAAGGCCAGAATCGATCCCAGCGAGTTGTGGGGCTATAACCCGCCGGCTGAACCGCTCTATCTCGCCGATGCCCTGGGATTTTTGCATCAACAGACGGGCGAAAAGATTCATGCCGCGCGCGCGGCACAGTTGCTCGCCGGGTATGGCGACCTGCGGCAGACCTACCCCGGCGATTATGCCAAAACGCGCGCCGAATATGGCAACGGCATCCCGGCGCTGGCCAATTTCTTTTTTCTGCCACCGTACGTGCGCGCCTATTTGCGCATCCGCACCAGCGGTGTGCTGGACGACGACACACGGACAAAAATCGAAAGCGATCTGGCACACAGCCTGGATTTCGTCTTTCACTTTCCCGAATGGGGCGCGCACAACCGCGCCATGTTGCGGGCGGAGGGGCTTTATTACGGCAGCCTGGCGCTGCCCAACCATCCCCATGCGGCAAGGTGGAGGCAAATGGCGGAGACCATCGCCAGCGACAACCTGCGCCAGTGGGAAATCGAGGATGCCGGTCTTTATCATCCCATCTGGCTGTTGTCGCTGTTCACGTATGCCGACCTCAGCGGCCGTGAGACGCTGTTCGATTCACCCCTGATCCGTTATTATGCCGAGTATTTCAAGCGCCTGTTCACGCCGGCATACAACTTCCCCGACTTCGGCGATGCCAACTGGAATCCCACCTGGGATCGCTACCTTGCCGTGTGCGAACGGCTCGCCACGCGCTATCGTGATCCCGAGCTGAAATGGGTGGCGGAGCGCATGTTCGAGAAGATGACGGCACTGCCTTCGCAAACCGGCATCGGCGCAGCTTCCTCCCTGGCCCTGGCTTATCAGTGGAGTGACGACAACCTGGCGGTGCGGCCACCGCAGTCTCTCAGCCAGGAAGTGCTCGATGATGTTGTCGGCAAGAAAATCGTCTTCCGCAATGGCTGGCAGCCCGGCAGCACCTATTTGCTGCTCAACTATCGCGATGAAGGCGAGGGCGGTTTTGTGCATCGTGAGTTCCTGCGTCACACGCTGTCCGTGGAAGAAGAGAAGATGCATCACGGCCATGCCGATGAGAATGACATCTCGCTGCTCATGTCCGGCGGGTCGGTGCTGTTGCATGACGGTGGCTATCGTGACGGCCTGCCGAGCGGGCCTTACGGCCAGTTCCGTGCCGACTATTTTCACAACCGCCTGGTGGTGCGCCTGAACAAACGTGACCGGCAGCAACCTCTGCAGGAATTCGTGCGGCACTCCGGCGCTTACCGCCCGGTGCGCACCCGCAAGATCGATTTCCTCACGCTGCATGCCGTGGACATGAGCCGAACCCGCCTGGAGGATGAGGCCCTGGGCTACGCCTGGGACCGCATCATCACCTATCTCAAAGAGCAAAATCTCTTCATTGTCATCGATGCCGTGGAAGTCAAGCGGACGGATTACTACACTTTCACCAACTTCTGGCACACGCGCAAGATTCTCGAACAGGGTGAAGATTATTTCGTGACCGCCATCGATGCCATCGGCGCCATCACCCTGCCGCAGAATGAGCGCCTGCTCCTCCGTTTTCTGGAAACGCACGCCAAAACCGCCGGCACCCATGCCGAAACCCGGCACTATCAGGATGAGATCGCCATCTACCAAACCCAGTCGAGCCATTATCTCGCCGGAGACTATGAGATTTTTGTGACAGCACTGATCCCCCTGAAAGCCGGCGAGCGGGCGGCGGACAAGCTGCCCGGGCTGCGGCTGCTGCCCCTGGCGGCTTTTCCCGCGGCGGTGGGCGTCGAGCTCAAAGAGCGTGACCGTGTTTCATATCTCTGCGTCAAAATCGACCTGCACGCGGAGCTGGTGCGGGAAAACATCCGGCCGCGCTACACCTGGGAGTCCGGCCGTGTTTCCTATGGTGAGGTGGAAACCGACGCTCATTTTGCTTTTGTCACGCGCACGGGTGACACGCTGCATTACTCGGCTTCGGAAGTTTTGAAAATGATCTATCGGGGCCGGGTTTTGCTGGAGGCTTTGCCCAACACCCACGGTCTGCAACTCGATGGCGCGCCACCCCGTGTCGGCTATGTGAAATGGCGATATTGGGAGGACAGCGTGGTGCTGAAGTAACGTGGTGGCCGGCATCCATTATCCTGTTGGGGATGACGGCACGCACGAAGCGAGCCGGTATTAGGGAGGAGGTTTGCAGCATCCGGAGTGGCAACGGATTTTCAAATAACCAGTGGCGGGGAGAACCTTCCGCGAAAGTTGAAACCCCGGGAAAAGCCATTTCGTGGGGTCGATTTTCGCAGGAGAAAATTTCCCCGGGTGCCGTCCTGCACGGTTGCCCTTATCCCCGTTGGGAACGCACGAGGAAGCGGGTTGGAATTGCGGCGTCGTGTCAAAAGAATTGCGCATCCCCGCATAAACTCCTTTCTGTCAAAGGTGAGCCCATTGGGCCCGGCCGCTTTCAGCGCACGACACTGCCGCTCTGCCGCGGTTTTCAACTGTTCAGTTACGTCTGGGGACGTGGCGCTGATATCTTGGCCAAAGCTGCTATCTGAATTTTGCATGCTGGCTTGCTGTTGCCCGGAGGAAATGGCGTGTTCCCCAAACTTCGTCAGGAGTGGCCTGGAGAAATTCTCATGATCTGGCGCGGTTTTTTTGAGGAGGGCTAGTAGTACAACGTTGAGTTGGCACCTTCACCACCCAAATGTCATGCTGGAAAGAATCTTCTTGAGCGCTTGGAATAATGTCAAAATAAGCATCAACCCCAGTACTGAGGAAGATTCCTTCGGAATGACAATTTTGGGTTGCAGAGCGGATTTTAGAACTTAACGTTGTAGTACTAAGCAGGTCACTCCTGACGGAGTTGACCACAAGTTTGCCTGCAAAATTTTTTATGCACCCCTGGGTGGTTTGGGCGTCGCGAGCAAAGCGGCGTTTCCCGTTGCAGGGATCAATCCGGGTGCAAAAGTCGGGTGCTGACTTTTTCGAAGCGATAAAATCCAACAACCAAAACACGCACGGACAGGAAACCGCAGGGATTTCACAAAGAGTAACCGTTCTGCCACGGTTTGACCGTGGCTTTATCTTGCAATCCTGCGTATGCTCTCTGCCGGAATGCCACGGCCAAGCCGGGGCAGATCAAATAAGGGCGCCGAACTGTCGCCGCGAAGATTTTTGAACCAAGCCACCTGCCAAGAGCACGAGGGAAAACTTGGTGGCTTGTGTGATTTTTGTGAGGCTGGGGCTGGTTGTCGGGCAAGTGCAGCAGAAAAGCTCTTTGCGTGAGAGTTTTGGCGTTGTTTGAAAAATTAGTGGCATTGGCCTCTTGTCTGCAGGCAGGGATGTCTGCGCCACTCCACCCGGTTATTGAGGAATTACCATCAACCGGAGGGCTTCTGCCGCCATGACCATGTTCCCTGAAATTGAAAATCTGCGTCATGAACCGGCGGCGCAGGCGCGCGTGGAAACGCGCAACGGCGCGCCGCGACTGTTCCTCAACGGCCGCGAAGTGTTTCCGCTGCTCGCCTGGAGCTGGAGTCTGTTGCACAGCACGCCGTTTTTCAAACAGGCGGGTCTCCGCTTGCTGCACCCGATTCTGGGGCTCAACGCGGCCTGGCCGGCACCCGGTGAGTATGACTGGTCCGCCTTCGATGCGCTGTTTGCCAAATTGCTGGCCCAGCATCCGCAGGCCTTTTTTCTGCCGCGCGTGTTGCTCGAGGTGCCGCAATGGTGGAAGGATCAACATGAAGATGAATTGATCGTTTGTGCGCTGCCGCTGCAACCAGAGGATCAACGCCAGTACCGGCCGGTGATCCAGTGCCCGGAAGGCGGCTGGCAGTGGGGCATTCAACTGCGCGAGCCGTCGCTGGCTTCGGAGCGCTGGCGTGCCGACATGGAAAAACTCTTTCGCGCCTTCCTGCAGCATATTGAGCAGTCGCCGCTGCGCAGTCGCGTGTTTGGTTATCAGATCGGCTGTGGCATCTATGGTGAATGGCATTATCCGCTCGCGGAATTTGTGCCGGATCTGCATCCCGCCATGCAGGAGAAACTCGGCCATGTCCCGGACTTCGCGGCGCGCCGCAACAACACCTTCGGGTTGCTGCGCGACCCGGCGTGCGAGCAGAAGGTGATCACCTACTATCAGCGTTTCCATGAGTTCAATGCCGGTGTGCTCCTGCATTTCGCCCGTCTCACCAGGGAGGAGACCAACGGTCGGGTGATTTGCGGCGCGTTCCATGGCTATCAGCTCGAGAACGTCTGGATGCAGGAAGGCGGCCATCTCGCCCCCGGGTTGATTCTCAACAGCCCGGACATTGATTTTCTCGCCGGGCCGTATTCCTATCAAACCACCAACCAGGAAGCGCGGCAGTGGTGGGAGCATGACATTTTCGATGAGGCCGGCAACTGGCTGGGCCGCACGCGTGGCATCGGCGGGGATGCCGGTTATCGCGTCCTGCTGCAATCGCTCAAGCGGCACGGCAAACTCTATTTCGTGGAAATCGATCCCACAACTTTTCTCGAACCCCCGCCGGTCAATCCCGACGGCAGCGGCGGCACAGCGGTCGAGAAGGAATTGTGCATGCTGGGCGGGGAGGGTTGCACGACCTGGGAAGGTACGCAGCGCATTCTGCAACGGGACCTCGGCCGCCTGCTGGTGAGCGGCAATGGCGGCTGGTTGTTCGATTTTGGTCCGGTGTTGCGCACGCGCCGGAGCTGGTATGCGGACGACCGAATCATCGCCGAAGTGGCGCGCATGTGCCGGCTGGGCGAGCAGCGGTCGCAGTGGGATTTGCGCTCCTGCGCGCAAATAGCCGCGGTGTACGATGCCAAAAGCCTGTTTGCCACACGCCATTGGCGCGCCGAAGCCCCCTTCAGCAAAGGCGGCCATTGTCTGGATTACTTCACCCGCTGGTTCATGGATTCCCAGGCGCGGGCGCTGCATCGCGTGGGCGCGCCGGTGGACTTTCTCTACCGCTTTGATTTGCAACCGGCAGATCCATACCAATACCGGCTCCTGCTGATGGTGAATTTGTTCCTGCTCACGGAGGCGGAGATGGCACACCTGCATGCGCTGCTTGCCGGCAGCAATGCCACCGTGGTATGGTATTACGCCCCTGGCTTCCTCGCCGAAGACCGGCTGGATCCCGGCCGCATGACACAGCTCACCGGTTTTCAGTTCAAGCTGCTTGCCATGCCCGGCCCGATGCTGATCCGCAGCAGCGCGCCCGCACCGGTGCTGTCATTCGGCGTGCAGCAGAAGGAGTGGCCCCGCTTTGCCGTGCGTGACGAAGCGGCAACCCCGCTCGGATTTTGGAGTGATTGCGAAGAAGTGGCGTTTGCGCGCAAATCGTACCAGGGGTGGAATTCGGTTTATCTCGGCAGCGCACCGCTGCCGGTGCCGTTGTTGCGCTGGCTGGCGCAACAGGCCGGTGTCCCCCTGTGGAGTTCGGCAGCCGATGTCATCGTGGCGGCACAAGACGCCGCGCTGCTGGTCGCCACCTCGCCGGGCAAACGGGAGCTCACCCTGCCAAAAGAGATGAAACGCCTCCGCAACGGCACGATCGGCCGGCAGCATGAGCTGAATCTGGCGTTCGGCGATGTGGAGCTCTTCGTTCCGCCGCATGCCGCTGGAGCGGAATAACTGCGGCGGCAACGCCAGCTTGCCTGCCCATGCCATCGGCGAAGCCACCCAGGCTGGCATCCCGTGAAATGCGGGCACACGGCCGGATATTTTCCGAGTGGCAAAGCAGCAGGCACATGCGTGATTCTTGCGACAGGATTGTCGGGAGTCACATGAGTCGGAATTGTTTGCGAGGGCCGGCGCAGGGCCAGACAACAGTGCGGGCAGTGGGCACGTGCAGCCCTGTGAACCCTGCGACCGACGCTGCGCGAGGATTTCCAAGGCTGATTTGTATTGATGAGACCGACAGTATTGGATGCTCCTTTTTTGCGACCGTTATTGAAATATCCGGCCTGGCAGCTCGCCAACTGGCGTGCCACGCTGGCGCTTTACCGCCGGGCGCCGTGGCCGCTGGCGCGCCGCATCCGCCAGCTCAGCCGCCGGCCCGTCGTGATCGGTGGCTGCGGCCGCTCGGGGACGACCCTGCTGTTGTCGATCCTTTCCTGCCATCCGCATATCTTCGCCATCGCCGTCGAGACCACGGCGCTGTGCCGCGACGGCTATGGTGCCGACGGTCTCTACAATAAAACACCGGATCCCGACGCGCCCTTTGATCTCGGGAGAATCTACGGCTATTTGTTGGAACACGCGATTCCCCCATCCTGCACGCGCTGGTGCGAGAAAACGCCGCGCAATGTGATCTATTTCGGCCGCATCCTGCAGCATTTCGGCAGGGGCGTGCGCCTGCTTCATATTGTGCGCGACGGCCGCGATGTGGTGACCTCGGTGCATCCCAACGATCCCACGCGCTATTGGGTGACCCCGCATCGCTGGGTGATGGATGTCTCCGCCGGCCGCCGCTGGGAGCAACACCCGCAGGTGCTCACTGTGCGCTATGAAGAGCTGGTGCGCGATTATGAATCCACCATGCGCCGCATTTGCCGGTTCCTCGAAGAAGATTTCACCGACGCCTTCCTGCGCTATCCGGAAACCGCGCGGGTGAAGGAAAGCATCGCCTGGTTCAATCCCGCCCGGCCGATGAACGACCATTCCATCGGTCGCTGGCAGGAGGCAAAACATGCGGCGGCCATCGCCGCGCTCGAACGTGAGCCGGGCGCATTGGAGTTGCTGCGGCATTATGGTTATCTCTCTTGAGGGATGACAGCGAGGGTGAATTTCATGATGAGGGATTTGTTGCAGGCGGCGGATCACACGCCGCCCATGGGTGATTTGTTTTCGCATCCGCGGTTGTCGTTCTGCCGTGCGTTGTGGGCCACACCGCTGGCGGGCGAGGAACAGGCCCCCCGCCGCCGCATCATTCATGCCCGCATCCTGCAGTGCCACGGTCCGGCCAAACTGCAACGCCTGGGCGTGCGGCCGGCGCAGGGCTATCACAAATGCGGCAGCTTTCAGGATCTCGATTGGGTGATGGCGTTTCGCGTGCTGGTCTGGCAGGAGGGCCGCTGGCACGTGCAGTTGGCGGTCAACGATCTGCCCGCACCGGCGCCCGATGAAGTGCGGTGGTTCGACCTCGACGGCGTGATCACTTCCGCGGTGATTCTCGAAGTCCGGCGCTGCGGCATCGACAACTGGTGGCCCTCGTGGAATCTGGTCTCCGGCGCGTTCCTGCTCGAGGGCGAAATGCTTGCCGGCCTGGCGCCGCGGCGCGAACAGGTGCTTGTCACCGAAGCCGTTTCCCTGGCGGGTTTGCCGCGCGGCGTGACCGCAGCGTGCCACGATGGTGAAATTCGCTATCGCACCCGTTTCCTGGAAATCGGTTTCTGGCTGAATCGCGCCGGCTTTTCCCACCTTGGCCTCGATGAAGAGGGCAGCGGCCGCACTTCGCCAAACCTTCTCTTTCAGCAGGCGGGGAGTTTTCCGCAAGGTGTGATGCTGCATCCGCTCGCTTCCCGGCCGCTGGCCGCGCCCACGCTGCGTTATGAAGTGCAGGGCGTCACGCGCGTGCAGGGCAATCGCGTCGAGTATGAACTGGCGCTGCCGGAAGCCGGGCAGCAGTATCACTTGCACTGGCAAATCGAAGAAGACCGCCTGCTGCTGCGCGCCTCGCGCACCGCGACACACGAGGTATCCGCCTGGTACAGCAGTGCCTGGCTCATCAGTTTGCGGCCGACCGTTTCCCCGGCGCATGTTCTCGGCAGCATCACACGCTGTGGCGAAACCGGTTTGCTGGAGTTGCCCGTGCTGCTGCACGCTCCGCGTTTCGGCACGCTGCGCATCACCGCCAGCAACAACCACGCGCTTTGGCGCAGCGATGCTTTTCGCCCGCTCGATCTGACCACCGGCGAACTGAAGCTCGGCGAGATCCCCCGGCCGGAAGGATACTATTTTCTGCCTGCTGGAAAATTCGAGTGTGAACTGGAATTCACACTGGCGCGGCCCGCGGTCGCGCTTGCTGCCGGCACACCCGCGCCGGTCGCTGCCGCGCTGCAAAAATGCGGCTTCACCGCGCTCACCTACCGTCCTGACACCGCAACCTTCAGCAACAATGGCGCCTCCATGCACTGCCCGATTTGCATGGACAACTGGTCGGCGATCACCACGCGCATGGGCAGGCTGCTGCCCAATCTGCACGCCGTGGATTTGCTGCGCGATTCACTCGAACGCTGGCTCGAAGGCGGCCAGGGCTATACCAGCGGCAACATCCTGCAGCACGGTGTTTTTCATGAAGCCGAGGATGAATACCTGCTCACCGGCGCGGCCTGTTTGCTGGGACTCGGGGAATATCTGCAGCACTCCGGCACGGCGGCCTGGCTGCGCGAATATCGCGAAGCGATTCGCCGACAATTGGAGAAAATGCAGCGCCGTGATCTTGACGGCGACGGCCTGATCGAGAGCCGCTTTCGCACCGGCGTGAGTGGCACCGGCCAATGGAGCACATGCTGGTTCGATGTTGTTTCCTTCGGCTGGAAGGACGCCTTTTCGAATGCCATTCTCTATCGTGCCTTGCGGGTGCTCGCGGAGGTTCTCCCCGGCCTGGGGGCCGCCGATCTCAGCGCGGGGCTGGCCGATTGGGCAGCCGAGTTGCGCAGAAACTATCGCCCCACGTTCTTCAACCCGGAAACCGGCTGGCTGGCAGGCTGGCGGTGCGCGGAAAACAAACTGCATGATTATGCCTTTCTCTTCGTCAATGGTGCCGCGGTGAGCTGCGGTCTGCTGGATTTTGACGAAGCGCGCGCCATTATGAAGCGATTATGGCAGGAGACCAGGCGCGTGGCCATGCCGGATCCGCTCCTGGGATTGCCGGGCAATCTCTGGCATATTCCCGATGCTGATCTTGCCGACATCATGCAGGGGTATCCGCACGGTTATTATCAAAACGGCGGCCGCACCATGGCACAGGCCAGACATTTCGTCAATGCGCTTTATTGGGTCGGCATGAACGCCGAAGCCGAAGAACTGCTCTGCCGTTTGTGTGAAGGTCTGGCCCGCGGCCTGGTGTTCGGCGGCAACAAAAGCGGGGTGGATTGGCGTTTTGGGGATGACCGGCCCTGCGGATATGAAGGCCTGCTGACCGATCAATTTGGCGTGCTGGCCACCGCGCTGGAACGGTATGGCCGGCGTAAGGAATGACCCGTTGCGATCAATTGGGAGAACGCTGCGGCCACTTTTTCTCCCGCGAAATGGCTTTTTCCGCGAGCGTTCTGCTTTCGCGGGAGAATTATGCAGGTTGATTTTGATATTGAGGGTTGGATCGCTGTCGTGCCATGAACAGGGCGTCCCGAGCGGAACTGCCGGCTGTCCTGCCTCTCCTCTCGAGGCAGCGCCAGCAAGAAGCGGCTCCAGCAGAGTGCGCTGTTTATATCTGCGCTCTTGTTTCTATTATCGCTTTTGAATTGTTTTGCCCGCCATTGACCTGCCTTTTCGGAAGTTGGCAGCATGGAGCATGCTGTCTGCCCGCAGGTTGGAAGCGGCAATTTCGTGGAATCCTGCAATGTGGAACATTTCATTCCCGGCAACTCTTGCCATTCTGCCCCTGCTTTTGGCCGTCCCCTCAGAATCGCAGGAACTGTTCGTCGATTTTCGCCATGCGCCCTTTACGCATCTCAGTGCTCTGTGCCTGCCCGATGACTGGCAGAAGAGCCTGATCAACGAAAAAGGCGAACTGGCCTGCGATTTTGGCCCCGGCCCCTACGCCCGGCCGCTCACCACCATCGGCCTCGGCGTTGCCGGCCGGGAACTGTCCGTGATCAAACAACAATGGGAGCATCCGCGCATTGCAATTGCGCAAACCGAACTGGCGGCCGGAGACATTCGCGTACAGGTGCAAAGCTTCGCCCTGGTGCCGGCGCGGTGGCCGGTGGAACCAGCGCGTGAGGAGCAGGGTGTGCAACGGCGGAATGGCCGCAATGGTGTCATTGGCTGGACCACGCCGGCGGGCCTTCATGATCCGGCATTTCGCAACGCCGCCTGGGGGGTGAATCGTCCGATTCAATATTGCGTCCCGGTGGCAGCCGGCAGCGCCAAAAAGGTGGCGCTTGGCCTGTGCGAGCCATACAAGCCCCGGCCCGGCATGCGCATTTTGGAATTGCACGTGGAGGGCACCGCCCCGCGTCTTTTTGATCCGCTCGCCGCCGGTGAGCGCAATCAACCGCACGTTTTGCTGTTTGATGGCAGGGATGAAAACCGCGACGGTGTTTTGACGCTGGCAGTGCACGCCGCGCTCACCAGTCCGGATCCCAATGTCTTTCTCAACGGCTTTTGGATCTTCCCGGCAGACGCCGCTGTTTCCGCCGAAGCCGTTTTGCGCGGTGAGCTGTCGGCGCAGGCGGAGATTTACCATCCCTGTGGTCTGGAATATGAAACGGCTGCGCCCGCGCCCCGTCTAGATGCCATGCTCGCCACTTTCAACAGTGACACCGTCACCCCGGAAATCATCATACAAACCAACCGCGAGCTGGCATTTGATGCGGCAAACGGCAGGTTGCTGTGGGAGGGCCGGCCTTATTTGCTGAGCAGACCGGCTGCCCGGCGCGCCACTCAAACGAAAGGCGGCTGGCGCCTGGCACTGCCGCGCGGCACCCGCCAGGTGGAAGTGATTGTGGTGCACGGCCGGCGCGGTGCGGCGGGCATCACACACGTTCCTGATTTGCACGCGGAACTGCAGCGCAGCCGCCAATTTTGGCAGCAGCAGGCCGGCCTGCCTTATGATCGCATCCGCCTGCCTGATGACGGGCTGCAATACGTGCTGGATGCCAGCATTCGCAATCTCTATCAGATGCGCGAGATGGTGGATGGCCGGTTGCAGTTTCAACCCGGGCCTTCGGTGTATCGTGGCTTGTGGATGCACGATGTGGTCTACGCCATCGAAGCCGCAGCTTTTCTGGGCGATCTCGCGGCTGCCCGCGCCGTGGTGGAAAATGTCATGCGTTTTCAGGGCAGCGATGGCCAGGTGCGGGTGATGGCGCCGCATGCCATGCATCGCGAAACGCCGCTGCTGATTTACCTCATCTGCCGCTACAGCCGCCTGGCCAATGACGCCGGCTGGCTGCGCGCACACTGGCCCGCGGTCACACGCGGCCTGGAATGGATTGCACGCACCCGTGCACAAACCCTGGCAGACTCCGGCGCTTCGTATTTCGGCCTGATGCCACCAGGCTTCACGGACGGCGGCATCGCCGGCATCAATGCCGAATACAGCAGCGTCTACTGGTCATTGATTGCAACGCACACGGCGGTCGCCGCCGCCCGCTGGCTGGGGGAGGAGGCCGGAGCGCGAAGATGGCAGGCGTTTTTTGATGATTTCATGGCCTCCTTTCGCCGTGCCTATGAGCGCGACAAGCGCCGTGACCCGCACGGCCATTGGTATTTGCCCGTGCGCATCGCCGACACGACCCAATCCGAGGTGCCGCAGCGCGGCCAGTGGGCGCCATTGGAGGCCGCCTTTCGCGGTGGCTTCCTGGCATGTGACGGGGAATTGCTCGCCGGCACCCTGGCCGTGCTCGACGACAGCCTCAAACAAGGCCTGACCGTAAACACCGGCTGGCTGCAGAACGGACTTTGGCCTTTCTTTGACGCCCTGCGTGGCCTCGCACATTTGTGGTGCGGGAATCGCGCACGCGCGGTGGCGGCGCTCTACGCCATCGCCAATCATGCCTCGCCGCTGGCAACCTGGGTGGAGGAACAGCATCCCCGCGAGGTTGGCCGCCGCACTTCCGGCGATGTCTCGAATGCCAGCGCCAGTGCGTTCTTCCTCGGCTTGGTGCGCCATCTGTTGGTGCTGGAGCGCGGACGGGAGATCGAACTGCTTGCAGGTGTCCCGCCGGCGTGGCTGTCTTCCAATGCCACGATCGCGCTGCCGGAGGCTCCCACGGAATGGGGAACGCTCTCGTTGCAGGTGCACGTTTCCGCGGATGGCCGCCGCGCCAGTATCGCGGTGGTGACACCCCGGGTTTCCCCTCCGCCGGGTGAATTGGTGATCAGACTGGAAGCATTCAAAGAAAAGGGTTTCACTCCGCAGCGCGGCGGGACTTTGCCCGATGCCTGGCGCGGCAAATGGGGCGGGAGCGTGATGCTCGAGCTGGTAAGGCAAAATTGAACCGTGCAGGCGCAGCGCGGCTTTCAGGCCGCAACCAAATCTGTCAACCGCCAAGCCGCCAAGCACGCGCAGGATTTCTTTGTGTTCTTCATGCTTTTGCGTGCAATCATGCGTTGCAATTTTTCCTCATTCGTGGTATGCCTGCTTTCTTTGGTTTGGCGTTCCAGTTCAATAAGAACCCCGGGCGGCAGTCGCGTTCTTTCAAGCAGGCCGGTCGTTGGACCTCCTGTATGGGCAGCAGTTTTGGATACAACCTGAATTTTGCATATTGACTTGCTGTTGCCCGGAAGAAACAGCTTGTTCATAAAACTCTGGAAGGAGTGAACTGTTTGCAGACATGGGAAGCTTGCCTGTCTTTAAACTCCGTCAGGATGGGCCTGTAGAATTTCTCGTGAGCGGGCGCGGTTTTTTGAGCAGGGCCTCCTGACGGAGTTTGGGGAAATGCAAAAAGCAGTTTCACTAAAAACAGTTCACGCCTACCGGAGGTGACAGCACGTTGGCCTGCAAATTTTTTTTATGCACCACCCCTTGGGTGGTCGGTCGTCACCATCAAAGCGGCGTTTCTCGCGGAGGAGGCCAATCCGGGTGCAAAATTCAGGTTGAAAAGTTAGTGACATTGGGCGATGGCTGATCCGGTTTGGCGGGCAGCAATTGGAAGCGCCGGTTGCAAGCGCACACTCACCAAAACCAAGAGACTGGAAAACATGCCTCCTGTCCCAACCGCGCTGACCCCGCGCCAGCGCATTCTTGCGGCCATGCGCCGGCAAATCCCTGATCACGTGCCGGTCATGCCCGACATTTCCAACATGGTGCCGTGCCGCCTGCTGGGCAAACCCTTCTGGGAGATCTATCTCCATGAAGACCCGCCGCTCGACGAAGCCTATCTTCAGGCGGTGAAATATTTCGGCATCGACGGCTGGTACATCTACGACAATCTCACCATGTATGAAGCGCCCAAGTGGCCGCGACGCATCCTGCAATCCTCGGAAGACGGGTTGCAGGTGGAGCGCTGGCTGGATACACCCTTTGGCCGGCTCACGGAAGTCGTGTGCTATCCGCGCGCCGATCCGCCCTGGCAGATGAGCGGGATGATCAAGGATATCGCGCAGGATTTTCCCAAACTGCGCTGGTACATGGAACAACGCCCGTTCGTTGATCCCTGCAGGAATCGCGACAAGATCGGCGAGCTGGGCATCCATGGCCCCGGTCTGGAAACTTTCATGGGATTCTGGGTGTGGGTGCGGGAGGGCGGTGCGCTGCAGGCGTTGCGCGATTTTTATGAACAGCCGGACCTGATGCGCCAGGTGCACGAGTATTACTGCGATTTTGTCGATCGCATGCTCGATCGCGTGCTGCCCGGCCGGCCCGATGAGATTTTGATCAACGGCTCCTCCTCGTCGCTCAGCCTCAGCTCCCCGGCGATCTATCGCCAGTATGATTTGCCCGTCATTCAGCGCATCGCCGGCAAATGCCGGCAGGCGGGCGTCATCTGCCACCAGCACACCTGCGGACGCTCGCGGCTGATCATCGAAATCAATTATCACGAAACCGACGTCAACGTCATGGAGCCGCTGGAACGGCCGCCGGGCGGCGATGTCGATCTTGCCGAAGCGAAAAGAAAATTCGGCGACAAGCTTTGTTTGAAGGGAAATGTCAACACCTTTGAAACCATGCACCACGGCACGGTGGCCGAGGTCGAGCGCGAGGCCCGGGCGTGCATCGATGCTGCCGCAGCCGGCGGCGGTTACATTCTCGCCACCGGCGATCAATGCGGGCGTGACACGCCCGATGAGAACCTGTTCGCACTCGTCGAAGTCGCCAAAACTTACGGTCGCTATGTTTGACCGGCGCGGCCACTACCCCGCCCGCCCGCAATAAAATCCCGGAAGGCGGTGCCATGCCCCGGTTTTGAATTGTTCAGGAGTTCCGTGTTATGGAGGCAACCAGTGATCTCGCAAAAATCGTCGTGCTGCTGCAGGAAGGCAGCGTCACGCCGGTGTGCGAACTGACCAAAAAGTTGCTGGCGCAGGGCGTCTCCCCGCAAATCATCCTGAATGAAGGTCTGATTGCCGGTATGGCGCTGGTGGGTGAGAAAATGCGCCGCAACGAGATGTATCTGCCCGAGGTGTTGCAATCCGCCAGCGTGATGAAGGCGGCCATGGCAATCCTCCAGCCGCATCTGCTTCGCAGCGGCGTTGCACCGCTCGGCCGGGTTGTGCTCGGCACAGTGAAGGGTGACATGCACGACATCGGCAAAAACCTGGTCGGCATCATGCTGCGCGGTGCCGGCTTTGAGGTTGTCGATCTGGGCGTGAACACCCCGCCGGAAAAATTCGTGGACGCGATTCAAACCCATTCACCCGGAGTGGTCGGCATGTCCGCCATGCTCACCACCACCATGCTGCAGATGAAGAAAACCATCGCGGCCGTCGCCGCCGCACAATTGCGCACCAAGGTGAAGATTGTGATCGGTGGCGCCCCGGTTTCCCAGCGCTTCGCCGACGAGATCGGCGCCGACGGCTACGCCCGGGATGCAGTCACCGCCGTCGAGTGTGTCAAAGCATTGCTCGCACGAACCGGAGGATGAAAATGACTTCCCGTGAACGCATCCGCGCCGTGTTCGCCGGCGAAAAGCCCGATCGCGTGCCCTTGAATGTCTTTGCCGGCTGGAATCCGGAAGTCCAGATGCGCATGCGCAGCCGTCACGGCAGTCTGGCGGCCTTCATGGAGCGTTATCATATCGATATCGCCACCGGCGTGCTGCCGCGCTTCCCGTTTGGCGGCCCGGCGCGCCATGCCGAAATCATGGACCTCGACCGTTATCTGGAGCTTGAGCCGGATGACCCGCAGTCGCCTGCCATTCTCAGCACGCCCTGTGACGAAATCCTCGCAGTCACCGTGCAGCAGGCGCTCGCGGCTCATGAACAGCAGCTCGCTGTTTTCTGTCACGCCTGGGGCGTGTTCGAGCTGTCGCAATTCCTGTTCGAACGGGACGGATTGCCCGGCACGGAACAAGCCCTGTTGAACATGGCGCTGGAGCCGGAAAAGTCGAAGCGTCTTTTCTTCAAGCTGGCGGCCTGGACGGCCGACTGTGTGGAAACCGCGATCAAGGCGGGCGTGGATGTCATCGAGCTCTCCGATGATTGGGGCCAGCAAAGAACCATGCTCTTCAGTCCAGCCATGTGGTGGGACATGGTTTATCCGGCAACGAAACTCATCGTGGAGCGTGCGCGGGATTTTCAGGTGCCGGTGCTGTTGCACAGTGACGGCGATGTCACGCAAATTTTGGACGGCATCCTTGCGCTCGGGGTGTCCGGCCTGCATCCTGTGCAGGAGTCGGCCGGCATGTCACCCCGGCACGTGCGTGATTTTTTCGGAAAAAAGGTCTGCCTCATGGGCGGACTGGATACGATCACCGCGCTGCCCGTGATGAATGTCGAAGAGATCCGCTGCGAGGTGCAGCGCGTTTTCGCCATGCTCAAAGACGATGGCGGTTTCATCTTCTCCGGCTCCCACATGTTTCAGAATGACACGGACCCGGCGGTGATCGAAGCGGCTTACGACCGCGCCTATGAGCTGGCGCCGTATTGAAGCACCCCAATCAAAGCCCGCGGCTGTCACCGCTGCCTTGCGCTCGAACCTGTCAGCCGTGACGCCGGAAGCAGCACACTCCCCGCACCGGCGCCGTTTTGCGGTGCGCGGCCACGCCGGAGCAATCTGACAAAAAACAAACAGGGTAATTCTCGCATGTACCAGCTTCACAACGCACAGCTTACTGTCGATCTCCTCGACCCGGTTGCCGACCGGGCACGCCTGGGCCCGCGCTATTGCGTGGGCGGTTATGTCTTTCAAGTCAAAGATCACCGGGGGCGGCCATTACTCAGTGGTCCCGAGTATCCTTCACCTGCGCCCACTGGCACCGGCGGCCAGGGCCTGCCGGAGGTGTTTCAATTCACCCTTTACAATGAAGAACGCGAGCTGGAGGACCGCAAACTCATTATTGGTGTCGGCCTGGTTGACAAAATCAGGCCGGAGCTCCCTTATCATCTTTTCACCAATGCTCAAACCGTCGCGTATGCGGATTGGCAGGTCGAGCAAACCGGCACCAGCCTGCGCATGACCACGGTGCAGACCTTCAAACAGTGGTCGTTTCGCCTGGTGCGGGAGGTCCGGCTCGAGAACAAGAGCCTCAGCTCCAGCACGCTGCTGTACAACACCGGCAATACACCACTGCCGTTTCGCTGGTTTGCCCATCCCTTTTTCCCATTGGTGGACGCCGGACGCTGCTGCCAGCTTGCCGGGCTCACAACTTTGCCGGAGAATCCCGGTTTCCGCCTGGAGGCGGACGGCTTCATTGTGATGAATCCCGAATACAACTGGCCGGAAGGCTGCTATGTAAAATTCGAAACCCTCAACGGCAAACCACTCAACGCGCGCCAGGCACATGATTTGTGTGGTGAGCTGCGCGTGACCGGCAATTTCCCGCTTTCTGATCTCGCCCTGTGGGCGAATGAGCGGACATTCTCCTTCGAACCATTTTACCAGCGCACCGTGCCGCCCCAACAGGAAACGGCATGGACGATCGTTTATCACTTTTGAATGCTGCCGTGCACCCGACGGTTTTGTTTCCGACCCTTCTCCGGTGAATGAGAGCATGAATCGCATCGCCCGGGTCGGAACCGTGCCCATGACCGCCCACTTTGCCGGCCGCGCCCCGGCTGCAAAGCAGGCGCGCCATCACCGGCATTTTCAGACACGGTTGCGAATCATGGATGCGCATGTTTTCGTTCTCGTGCTGCGATCTTGCGCGGACATGCACGACACAATGTTTTTCGACAAAATGCCGGAGCCGTAACTGTTGTGATTGCCTTGCGCCGCACGGTGATTGACGGGTATTGATCAAAATAGATCACCAACAGGCTGAGCCCCGCCAATCGACGGGTGGCGCAGCCCTGGCAGGGGTAATAGCGCCTGCCACCAGCCGGAATGCTGCCACCGCATTTCCCGCCTGCCACCCCGCTTGCCATCGCGATGTAAAATCCTCTTGACAATTTCCGGTCATTTTTGCTGATTGCTGCCCACCCAAAGTTCCTCGTACGGCCACAAACATCCTCAATTCACTGGATCCATTCATGGAAGGGAGGTCGTATGAATCGACGTTATGGCAACACCTGGCTGAGGCGTGTGTCACCCCGGCGGAAGTGGACCGGAATAATTTTGGTGTTGTTGAGTGTGCTGGCACTGCTTTCGTCCCCTCTGGCAGCCCAGGAGGCGGGCACGATCATGGGCACGATCACCGATGCCCGCAGTGGACAACCCCTGCCCGGTGCCAACGTGGTTGTGCTGGGTACGCAATTGGGTGCCACCACCCGGCCGGACGGCACCTTTCGCATCAGGATTACTCCCGGCAGTTATGAATTGCAAGTGAGTTTCATCGGCTACAACCGCCTGCGCGAAAAAGTGACTGTGGCAGCAGGTGAGACGGTCACCAAAAACCTGGCCTTGCAGGAGAACCTGATCGGCCTGGGTGAGGTGGTGGTGACCGGTACGCGGCAGGCCGACCGCACGGTGGTGGAATCGCCGGTGCCGATTGACGTGCTGACCGCCACGGAAATTCGGCAAACAGGTTTGACCGAAACCAGCCAGATCATTCAGATGCTGGTGCCGTCCTTCAACTTCCCGCGGCCCTCGATCGCGGACGGCACGGATCACGTCCGGCCCGCCACCTTGCGCGGTTTGGGACCCGATCAGGTTCTGGTGCTGGTCAACGGCAAGCGGCGGCACACCACCGCCCTGGTCCATGTCAATGGCACCATCGGGCGCGGCACCACCAGCACGGATCTCAACGCGATCCCCGCCGGTGCGATTGAGCGCATCGAAGTTTTGCGCGACGGCGCGGCGGCGCAATATGGCTCCGATGCCATTGCCGGAGTGATCAACATCATCCTCAAATCCGACCAGCAGGCGAGCTTTGCCAGCACGGTGGGACAGACGAGTGAGAACGATGGCGAGACGGTGCAAGCCGGGGCCAACTATGGTTTTCAGCTCGGCAGCAGTGGTTTTCTGCATCTCAGCGGGGAATTCCGTGATCACGGCCTCACCAATCGTTCGCAGCCGGACAGGCGGCAGCAATATTTCAGCGGCGATCCGCGCAACAACGATCCCACACTCACCAACCGCATCAATCATCGCCACGGCGATGCTGATACGCGCGACGGGCTGCTGTTCATGAATGCTTCGCTGCCGCTTTCACCCAAAGTGACCTTCTATTCCTTCGGCGGTTTTTCGCGCCGCCGCGGTGAGGCCACCGGCTTCTATCGTCGCGCCCTGGATGACCGTACCGTGCGTGCCATTCACCCCAATGGTTTTCTGCCGGAAATTCACTCCACCGTGTACGATGCCTCGCTGAGCGCGGGGCTGCGCGGCACGATGGGCGGCTGGCTGTGGGATTTGGCCACCGTGTTTGGGCGCAACTCCTTCCGCTTCGAAGTGAAAAACAGCAACAATGTCTCGATGGGAACAGCCAGTCCCACGGAATTCTATGCCGGCACGCTCATCTTTCAGCAAAGCACGAGCACACTGGATCTCTCCCGCCAGCTCGACGTGGGATGGAGCGCTCCCATCAATTTGGCGATGGGCGCGGAATTCCGCTACGACAACTACCAAATCGAGGCCGGAGAGGAGGCCTCCTATATCGACGGCAAGGTGCCGATTTTGGACGGCCCCAATGCCGGCAGACTCGCGGCCGTTGGTGCGCAGGTCTTCCCCGGTTTCCGGCCTTCCGATGCCACCAATAAATCGCGTAACAACGTGGCGGTTTATCTCGATGCCGAGCACAGCCCCTCTGCCCGGGTGACGCTCAGCGCCGCCGCTCGCTATGAGAATTACAGCGATTTCGGCTCGACCACCAACGGCAAGCTGGCGCTGCGTTTCGAGCCGGTGGAAAACTTTGCCCTGCGCGGCGCGGTGAGTACCGGTTTCCGCGCGCCTTCGCTCGGCCAGTCGTATTTCTCCTCCACCGCCACCAACTTCATCAACGGTGTGCCGTTTGAAGTGAAGACCTTCCCGGTGGAAAGCCCGCAAGCCAAGGCGCTGGGTGCCGAACCGCTGAAACCGGAGAAGTCGGTGAACATAAGCGCCGGCTTCACGCTGGATCCGATTACGAACCTTTCCGTCACCGCGGATTTTTACCGCATCACCATCGATGATCGCATCGTGTTCTCGGAGAATTTCACCGGCACACGCATCGCTGATCTGCTGCGGCCATTCGGTGCCAGCGGCGGCCGCTTCTTCACCAACGCCATCGATACCAGAACCCAGGGCGTCGATGTCATCGTGCGTTATGCCTTTCAGTTCGGCCGCAGCACCCTGCGGTTGACCGGCGCCTTCAACAAGAATGAAACCGAAGTCACCCGCGTGGCACCCACTCCGCCACAACTGCAAGGCTTCGAAGAAACCCTGTTCGGCCGGGTGGAGCGTGGCCGCATCGAAGAAGGCCAGCCCAAGGACAACATCAATTTGATGGCGAACTACAGCCTGGGCAGCCTGGGCGTGATGGCGCGCACCATCCGCTTCGGTGAAGTCACCTCGCGCAATGTCAACCCCGCGAACGACCAGACATTTGATGCCAAGTGGATCACCGATGCCGAGGTCTCCTACAATTTCTGGGGAAAATTCACCGTCGGAGTCGGCGCCAACAATGTCTTTGACGTGTACCCCGAGCAAAACATCCCGGCCAACAACTTCAATGGCATCCTGATTTACAACAGTATTTCCCCCTTCGGTTTTAACGGCCGCTACTATTACGGCCGCATGTCGTATCGCTTCTGAGTTGTTTCTCTCTCCGCTGTTGCCGCGCGCAGAGGGCATAGCGCGTGACCGGACGGGTGAGAACAGTGGTGTTCCTGTTGCGATGGGCAAAGCCCCGCGCGACCCAAGGCCATCCCGCCGGGATGGCCTTGTCATTTTCGGTGCCTCATTGTTTGTCTTCCGAAAACCATTCGTTTTGCAGTATCCCCTCGGTGAACCGCATCTTTCCTCTTGGTGAATCGCTGCGTATCTTTGCGCAAAATTCACCAGGAGGAGTCCCATGTGGTCTCGCAGACGGCGGGTGTGTCCCGCGGCGCGTCTTGCCCTCATCAAAAAGTATCTCGCCAGCGGTCTGACTCAGAAGCAATTCTGCCAGCGGGAAAAACTGGCTTACCCCACGTTTCTCACCTGGCTGCGAAAGTACCGCGCCGCTGAAAGCCAGGCCCCCAATTTGCGCCCTGCCGCCCCCGGCTTCGTTCCGCTCCAGCTTGAGCCGACCGCCCACCGCGCCGCGTCCTGCACCCTGGAGTTTCCCAACGGCGTGTTGGTCCATTTCTCGGGCGACATCGCTGTGCAATTGCTCACCCGCCTGTTGTGCGCCGCCGGAGTAGAGCCATGATCGCACTCTCTCCCGGCCTGAGATTTTATCTCTATTCCCAAGCCACCGATATGCGCAAGAGCTTCGACGGCTTGTCCGGGATCGTCACTTCCATTTTGGCGCGTGACCCCATGAGCGGGGAAGTCTATATCTTTCTCAACCGCCGGCGCGATCGCATGAAGCTTCTCCTGTGGGATCGCACCGGCTTCTGGCTCTTCTACAAACGCCTGGAGCAGGGCACCTTTCAACTGCCCGACAATTTCGCCAGCCACACCTCTCTGGAGCTGCGCTACGACGAGTTGATGTTGATCCTGGAAGGCATCGATCTTGCTTCGGTCAAACGCCGTCGCCGTTATCAGCGTGGCCAGCCCTCGCTTGAGCAGTAATTTTTATTTTTTTCTCCGAAAAAAAAGTTTGGCATGAAAAAAGTTCGAGGTTTTCGCACACTTTGTGCTTATATTTGAGCATGACAGAAACCGCGCGCACACTCACATACGAAGAGCTTTTTATTGAATATCAACGTGTAAAAGAGGAGCTCGCACAACTCAAGCGCCTGCTCTTCGGCCAAAAGCGCGAGCGCTTCATTCCTGCTGCCAACGATCAGCAGCTCGAGATCGCGCTGCATGACGATCGCCAGCCGGCTGCTCCGGTTGCCACCACGACCATCACCTACACACGCCGCCAGAAGAAAACTTCCCCGGTCAAACTCCCCAGCCGCAATCCTTTGCCCGCTCATCTCCGCCGCGAAGAAATCGTCATCGCCCCGCCGGAAGACACCCGCACGCTCAAAAAGATCGGCGAAGAGATCACCGAAGAGCTGGAGTATAAACCGGGCGAGCTTTACGTCAAGCGTTATATCCGCCCCAAATACGCCCGCCCCGAAGGTGACGGGATCGTCGTTGCCAAGCTGCCCAGCCGTCCGATTGAAAAAGGCATTGCCGGCCCGGGGCTGTTGGCGCACATCCTCATCAACAAGTTCGTCGATCATCTGCCGCTCTATCGCCAGCGCCAGCAATTTCGCCGTCAGGGTGTTGAGATTTCCGGCGCCACCATGGATGGTTGGGTTGCGGGCAGTTGCCAATGGTTTGTGCCTTTGTATGACACTCAGCGCCGGCTGATCCAGCAGTCTTCTTATCTCATGGCGGATGAAACGCCGATTCCGGTTTTGGATCGCACCAAGGCCGGCAAAACACATTTGGGTTATCTCTGGGTTTATTACGATCCCCTCGCCAGGCTGGTGCTCTTTGATTATCGTCCCGGCCGCGATCGTGCCGGGCCCAATGAGCTGCTCAAAAATTTCCGCGGCTATCTTCAGATCGACGGTTATGACGGCTACAACGAT